>NC_009051.1:619525-929287 GCF_000015825.1 Methanoculleus marisnigri JR1 | reverse complement strand
GTCATGGGTGGCGACCGATACCTGTACTACTTCTTCGCAAGCCTGCTCTGCGTGGCAACCGGTGCCGTCTACATCATTGCACCGATCATGGTGAGCGCATTCTTTAACATTCCAGCATTCGTGGAGGTGTGATGTTGAGAGAAGATATACGTCGTCCGCTTCTGTTTCTAATAACCGTTGGTACAGGCTCCGTGATCATCGTCCTCGACGCAACCGCCGAGGTCGTCATCGCAAGCACCGTGCTCGCAGGGTTCCTCGCGCTCGTCGTCACCGGGGCGCTCGACGTTGCAGACCTGAGACCTTCGAGGCTGCGCGCCGCGCTCCGGGAGCGCAAGAAGGAACAACCCGATGTGCCGATCGAAAAACCGGGTGCACCGGCAGAGAGCCCGGTCCCCACCCCGGGACGCCCGTTCTCCGGGATCGACCTCTCCGGTATGCTCGGGACACTCAAGGTATCGGTCCTGGAAGCGATCGCACATGCCCGTGCTCCTGAACGAGAGAAGAAGAGCGGCATCGAGCAGATCGACGCCATGCTCGACCAGACGGTCGAGGGGACGGTCCCCGACCCGTCCATAACCCCGGCCCCGCCGAAGGCCGGCGGGAACACGGCCGATCCCCTTGCTTCGCTTGCAGACATCGACATCGACTCACTGGAGGGGCTCGACATCGACGGCGAAGCGTCCGGCCCCGGGACGCTGTTCGAGCACGACCAGATCTCCCTGCTCTCGGCGGAGGATGCGGATGCCATATCGGATATTCTCAAGTCGCACCAGAGCGAGCTCGATGACCTCGACATTCCGTCCGGCATCGATCTTGCCGGAGACGCCGGCGAGCCCGACGCCGCCCTCCCGCCGGTAGCAGCGGACGTCCCGGAGCTGCCCGGAGACGACGGCATGCCGGACATGAGCGCGTTGAGCGAAGATCTCTCCACGCTCGACGACCTGGATCTCGACGAGATCGAGATCGAGGGCGAAGAAGAGGATGAGACCGACGCCGAAGAACCTGTCCCGGAAGAAGACATCCTCGGGGAGATCGAGGAGGAGACAAAAGAAGACTTCGACATGGTCTCCTTTGCGTCCGGCGGCGCGGTCGAGGACGACCTGATCACCGCACTCAAAGCCGACGCCAAAAAGAAGACGTTCGTGGAGGATATCAGCCTGGTCCGCGAACTGAAAGGGGAGAAGTTCCATGCGAAAGACCTGGCGGCGGGGCTCGAGGATGTCCTCACGGCAATGAAATCACAACGATGATGATATCGCGCAGGATAGAGTAATACAGAGGAGACGAGGGAAGCAAAGATGAAATCAGTTCCGATAAAGGTCGAGCACGAAGGCAAGTGGATCCCGACGACGATGGGCATCGCTGAGGATCGTTTCCGCATCGATGCTCCCCTCAATCAGGAGATCCCATACAAATCCGTGGTCGATCTCGAGGAGAAGAAGAACCAGGTGATCATCACCGCCGGGGCGACCGGTGAGGGGGTCTACCGTATCGCCTCGGTCGAGAAGGTTCTCCTGGTCTTAAAAAAGTTCATCATCACCCAGGCGAGCGCCTACCGGCTGAACGCTTTCTTCATGTCGCCCGCAATCCGCGGGGGGGTACTCGTCCAGAACGCGCAATGGGAGAAAGGCGCGATCACCGTCATGAAGACCGGCATCTGGTTCATCAGCCAGGAGAAGCAGGTCTGCATCCCTCTCGACGAGGTGACCGGCATCGAACTTACGTCCCGGGAGATCCAGGAGAAAAATCTCGACGTCGTGAAGATCGACCACCTCAGCGAGAACGAACTCGTGACGAGTTTTGTTCTCTGCCCGCTGACGACGCTCCAGGTTCTCTACAACTTCCTCAAAGAGGCGGCGCACGATACCGAGGTCAGCGAGGAGATCGATCCCCTGACCGGGCAGGTGGCCATGCTGGTCTACAGCGGGATGGACTCGAGCGCCATCGAGAACATGCTCAAACTCTCGCACAAAGACCTCGACGTCATCTACGAGAAACTCCTCGGCTCGGGGCTCGCCGAAGTACTCTATGTCAGAAAGGAAGTACAACTAACCCCAAAAGGTGTTAGATACATCTCAGAGTCTGTAAAATCTCCATTAGATTAAAAACTTTATTTCTTCAAAATAAGAAGGTATATATAACTTTTTTATCAAATATTCAGTGAGTGGTGTTCGATGGGGAGAATCCTAATCGTCGATGATACAATGTTTATGAGGACGCTGCTGAAGAACATCCTCTTCTCCGGCGGGCACGACATCGTCGGTGAGGCAGCGGACGGGGCGGAAGCCCTCGCCAAATATCAGGAACTCAAGCCTGACCTCGTTACTATGGATGTAGTCATGCCGAAAGTGAACGGGATCGAGGCGCTCAAGGCCATCAAAGCAGCCGACCCGGCAGCAAAAGTCATCATGTGCACGGCGGTCGGCCAGGAGCAGATGGTCAAACTCGCCGTCAAGAGCGGTGCGAGAGGCTACATCGTCAAACCGTTCCAGGCTCCGAAAGTTCTCGAAGAAGTCAAGAACGTTCTCAGTGCGTAACCATGATACGGGTTTTGATCGTCGACGACTCGCTCTTCATCCGCACGATTCTCCGGGATCTGCTCAAAGACAGCCCGGAGATCGAAGTGGTCGGAACAGCGGTCAACGGCATCGATGCCCTCGAAAAGATATCCGATCTAAAACCCGACGTCGTCACGCTCGACATCGAGATGCCCCGGATGGGCGGTCTTGAGGTCCTCGAGACGCTGCAAAAGGCGAGCGCAAGACCGAAAGTGATCGTCTTGAGCACGCTGACCTCCCGTCAGGCCGATATGACCCACCGGGCGTTGCGGCTTGGAGCAGACGATTTCATGCTCAAACCGAGGGACGTTCCGAACGTCAGGGGCATCGAAAAAGAACTCGTCCAGAAGATCAGAAATCTTGTCGTGCTCCCGACGATCATAAAACCCCCAGCAGTCAGCCGGAATGAGGCGGATGCAGTCGTTGTGATAGGCTCTTCTGCCGGGGGACCGCCGATGCTCGATACGCTCCTCTCCGCGCTTCCGCCGGACCTGCCTGCCGCCGTCGTCGTCACCCAGCATATGCCCGAGGGGTTCACCGCATCGCTCGCCGAGCGCCTGAACAGAGTCTCTGCTCTTCCCGTGAAAGAGACCGCGAACGGAGACAATCTGCAGGACGGAATGGTCCTGCTCTCAAAGGCCGGGTTCCACACAGTCATATCGGGAGTCGTATCGGGCAACGGGAAAACCCACGGGCGGATCGTCCACTCGACCGCTCCCCGCCTGCACGCGGTTCGGCCTGCCGTCGACAAGACCTTTGCCTCGGCAGCACGCGTCTTCGGCTCGCGCACCGTCTCCGTGCTCCTCTCGGGGATGGGGAACGACGGCGGCGAGGGAACGCTCGCAGTGAAGGGTACAGGCGGCAGGACGATGGTATGCGCCGAAGAGGACTGTCTCGTATACGGGATGGCGCGCTCCGCTCTTGCCAGGAACTGCGTCGATAAGGTGATTCCGCTCGAGAGTCTCGCGCGCGAGATCACGAGAGCAGTCAGCCAACTCGAGGTGAATCATGTTTGACGAAGAGGGATATCGGAAGCTGTTTGTTGAGGAATCACGGGAGAACCACGAGAACATCGTGAACAACCTGCTCGCTCTTGAGAGCGGAGATGACCAGCATACAGCCATCGACGAGATCTTCCGGTCCGCACATACGCTCAAGGGGATGTCGGCATCGATGGGCTTTGATGCGATGGAGCACCTCTGCCACTCGATGGAGGACGTATTCTCACTCATCCGTAGCGGCCGGCGCGAGGTGACCGCGTCGCTCACCGACCTTCTGCTCACCTGCACCGACGCGATCGAGGGGATGCTGGATGCCATCGAAGCAGGAGAAAAGCCGTCCGACGAGCAGTCCACAAGTCTGGTCCAGGATCTCCAGGCATTTGCCGAAGAAGAGGAGGAGGGAGGCGAGCAGGAGACTCCCGATATGGCGGCTTCCGCCGGGGTTCCTCCCGAACAGGCAGAAGAAGCCGACGGCCGGCCGCTTTATACGTTAGCAGTCGCCGTCGACCCGTCCAGCACCATGAAGGACATCCGGGCAATGCTGCTCCTGCAGAACCTGGAAGAGATCGGGACGGTCCGTTCGACGACCCCCTCACGGGAACTCCTCGAGGACGGAAAATTCGACGGGGCGTTCGAGATTCTCATCGAGAGCGAGGCAGGGGTGGATGCGCTCAGGACGATCGCTTCCGGCACGGAGATCTCGCTCCTTGCTCTCTCTACTTCGCAGTCGCCGACGGTGGCTCCTCTCGCGATCCCCCCGGTGGCGAGCGAGGAGGTTCGAGCGCCCGAACAGGCCCCCTCCGAACCGCAGATCCCGCCGCCGCAGGTACAGCGGGCGGTGAAAGCCGAGAAGAGCCGGGAGATCAAGAATATCCGCGTCGACATCCAGCGGCTCGACCGCATGATGAACCTGGTGGAGGATCTGGTCATCAACCGCGGACGGCTCGAGCAGATCGCAAAGAAGCACGGCATCAAAGAGTTCGACGAGGCGCTCTCCATGGTCGGCCGTTCCGTCTCCGACCTTCAGAACCTCATGATGGGGATCCGGATGATGCCGCTCGAGCGCATCTTCAACCGCCTTCCCCGGGTCGTGCGGGACGTTGCAAACCACGACGGGAAGGAGGTCGAGTTCTCCATCGAAGGCGGCGAGACCGAACTCGATCGGAGCATGATGGACGGGCTCTCCGACCCGCTTCTGCACATCATCAGGAACGCCGTGAACCACGGCATCGAGACGCCGGAGATCCGCGAAGCCGGCGGTAAACCCCCCAAAGGATCGCTGCGGCTGACGGCAAGGAGGGACAAGGACAACGTCGTCATCGATATCGAGGACGACGGTGCCGGCATCGATACCGAGAGACTCCGGAAGAAGGGCGTTGAGAAAGGTCTCATGACGGCTGAAGCGGCGGCAAGCGCAACGAAAGACGAACTGGTCGGCCTGCTCTTCGAACCCGGGTTCAGCACGGCCGAGACGATCACCGACATCAGCGGCAGGGGTGTCGGGCTCGATGTGGTCAAGAAGACGATAGAATCGCTCAAAGGATCGATCAAGGTCGAGACAGAGGTAGGCAGGGGAACGAAGTTCGAACTTGTCCTCCCCCCGACGATGGCGATCATCGATGTCATGATGGTACACATCAGCGGCATGCGGTGCGCCATTCCGGTCAGCAACGTCGTCGAGGTGGCGCAGACGAGACCGGAGGCTATCCACCGGATCGGCAACAGCGAGGCGATCCTGCTCCGTGACCAGACCCTTCCGATGCACCGCCTGGAGGATATGTTCGGCCGGGCTGAGAAGAGCGACACGCTGGTCGTGCTGCAGAACGACGGCAGGAGATGCTGTATCGTCGTCGATTCCGTCGACGGTCAGCAGGAAGTGGTGGTGAAACCGCTCTCCAGGATTGCAGGCAACTGCCGCGGGATCAGCGGGATCACCATCCCCGGAGACGGGGATGTCGTGCCGGTACTCGATGTAAATACAATGATTTAGGAGAGAATTCTCATGGAACTGAATCCGTTTCAGAAAGACGCGCTGGCAGAGTTTGGGAATATCGGTGCAGCACACGCGGCGACGACGTTATCGCAGATGCTGATGAGCCCGATCGAGATGACGGTGCCGGAGGTGCTGGCCATCGATATCGCCGATCTGCATAACCACATCAGCAACGAGATCTCGGCCATGGTCGTCTTCCAGATTCAGGGGGAGGTCGCGGACGGTGGGTATGTCGTCGTCAGCATGCCCCGGGAGACCGTCATCCAGCTGACCAACCAGATGCTCGGCACCACCGATACCGATCGCGAGATCAACGAGATGGACCAGAGCGCTGCGATCGAGATCGGGAACATCATGATATCGGCGTTTCTCGATGCGACAGCCGAACTGCTGGGTATCGTCATGCTGCCGTCTCCCCCGGCGCTGGCCATCGATATGGCGCATGCCGCCTTCGAGTCCATCGTCGCGCAGGTGGCCGGCGACGTGAACGACGTCCTGATCTTCAACACCGAGCTCACGAGCGAGGCGCCGCCTGTCTACGGGGGCATCTACATGCTCCCGAACGCCGAACTTACGCAGCAGCTGTTCGTCATGCTGGAACAGATGATGGAACCGCTCTCATAATCAGCCTCCGGGATATCATGGAGAACAATTTTTTTGGTGAAGAGACGGCGATAATCCTGGGTCTGGGCGAACTCCGGGTCGGGAAGTGCCCGATGGGGACGATCGGGCTTGGTTCCTGTATCGCGCTCATCCTGCACGACGAGCGGAGGGCCCTTGCGGGGCTCGCCCATATCATGCTCCCCGAAAGCCGGGGGGTGACCGATCGTCCCGGGAAGTTCGCAGATACTGCCATGTGCGCGCTCCTCGAGGAGATGACGAAACTCGGAAGCTCAAAATCCTCGATCACCGCAATCGTGGTCGGCGGTGCAAGCATGTTTGAGTTTTCGGCCAACTCCCTGAATATCGGCGAGCGAAACGCCGCTGTGGTGAAGGAACTGCTTCAGGAACAGGGCATCAGGATCGAACACGAGGAGACCGGCGGAAAACTCGGGCGGTCTGTGTACTACTGGCCGGAGGGAAAGGGGCGCCTCATCATCAAGAGGGCGGACGGGACATGTATCGCGCTCTGATCCTCATTTTAGCCGCGGCATCTCTATTCACCCCTCTTGCATCTGCTCTGTACGTCGAGGTGCCCGATTATCATTCGGGCATCGCGTCCGCCGGGGTAAAGGATGCGATCAATGGCCGGTACGGAGACGTCATCTTTGCGACCGACAGCGGTATCTCGGTGTACATGGCGAACGGCACCTGGCATTCGGTCAACGCGAGGCATCCTGAAGAGACGGCGTATGGTCTGCTCGCGCCTCTCGAGACCATGGTCACCGCGGTCGCCCTCGACGCGGAGGGGCACCTCTGGATCGGATACCCGAACGGGCTGCAGATCGGAGACGGGAAGGAATACCGTGCCGTCCAGGATCTGGATTTCCTCAAAAACCTCAACGTCAACTGCATCGAACGGTGGGGGGACGAGATGTGGATCGCCACCGGGCGGGCGGGCCTCCACCGCTGCCACGGGGATGACTGGACGTGGTACAAGCCGGCCGGGCCCGAGGGGCTCGGGTGCCATACCGTCGTGAGCATGGCGGTCGATGCCGCGAGCGATGCGCTCGTCATCGGATCGGAGAACGAAGGTATCGGGGTGCTCAAGAATCGGACGGGCGACATCCGCTTCGAGCGGGTCACCTACGGTAACGACACGCTTCGCGGGGTCTCGGAGGTGCGGGTCGATCCGTTCGGAGGGGTGTACCTCTTCAACCGCACGACGGTTCTCCATTACGCCCCCAATGCGGGGGTTACACAGGTCCTCGGCGCCGAAGACCTGGGCGCGTTCCCGGTCATGATCAACGACGTCGCGGCGACACCCGAAGGGATGCTCTACATCGCATCCGATAACGGGATATACGCGCGGAATTCGTCGGGCGTCGCCCTGCACATCACGTCGGGGGACGGTATCCGCGTAAACATTGTCAAGAAACTTTTCGTCGACGCCGACGGCCGGTGCTGGTTCATCGTTCCCGGGAACGTGGGCTACATCCCGCAGATGACGGAGCACGCCACCCTCGATCTCTCCGCCGCCCCGGTGCCGGCACCGGAAGTGACGGAGACGCCGCTGCCTCGGACCCCGACACAGGTGGAGACACCCGAAGAGGCTGCCGGGCTGTTTGAGGGGGTTTGGGCTTTCTTTGAAGGGTTGATCGGCGCGGGGAGCCGTGGGTGAACGGGGCTTGAGGCGTAACCAGAGATTCCGGGAAGGCAGGTGCCTCCGACCATCGCAACACTACGGTCAAATGCACAGGCGTGTTTGAGCCGGCCTGTGAGTTAGTTGGGCGTATCCTCAAAGACTAGAAGCTGCTTGTTTGCCCGGCAATCACAGGTACCCCCTTTTGACGAGACTGATGGAACGTTAGAGGCCCGGAAAAAACCCGATACACTGGACCGTGGGAATACCGCCACGGGGGGTGGGGACAGGGGAGGGGGGTCTCCCCCCTCCCCTGCAACCCCACCCCCAGACGCGATATTCACTGGAAAACCGTGTTTGGGACGCCGACGAACGTGACTCTGTTTCCAATTAAATCTTCGTGGTTACTATCGACGGCTCACGAAAAAAAGAGAATTTCCCACCCCGCCCATCACTTCGAGATCTCAGTATAGTAATACTCCCCGGCCGCGACCTGCTCCCGGTCCAGGAACGAGCCCGGTTTGTTGATCCGCGGCCTCCCGCTCTTGTCCCGGCGGAAAGTGATCCCGAGCGCCTCGAGGAACCGGTTCATGCCCGGCGCCATGTCGAACGGGCCGGCGGCCTTGCCATGCACCCCCGGCTCGCCCTCGAAGACCAGGATACGGTCGCTGATCATGTCGATGACGTAGATGTCGTGGTCGATCACGAGCGTGCTCGCGTCCCGCCCTTCGGCATGCTTCCTGATCATCCTTGAGATCTTCACCCGCTGCTCCACGTCGAGGTGGGCGCTCGGCTCGTCCAGGATGTAGAGGTCGGCGTCGCGCGAGAGGCAGATCGCTATCGCCACCCGCTGGAGTTCGCCGCCGGAAAGTGTGTTTATGGGCGCCTGGAGGAGCTGCGCGAGGGAGAGCGGCTCCAGGATCTCGTGCTGGTAGTATGATGTGTCGAACTTCGTCGTCGTCTGCCGGAGGACCTCTTCGACGGTCGCCTCCGTGTCGCCTTTGAGGTACTGCGGCTTGTAGGAGATCCGCACCCGGGTGTCCATCGCCCCGGTATCGGGTTCGAGCACCCCGGCAAGGAGCTGCGCGAAGGTGCTCTTCCCGATACCGTTCGCCCCGAGCACCCCGAGAACCTCGCCGCTCCGGATCTCCCCGCCGTCGACGATGAGCGAGAACTGCTCAAAGCCTTTCGTCATCGCCGGGAACTCAAGCAGCACCTCCCGCTCCGCGTCGGAAGCATGCGCCCGGGTATCGAACGTCACCGCGTACGTCCTGAACCTGACGTTCTCCTCCGGGAGGAACCCCTCCAGGTACTGGTTGATCCCCACCCGGACGCCTTTCGGGTGGGTGATGACACCGAAGACCGCCGGCTCTCCGTAGGCGATGTGCACGGTATCGGCAAGCATATCGAGGATGGCAAGGTCGTGCTCGACGATCACGACCGGCCGCTCCAGGGCGAGTTCCCGGATGAGGTTTGCGGCGGCCATCCGCTGGTAGACGTCGAGGTAGGGCGTGATCTCGTCGAGGAAGTAGAAGTCGGCGTCACGCGCAAGGCAGGCGGTGATCGCCACCCGCTGCAGCTCGCCGCCGGAGAGGGTCGCGATCGGCCGGTCGATGACCGCCCTGAGCGATAACCGGTCGATGTAGTAGTCGAGTTTGCCGCGCTCGTCGGTGGTCGCGAGAAGGTCGCGCACCGACCCGGTAAAGACCTTCGGGATCTGGTCGATGTACTGCGGTTTTACCGCGACCTTCACGTTCTTCTGCGAGAGCAGCTGGAGGTAGTCGAAGAGCTCGGTCCCCTGGTAGAGGTCGAGGACTTCCTTCCAGGAGACCTCTTCATCGGTTCTCCCCAGGTTCGGGACGAGCGTGCCCGAGAGGATCTTCACCGACGTGCTCTTGCCGATGCCGTTCGGCCCGAGGACGCCCGTGACCTTCCCCTCGACGGGGATCGGAAGGCCGTAGAGGACGAAGCCGTTCTGGCCGTAGCGGTGGGTCGGCTGGTCGAGCTGTTCGGGGAGGTTGACGATGTCGAGTGCCTGGAAGGGGCACTTCTTCACGCAGATACCGCACCCGACGCAGAGTTCCTCGGATATGACAGCGATCTGGTCCTCGCCGATGACGACGGTCTCGTCGCCGGTCCGGACGCGGGGGCAGTAGAGGATGCACTCGGTGCCGCACTTGGCAGGGTGACACCGATCACGGTGTACGACAGCAATACGCATGGGTGATCACAGAACGGTGGTAGTCAGGAGGATCGTCCAGGTCATGAACCAGAGCGCGAACGTCATGAAACTCTGGTAGAACCAGTCCTTTCCGGTCAACTCCATGTAGTCGAGCCGAAGGAGCATGAAGATGTGTTTCTGGAAGACGACGCCCGCCATCAGGAGAAGGATGCCGATGATGGCGTTCTGCTGGAGCCCGCTCACCGGGTCGGGGGTGCCGGAGAGGTAGAACGAGAGTCCTCCGGCGAGGATGCCCATGAAACAGGCTACTAACGTCCGCTTCATCCGATTCCTGTGCTCGACCTGTTTCTCGGCACGGGTCCGCGGTCGTGTCTTTTCGACCTCTGCTGCTACCGCATTATCGCTCATCGTGACACCAGTGTTGCGCCATTCCTGAAAGGGAAGTCCCTTCGGGGCGGCGGCCCGGCGGAGCAAACCGACTTCTGGCCACTTCCCGGGATTGACGGAATTACTACATTATTGGACGTTCTCCGGTTATAAAAGGTAGGTACCTCCTGCCCGACGGGGCAGGAGGGGCAGCGGAGCGGGTGATAGTAACGAGGTGCAGTGACGTAGAAAGGACCGCATCGCACTTGCGATGTTCGTCGAACTCCGGTCCGACGCACGTTACATGAGACGACGATACAGAGATAGCGTCACGATCTCACGCGAAGAACAACGTTTCGAAGAAATGGAGTTTGAGCACTCGAAGAGTGCGCAGGGGAGTCATATACTCATCTACTGAACTTCGCGTTCTTCGCGGCTTCGCGTGAGCTGGGAGAAGAGATAACGGTGGAGCCTCACGCGAAGAGCGCGAAGCCGCGAAGTGCGACTGGCCGAAGGGCAGGAGCGTGAGCACCGTCAGGTACGAAGTGCGACGTTCCGTAGGAACGGAGTTTGAGAAACCTGAAGGGTGCGACTGTTCAGAGAACCGGAGATCGAGAAACCCGAAGATTTTCGAGGAAGGAGGTCGAGCACCATCAGGTGCGAGGTGCGCCGCCTCTCACTCGATCTTATACCGCAAAAGCGCCGCGGCGCCCCCGATGGCATCAAGGCGCTCCCCGGGCTCGAACTCAGTGCTCAGCACCACGACCGTTGCGTTGACGCGCTCGGCCTGCTCGATGACGCCCGTAGCCTCATCGTCGCGGAGCAGGGTGTCGGCGACCAGCACCGTCTCCGCCGCACCGTAGGCAACCGCTTTGCGGACCTCGTCGATACCGTAGGCGACGGCGCCCTCGGTCGCGATCCTGACCAGGACCTCGTCCATCAGCGCGACCTCCCGTGCGAGGTGGAGGTCGCCGAGCAGCCGGTCAAGAATCCCCTGTCCGATGACCTCCTGCACGGCGCCCCGCCCGATGCGACGGGTCTCGACGGCGACCATCCGCCCGGCGAGGTCGGGGGCCCGGACCTTCACGTACTCCGCAAACTCGTCCTTCACGAACCCCGGGCCCGCGACGACGAGAGGCCCGGTGACCGCGGCGACCGTGTCAAGCGTTTTCTCAAAAAGCGCCGACCGGGTGCCGGTATCGGCACCCTTGCTGCTCCCGGCCGTGACGGTCGTCACCCACTCCGGGCCGAACTGGCGCAGCCGGTAGATCTGCGCCTCTCCTTCCTCGACGCTCACGACGTGAACCACGCCGTACGCGGAGGCGTCGACCGCGCGCCGGATCCGCTCACAGTCGACGGGCCGCCAGCGTTTGACAACCGAGATCTCGAACCCGGCTTCGACGTTCAGGGTGTGGTGTGCGGCAACGTCCACCCCGCTCTCGATGATGCCGGCGATCCGGAGACGGTTCGTGTGCTGGTGGAACTCCACCTTCTCAACCCAAATCCCAAGCCGCACCGGCCGTTTCTCGACCTTCTCCGGCCGGAGTTTGTCGGTCGCCGCCTCCACGCTCCGAAAGGTCGTCGCAAAGACGAGATCCCCGGGCCCAACCAGGTGGGAGAGGTGCCAGAGGTCGTCGAGCGTCTCCGGGAAGAGACGTATCTCGCCGAACTGTCTCTTCATCTCCCGGACTTCGGCCTTCATGATTCCACGATGTCGGAGCCCCCCGGCGGGACGAATGCGGCGACCGCCTCGGTGTTCAGGGCGTTCTTGAGCCCTTTCCACTCGTCCTCCGAGAGTTTCTCCCTGAGTGCCCGGACCACCTTCCTTGCGGTGTCGTTCGGTTCGAACTGCCCGGGACGGAGTTCCACCCACACTTTCGTACGCCCGGTGACGGCACCGGGCGGGCCACCGATGACGGCGACCTCAGGCGCCATCTGAAGGCCGATCGCCACGCCCAGGGGCGCGTTCCTGAAGTATTGCCGCTCGCCCCGGACGATGAAGGCGCCTCTCGCCACGTACTCGCCGGACTCGGCCGTCTTGCTCACCTGGTCGGGCCGGGCGGCGTAGACGTCCGCCGTGAAGTGCCCGGCCTTCCAGGCGTTGGAGTAGGACGCGGCGAACCGCACGGCCTCGTCCATGTGTTCAGTCGTGCCCTTCACGATGACGACGCTCCCGCCGTGGACGTCGGCGTGGACGAAGAGGTCGCCGCCTTCCATGTACTTCTTGACGAGTTCCTCGTTCTGGGAGGCGTCCCGGCCGCCGATGACAAGGGTGCCGTCGCTGGTGGTGAACCAGCGGAAGCGGTGATACCACCGCTTTTTCTGGAGGGGAAGGTTCCGCTTCGTCCGGGGCTTCTCGGGAACCGTCCGCTCCATGGCCGCGAGCGCGCCCGTCTTCTTCTTCTTGAACTTCTTGATCTGGTCGTAGTAGCGGCCGAGGTTCTGCTCGATCGTCTCGTGGACATAGATCTTCACCCGTTCCCCCGAGAGATCGACGTCAACCGCCGCGTCCGCGGGGTGAATCGCACGGACCATCTTTGCCGCAGGGTTATCGCCGTTCTCTTTGAGGATTTTCTCGATCTCCTGCCACGACCGGTTTTTGCTCGCCTCATCGAGCGTCGCTATGATCCCGGCAACAGCAGTGTAGTTCTCGTAGATCACCTCCACGATCCGCTGATTACGCTCGATCTTCTTCTCGAACCCTTTGATCGCCTCCGCCTGCCGCCGTCGGATCACCTCCGCCTGGGAGAGGCGGGGCTTCCCGGCCGCGGCCTCCTCCTTTCCGCCCACCGTCTTCGGGTAGAAGGCATCCAGCGCCTCGCTGAAGGTCGCAAACCGCTCGCGAACCTCGTCACCGGCAAGCACCACCGGCCAGCACCCGGACGCCGTTATCACCGGTTCACGGCGCTGCCCGACGTCGGCCATCAGCCGTTCGAGCGCCTCCCGAACCGCCTCCGCGTCCACCTCCGCGGCGGCAGCGCTCTTCTCGACGCCCACGATCCTGCAGACCTCTTCGGCATACGCGCCGCCGAGCATGCACCCGACGGCGAGCGTCCGGACGATGTCGCGGTCGGACTCTGCAAGCATCGACCCGAACGCCTCCGGCGAGAGAGACGAGCAGTCGGACCCTTCGAAGGCGTAGACCGCGCCCGGGACCACCTCCCGGGTCTTGAACCGGTGGTGCCAGAGGGGTTTGATGATCGTGTAGCCTTCGTCGCAGAGGACGGCGTTCCCCTCGTCGAAGAGCTCGAAGATGAGGTGGTAGGTCGTATCCCGCTTCCCGATGTCGAGGCTCATCGTGCGCTCGAGCCCGAGCTGGCGGATACCGAGCACCTTCCCGCCCTCGAGGTGCTTCCGGAGCAGCATCGCGAAACTCGGCGGGTTCTTTGGAGGCACAGGAAACTCTGCGGTGAAGTGGGCGCGCCGTCCCGTCTCGATGAGGAACAGGTACTTCGCCCGATCTTCACCGTTCAGCCTGATGCCGAGGGTCTTCGCGTCGAACTGGTAGATCTTGCCGACCCAGAGCGGGAGGCGATCGGCAGCTTCCGCTACCAGCGCACGAAGATCGACCCCGCTCATTCCCTGTAGTGTCGCCATTGATTCAGAATACATTCGGCCCGGTACCTAAAGAAGGGTACGGGCGGGTGACGCAGGTTCCTGATCTGGGGGGGAGCGGGTATCCGGGGTCAAGAGGATCGGCGACAAAATATTCATTGCACTCGGGGACCTGAAGACAGTCGTAGTTCGAACCCAAGGAACTCAGATGCTCCTGCTGTTGCGCATTCCCGGAAACGGATTTCCAGTGGATATCGCCACGCGGGGGAGGGGCTGACGGGGAGGGGGGAGCATCCCCCCTCCCCTGTCCCCACAGCGAAACCCTTCGGGTTTCTCGAACTCCTGCCGTTCCGGCAGTCGTTCCCCCCTTAGGGCGATACCCCCACGGTCCAGTGTACGGGGTTTTACCCTCGCTTCCAGGTGCTCAAACCCCTGGTGAGTGCTATAAGCGTGAAACGCAGATATGAGAACTCATTTCATGCTGCCGTCGGTCATAAACAAGCATCCCAGACAGGGGTGCCCGACAGCCCATGACACCTCGCACTCAGGGAGCATCTACAGGCGTAGAAAAGTCTTCAAAAAAAAGCAAAACCACAAGAGCGGAGGAGAATTACTCCTCGGACTCTTTCGTCTCTTCGGTCTCGGCGGGTTCGGCGGGCTCTTCGGCCTCAACGACCTCAGGCGCCGCCTCCGGCTCGGCCGGGCGGGAGATCGTCTCCTTCATGACGACGTCGTTGACGTCGGAGTAGTTCTCGAATATCTCGCGGACGAGGGTGCCCCGCCAGACCATCCACCGCCGGTCGTAGGTGATCGCGGGAGGGAGCTCCAGCTCGGCCGTGCCGTCGGCGATGGTGACGCCGATATCGGCTCTGCCCGAGAAGAGCTTGATGAGACCCTTGATCTGCTCCACCGGCTCCTCGACCTTCTCGAGGATCGCGTAGGAGTAGTTCAGGGTCTTCCCGGCAAGCGGGTGGTTGAAGTCGACGACCGCACGCCTTCCGATGACGTCGACGACGACGCCCTCGCGGCCCTCGACCTCGATCCGCATCCCCCTCTGCGGCTTCTCGCGGAACTGCGTGACCGGGACGGACTTTACGGCCCCATCCTCGTGCGCCCCGAACCCTTTCTCGGGCGGGACGTCGACCTCGCCCTCGGCGCCTACCTCTTTGCCAATCAGCTCGTCCTCAAGGCCGACGATGATGTGGTGGCTCCCCAGGCGGACGGTGACAGGACCGTACTCCGCCCGCGGGTTGTAGATCCCCTCTTCCTTTGCGTTCTCCTCATCCGTGGTATCGAAGATACTCTCACCGACACGGCCGGTGTACCTGAGCCTGATAAAATCTCCTTCCTGAAGTGCCATTCCATTCACCTTGAATAGCGGGTGCGTTGCGGACGCGGTACGCCTCCCGCACCTGCCCGCCGCATGCCTGCGTCTTGTTGTTCCATTTTATTTGGATGGAATGGTATTTATACTGTCTACCGGAACACCCCGGCAGGATCATGGACGAGATACAGCAGCAGGCCGGCGGGGTCTCGTACGCCCCCTCTCCTCCGGAGGAGTTCTGCGGCAGACGGGAGGAACTTGAGCGGATTTCCGCCGTTCTCTCGGCGGTGGGCGAGCACGGGCAGACGGTGATGATCTCCGGGCCGCCGGGCATCGGGAAGAGTTCGCTCCTGAACAGGCTCGCATACGAGGTGCAGGAACGCCCCGGCGGACAGCAGTCTCCTGTCCTCAGGGCGGAGGTCTTCGACCTCCCGGGGATGATCTTCTCTGCGTTCCGCGAGTTGTTGAACGACCTTCGGCGATCCTCGGCATCCGCAGGGTTTGGGGCCCTCTTTGATGCCGAGAGCATGAAAGAGGCTACCCGGTACGCCGACGACGTCTTCGAAAAATATGCCGCTCCGGTAGAGCCGGTCGGCCTGCTCCCGAAGGCCGGCGAGGAGATCGTCGGCGTCTTCGCCCGGTCACCCGAGGTCGGATACGACCGCGTATACCAGGCGTTCGAGGAACTGCTCAGGGAGCTCGGGAGACAGATGCGTATGGCCGGCCACGTTGCGGCGGTTCTCCTGGACGACGTTCATCTCGCCTCGAACCACGACCGGCGTCTCCTCCGGGACGTTGTGCACGACCTCCCGCCCGGCATCCTCCTCGCCTTCACCTGCCGGACGGAAGATGGCGCCGGTTCCGGATACGCGACGATGCAGGAGGAGATCCGGGATCTCGGCATCCACGAAGTGCAGTTATCCGGGATGCAGCGGCACGAGATCCGGGAACTCGGGGAGAGGCGGTTTCACCTCTCCATCGAGGATGCCGCCGCCGGCCTCCTCGAAGAGAGTGCAGGCGACCCGTTCCGTCTAATAGCCTGCTTCAACGCCCTGCGCAACCGGGGACTCGCACCGTCCCGGGAAAACGTCGCGGAAGTCATCGCCGGGGCAACAGATCCCGCGGGGCTTGTCTTTGCCGTGCTCCCCGAAGCCATGAAGGCATGGACGGAGGGACTCTGCATCTTAAACCCCCCGTTCCCCGTACCGATCATGGCCTGCATGCTCGACCTCCAGGGGGCGGGCGTGACGGCGATGGCAAACCGGCTGCAGGAGAGCGGCATGTTCCGAAAGCTTCCGGACGGTGAGTACGCCTTCGCGCACCCCCTCCTGCAGGGGCACTGCAGGCGGGAACTCCCGGAAGACGCACGAGTTGCGCTCAACGCCCGTGCGGCGGATTGCTTCGAGCGCTCCATGCACCGCCTCCCCGGCAGGCTGTACGTCCTTCTCTCGCTTGCCGGTCACCTCTTCCACGCGCGCGAGTACGGGAAAGCCGCCGACCTGAACCTGGAGATCGGGCTCCGGTTCCACCATCGCGAGGACCACGATACCGCCCTGATGCTCACGGAGCGGGCGGCGCTCTCCGCGGAACGGCTCGGAGACGACGCGCTCCTCGCCGCCGCAGAACGGCAGAGAGACCTGATCCGGCAGAAAACCTCCGGCCCGCCCGGGGTCGGGCGGTGAGGGTTTATCGTCGTTCCCGAGAGACGATCTGGGACCAGGCATGCTCGAAGTAGAAGCGAAATTTGCGGTCGGAGACCTGGAGAGCGTCAGGGCCGGGCTCGACCGGAAGGAAGTGCGGATGGAAAAAAGGCAACAGGAACGCGACGTCTACTACAACGCCCCCCACCGTGATTTCGGAGAGACGGACGAGGCATTAAGGGTCAGGTACGACGACACCGGGGTCACCGTGACCTACAAAGGCCCGAAGATCCGGGTCGGGAGCGCGAAGGCCCGCGAGGAGTTCAACCTCGCGGTCGCCGACGGAGAGACGCTCGAGGAGATCCTCTCCCGTCTCGGTTTCCGGCGTGCCGCCACTGTCTCGAAGATGCGGGAGTTCTACGAGATGGGGGACGTGACGGTCACGCTCGACGACGTCGAGGGGCTCGGGACGTTCGCCGAGATCGAGATCCTGACAGAAAAGGACAAAGAGGATGCCGCCGGCCGGATCGGGGCGATTGCAAAAGAATTGGGTGTAGACGGCCCACCGATCTACACCTCGTATCTGGAGATGCTGCTATTTAAACAGCAATAAGTTCTATATGGATATCTTTGGGCTCCTTCCCGAAACGGATGATAGCGCCGTAACCTTCTGAAGCAGGTCCGGGGTTGACGACCTTGACGCCGTCGACCTCGGTGATGCCCCGTGCCTCGTGGATGTGGGCACAGCAGACCAGATCGAACCGGGCCATGTGCTTTCGGATGCTCTGGCTGCCGACGTGGTTATCCTCGACGGTATCAAGCGCCTCGTACGGCGGGGCGTGGCAGAGCAGGACGTTGTGGACGTTTTTGTCCATGTGATTGGTTATCCGGGTGAGTTCTTTATCGATCTCCTCCTCCGTCAACTCGAACGGCGTGTCGAACGGAGTCTTGTTCGAACCGCCAAGACCCGCAAGCGTGATCTTGCCGAGCGCGATCCACGAGTTGTGCAGGCAGACCGCATCCGAGCGTTCGAGCACGTCGACGATCTCGCGGGGGTCGCAGTTTCCGGGGATTGCGAAACACGGCACCTCGAAGTTGGAGAGTACCGAATCTACAGGCTCAAGTGGACCGAAATTGGTGATGTCGCCTGCAATGATGACTGCATCGTAGTCGTAGCTGAGAAAAGCGTCAAGCTTTCCGAAGTTACCGTGCAGATCTGCTAGGAGTAGCACATCCGTCATGCTCTATAGATGAGAAGTGCGTCTAAAAAACCTTATCTCATGATCCATCCACGAGCCGGTTATTCTGCCGTCGAGCGCCAGTTTCCCGAGAACCTTTTTTGTCTCGGGGAGGAGCGGACGGGGGCGTGCATTCTGGAGAGGAGTCCCGGGTAGCGGCATGAAGTAGTGGATGTGCGCCTTCCCGCCCCGGGTGACCATCTTCACAAGGTCGAGCGTCGCGCGCTGATCGTCGTCGCTCTCGAACGGCAGTCCGAGGATGAAGTCGACGACCGGGACGAGGCCGTGCTCCCGGCAGAGGTCGAAGGCACGGACGACGTCCTCGACGGTATGCCCGCGGTGCAGGTGGCGCAGCACACGGTCGCTTCCCGACTGCGCCCCGAAGTGCAGGCGGGTGTTGGCGCAGGTGTCGAGGACGAGTTCGACCGACTGTTGCGAGATGCACTCCGGGCGCACCTCGCCGGGGAAGGTGCCGAAGTAGACCCGGCCTTTGAGGCTCCGGAGGAGACGCTCGACTTTGTCGAGACGGAGATGAACGCCGTCGGAGCCGTAGGCGAACGCGTTCGGGGTGACGAACCGGATATCCCGGTAGCGCGAGGCGTAACGGACGATCTCGTCGATGGAGCGGTGGCGCATGCACCGCCCGAAGAGGCGCGGCGTCTGGCAGTAGCCGCAGGAGAACGGGCATCCCCGGGTGATCTCGACGAACCCCTTGATCCGGGAGAACGGCGGGTAGCCGTCGAGGAGGACGGTGTGGCGGGCGGGCGTGTAACCGGCGGCGGTGGCGACCCCGGGAGGCGGATCTCTCCCTTCCTCGATGGCGGAGAGAAGCGCCGGGAGGGTGTACTCCCCCTCCCCGACGACGACGTAGTCGGCATACTCCGCCACCTCGCGGTAGCAGGCGGAGGCATGGGGGCCGCCGACGATCGTTATGCAGTCGGCTCCCACGATCTCGTCGCGGTAGATACGCTCGTTGATGGAGTTTATACTGTAGATGGTGATGTCGGGGAGCGGCCCGTCCGTCGCCTCGAGGTCGTATCCGTGCACCTCGCACGCGGCAGCGAGCGCGGCGAAGGAGTTGTTCGCCTGGGGGATGTGTCGCCAGTAGATTTTCATGACTGCAGCATTCCGGCCGTGCGGCGTGCGTTCACCGGGTTTCCCCGGCGATTCCGCCTGCACGGCATGTATCCTAACAGTCTCTCCGGGCACGGGATTAAGGTGACGACCTGCCGGGCCGGTACGTTTATCGTGAGGATGGGAGAGACGGAGCAGAACGGCTGGTGAGGTGCGATGCCGAAGTACGGACGGAACGAAGACCTGCCGCTACCGGTGAGAGAGGCGCTTCCCGAGCACGGCCAGGATATCTACCGCGAAGCGTTCAACAGCGCCTGGGAGCAGTACGCCGATCCCTCGGAGCGGCGAAACCCGGAAACGTCACGCGAGGAGGTTGCCCACAAGGTCGCCTGGGCGGCGGTGGAGCACGTCTACGAGAAGGGGCCGGGCGGTGAATGGCGACAAAAAGAGGAGGCGAAGCATTAGGTCGCGCTCCGGGCAACGCTGTCTCCGGGCCTGCCCTGGAAAACGCTCCTGCGGCACCACATATCTGCACACCATTATATTTCAATAACAATTAAATATCCCCGGCCTGTATTCACCCTCTTGCCGTGGGACAGGACGTTCCACAATTATGGAGACGTGATACACATGAGAGGAACTGCTACAGAGATGCAGACACGGAGCATTATCCGGGGGAAGGATATTGAGGATTATTCGGTCAGGAACCCGCAGGGCGAAGATCTCGGGACGATCAAGGACGTCGTGATCGATACAGGCGAAGGCTGCATCGCCTATGCCGCCCTCTCGTTCGGGGGGCTCATGGGGCTCGGCGACAAACTCTTCGCCGTCCCCTGGGAGGCCCTGCAGTACAACGCGACCGACGACACCTTCGTCCTTGACGTGCCAAAAGAGCGGCTGGAGAATGCGCCGGGCTTCGACAAGGACAACTGGCCGACGACCGCCGAACGCACCTGGCTCACCGGGATGTACAGCCACTACGGCTACACGCCCTACTGGGAACGCCGCATGGAGCAGTGAACCTGCTGAAAAGATCGGGGATTCGACCAACCGCCGGCCCCAGCCGGGAACCGGGGCCGGCGACACTTTTCGGGGCGGATTGATCGACATCGTCGCCTTTGCCGCACGGGCCCGCGTTGCGGGTGACGCTGCGAACACTATATATGCCAGGGCACGCATGCACTGCGAACCGTAATCCGGTGGAGAACGAAAGACAGGAAGAGCCGGAGGGAGGCGCGGCCGCCCGCACACGCGGCATGGAAACCCTCTCGTTCTCCGCTGCTCCGGGGGTATGCCGGTATGCAGAACGTGATACCAAGACAGAAGAAGACAGTCCAGGAGATCGACGTGCGGGGCAAACGGGTGCTCGTCCGTGCCGACTTCAACGTGCCGCTCGATGAGGAAGGGGCAATCGCCGACGACACCCGTATTCGGGCCAGCCTGCCGACGATAAATTACCTCTGCGAGCGAGGGGCGCGGGTCATCCTCTGCTCCCACCTGGATCGGCCGAAAGGCGAGATCGTTGAGCGGTTACGCCTCGCCCTCGTGGCAAACCGGCTCTCCGCGCTGCTCGGCCGGCCGGTCGTCGCGCTCCGGGACTGCATCGGGCCGGAGGTGGAGAGCGCGGTCGCGGCGATGAGCGACGGGGATATCGTTCTCCTCGAGAACCTCAGGTTCCACCCGGAGGAGCGGGCTGACGACCCCTCTTTTTCAGAAAAACTCGCCGACCTTGCCGAGGTCTACGTCAACGACGCCTTCGGGGCCTCTCACCGGTCCCACGCATCGGTCGTGGGCGTCCCACAGCACCTGCCGGCGGTGGCAGGGCTCCTCCTGGAGCGAGAGGTCAGCGCGTTTACGCGCATCCTGCAGGATCCCGAACGGCCGTTTGCCGCGGTGATCGGGGGGGCAAAGGTGAGCGACAAACTGGGGGTCCTCGATAACGTCATCTCCCGGGTGGACCTCCTTCTCATCGGGGGAGGCATGGCGGCGACGTTTCTTGCGAGCCGGGGCTACCCGACCGGCGCGTCGCACGTCGAGACCGATCGCCTGGACGACGTCAGAAGGGTCGAGGAGAACGCTGCGAAACGTGGCGTCCGCCTCGTCCTGCCCCGGGACGTCGTCGTCGCGGAGAGGCCGGAAACGGGCGCCCCGACCCGGGTTGTGCCCGCGACGGAGGTCCCGGACGGCCAGGTCATCGCCGATATCGGGCCGGAGGCTGCCGACGAGTTCTCCCGGGAACTCGGCGGTGCGCGAACCGTCGTCTGGAACGGCCCCGTGGGGGTCTTCGAGGTCCCGGAGTTTGCGGAAGGGACCCGCCGGGTCGCCGCGGCCCTCGCCAACCTTCGCGGCACCACGGTCATCGGCGGCGGTTCGACCACGGATGCGGTGCAACGGTTCGGACTTGCCGACGAGATGACCCACGTCTCGACGGGCGGGGGAGCCGCCCTCGCCATGCTTGCGGGTAAGCCGCTCCCGGGTTTTGAGGCGCTCGACGATGCAGGGACACCATGAAGCGCATCGGTATCCTGACGAGCGGGGGCGATGCTCCCGGAATGAACGCCTGCATCCGGGCGGCGGTGCGCACCGCGCTCGCGAACGACCTTGCCGTCGTCGGGATACGCCGGGGGTATACCGGGCTCATTGCCGGCGACGCGGTGCCGCTCGACCGCTCGGCGATCCGTAACACCATCCACCTGGGCGGCACCATCCTCGAGACCTCCCGGAACCAGGACTTTTACACCCGGGAAGGCCGGCTTCGGGCGGCCGCGGCCATCGACCGGATGGGGCTTGACGGCATCGTCCTGATCGGCGGCGAGGGAACGTTTCACGGCGCAAGCCTGCTTGCTGCGGATGCGGATACGGCGGCGCTCGTGGGGGTCCCGGCGAGCATCGATAACGACGTTTACGGGACCGACTACTGCATCGGGTTCGATACGGCGGCGAACTGTGCGGTCGAGGCGATCGACCGCATCCGCGATACCGCCCGGTCGCACGACCGCCTCTTCTTCATCGAGGTGATGGGGCGGACGGCCGGGTTCCTGGCGCTCGAGAGCGGCATCGCCGGCGGCGCCGAGGAACTGGTCATCCCGGAAGAAGAGGTCTCGGTCGCCCGGATCAGCGATCGCATCGAGAGGGGGTTTACCATCGGCAAAAAGAGCGCGATCGTGGTGGTGGCGGAGGGAAAGACGCCGGGAATCTCTTTTTCGATCGCACGGGAGGTCGGCGAGCGCCTCAACTTCGAATCCCGCGTCGTCGTCCTCGGCCACCTCCAGCGGGGCGGGCCGCCGACGCTGCGCGACCGGGTGCTCGGGAGCCTCCTCGGTTTTGCCGCCGTCGAGGCGCTGATGGAGGGCCGGAGCGGGTGCATGGTGGGAGAGATCGGCGGGAACCTCACGTACACTCCGCTTGAGGAAACCTGGCAGAAAAAGAAACCGCTCGATAAGGACCTGCGGCGGATATTCCCGTTCCTCTCGGAGTAGGGGAGCAGACGCTGCCCGAACCCCGGGGTGGATGGGGCGGCAGACGGATCGATTATCATATAAATTGTTGAGGGGATGGTAGCCATGGCGCGCTCGAACGCGCGAGCATCATCGAGAAGATCGCCCCGCTCTTAATCGACCTTAACATCAGGAACAAGCGCCATTTCGGTGGCATCCGGATCGCCTACCTCGACAAGGGTCAGGAGCGCGTCTGCCAGCACCGTCATTCGAACAGAACGTCAAGGAGGAACCATTATGGGAAGAATGGAAAACAAAGTTTGTGTTATCACCGGATCCACCAGCGGTATCGGTGAAGCCTGCGCGAAGGACATGGCAGCCGAGGGCGGCAAGGTCGTTGTCTCCGGCCGGAACGAGAAAGAGGGCGCCAGGATCGTTAACGAGATAAAAGAAGCGGGTGGAGAGGTGATATTCATCCGGGCGGACGTCACCGTCGAAGACGATGTCAGGAACCTCGTCGCGAAGACCGTCGAGGCCTTCGGGAGACTGGACGTCTTCGTCGCCAACTCCGGCGTCGGCAGCCTGGGCGACCCTCACGAAGTAGAGACGGAAGAATGGGACAGGGTTCTTGACGTGAACCTGAAGGGAATCTTCCTCTGTGACAAGTACGCTGTCCAGCAGATGTTGAAACAGGGTCAGGGAGGGGCCATCGTGAATACCGGATCCATACATAGTTTTGTCGCCAAGCAGGGCGTCACAGCATACGGCGCCGCCAAAGGGGGCGTCGCGATGCTGACCCGGACGCTCGGCACCAGTTACGCGGCGCAGGGGATCCGTGCGAATTTTGTTGCACCCGGGTATATAGACACGCCCCTGCTCGCGGCCCTTCCGCGGGAAGCCTACGAGGAACTGAAAAAACTGCACCCGATCGGGCGCCTGGGCCGGCCGATGGAGGTCGCGAAGGCCGTCACGTTCCTGGCGAGCGATGATGCGTCGAACATAACCGGAACCAGCCTGCTCGTCGACGGCGGGTACACTGCAGTGTAGTCACCCACGGGCCCGGGCAGGGCCTTCGGGCGAATCGTTGAATCCGGGGAACCTGGAGAGGATCCCCCGGATGCCTCTCTTCACAGTGCGATCTGACCCGTACTGTGGAGTCGTTTGATATGCACTGCTCGGCCCGTTCTCCCGCCGAAGGACGTGAGGTATTCGTCCTGCCCCCGTTTTCCGGGCAGAGCACGATAACCGGGTCAGTAAGCAGTCCAGCCGGCATCGGCGACTACCGTCGCCCCGTTCACGAAGCCAGCCTCATCCGAGACGAGAAAGAGGGCCACTGATGCAATCTCTTCGGCCTCCCCCATTCGCGGGTTGGTGCCCATACCCGCCATACATACGGCCGCACCTCCCTCGTTTGCTTCCTGGCCGGCGCCAATCTCTGTCCTGACGGCGCCGGGGGCGATGATGTTCGACCGGATGCCTTTTTTCGCATACATGTATGCAACGTTCTTCGCGAGGCCGATCACGCCGTGTTTCGACGCCGTATACGCCGGCCCGGCACGGGATCCCTGGAGCCCGCCGACTGATGCGATGGTGACGAACGAGCCGCCGCCGGCCTTCTCCATCTCCGGGATCGCGGCGCGGAACATCCGCATCGGCCCCGTCAGGTTGACGTCGATGACCGCGTTCCAGAGATCGTCGTCGAGCTCGGCAACCGGAACGAACCGATCCAGCAGCCCGGCGTTGTTGACGACGATGTCGAGTTTGCCGAACTCCCGGACGGTCGTCTTCACCACGTTCTCGACATCCTCATCACGGGTCACGTCTCCGGCAACGGCGATGGCCTTTCCGCCGCCGGCGGCGATCCGGTCGACAAGACTCTGCAGCCGCTCTTTCCGCCGCGCAATCACGACGACGGAAGCGCCTTCCTCTGCAAAACGTTCTGCGATTGCGGCTCCCATCCCGGAGCTTGCCCCGGTGACGATGGCAACCTTATTTTCCAGTCTCATGAGAAGCACCTTGAGGTTACGCGGAGGGGCACGGCCCCCCGGCAGAGAGGTCAGATAGACTTCTCCCAGCCCTGGCCCATATCAATGAGGGGGCGGATTTCAGTGACCTCGAACGTCACCGTGGCGTGGATCATCGCCGCCGCATCCTCACCCGCGACCTTGGCGACCTGTTTCTTGTAGGTCTCCAGCGTCTCCCCGGAAGTTGCATACTCCTTCATCTTCAGGTAGACCCGGAGCCCTTTCCAGTCCATGATCGTCTCTCCCTGCTCCACGATCGTGTAGACGGCGTTCGGGTTCTCCTGCAGGTATTCAAACGTGCGGTTCTCCCCGAGCCCCATGACGACGGTCTTCTCGTCGAGCATCATCGGCGAGCCGAAGATTGCCGCATCGACCTTTCCCTCTTTGTTTGCGCTGCTGAGAAGACCAATCCTCGGCTGTTTGTTGAAGTAGTCCATCAGTTTTGATACCACAGTTCTTTCCTCCTGTTGATCCCGGAATCATCGCTTCTGCTTAAAATGGTATGGGTGATGGAGGCCCCTGCAGAGGGCATCCTCACCTCATCATCACAGACGAGGGCATCGAATCCGGAGGGGCAGACCGGATAGGAATGCCAGATGTTGCAGGTGGGTCTGCCGGAGTCGGAGCGGCGCTCGGGATGAACGCGGGACTGATGCGTGCCGGGCTGCCCGGCGGGGTTGCGGGCACCGCAGTCGGTGCGATCATCGGGTGATACCTCGGAGAAAGGGCACGCCGGTAGCACTGCCTGGCCCTGGACATGGCAGCGACCGTAAAAAAGATTCACCGGCCTCCGGCTCACCGCGCAGGGCCGGGTACCATCCTGCCCCCGGACTCAGGCCGCGGGGGCTTGATCCCGAACTCGGGCAGGATGACGTCGTGCGCGAGGTTGATGAACTCTTTCTGCTCCGGGCCGACCTGGTGAAGCAGGATGCTGTCGTAACCCATATCGACGAATTTGCCCACCTTCTCTATGATCTTCTGCGGGTCGGGGCCGCAGAGGACGTTCTTTGCAACATCGTTCGGTGTCACCATCTGCTGCAACTGCTCGAAGTGCGTCGGGGTGGGGACGATCCAGTTCAGCTCCCCCTTGTTCGCTGCCACGGGGAACCACTCGTATGCCGTGCGCTTCGCCTCCTCAACGCTTCGGCCATAGCAGACCACGGTCTCGATCATGCACGATTTGCCCTCGCCGCCTGAAGCGCGGAACGTCTCGATGACCTCCTCGGGCTTCTGCTCGAAGTGGATGAGCGCGTCACCGATCTCGCCGGCCACCTCTGCCGAGATCGGCCCTTCCGCCGAGATGCGGATCTGGGGGAGTTCCCGCGGCAGTTCGTAGATCTGCGCGTTATCGAGGGTGTAGTAGACGCCGGAGTAGTCCTGCATCCCGCCCCTCCAGAGCAGCCGGATGATCTTCACCGCTTCCCGGAGCATATCGAGCCGCACCGGCTCGGATGTCGGAAAAACGCCGCTGACGACGTGTTCGTTCAGGCTCTCGCCCGTCCCGAGCCCGAGTTCGAACCTCCCCGGCATCATCGTGGCGGCGGTTGCGGCGGCCTGCGCGACGATCGCCGGGTGGTAACGTATCAGCGGGCAGGTCACGCCGGTGGAGACCCTGACCCGCGAGGTGGCCTGCGATACCCCGCCGATGGTGCACCAGGCAAACCCGGCGCGCCCGTGGTTCGAGATCCACGGGAGGTAGTGATCGCTGATGCTCAGAAACGAGAACCCGGCATCCTCGGCCAGTCTTGCGTTCTTCACCAGTTCGGGCGCACTGTGCGACTCGGTGAAGAGTTTGTAGCCAATCTCGACCATGTTTCTCTCTCCTCTCGGATTCCCCCACACGTTGGTGCCGGGGTATAGGCGGCGGGAGAGATCGTCACCGGCCTTAAGCGTTGTGTCGATTGGAAAAATGAGGTTTCAGGGGGTCTTTCAGTAGCCCGTCGCGTAGTAGTAGCCGTCCTCCTCCCGGACGCGGACCGGGACGCGGAAGAGGTCGCCGACGGCCCCGTCGGTCAGGACTTCCGCCTTTTCGCCGTCCATCCGGACGGCGCCGTCCCGCATCAGGACGACCCGGGAGATCTCGGGAATGATATCGGGGAGGTTGTGGGTCACCAGGATGATGCCGGTGCCTGATTGGGCGATCTTCCGGAGGGTCTTACGGAAGGTGTGGAGCGCGTGCAGATCAAGGCTGTTCGTGGGCTCGTCGAGGACGAGGGTGCCGGGGTCGTGGACAAGCGCCCGCCCGATCAGGAGCCTGCGTGCCTCGCCAGAGGAGATCTCCGTCATCGGGCGGTCGGCGAGGTGCGCGACCTCGAGGAACTCGAGGATCTCGTCGGTCTTCTGCTCCATCGCGTCCGTCACCTCGTGGGAGAGGAAGAGCCCGATGCTCGAGAAGAACCCCGAGAGCACGACCTCGCGGCCCGATATGCTCCGGGTGAAGGTCTGCTGGAGGTCGCCGGAGACAAGCCCGATGTGGGACCGGAGATCGAAGGCGTCCCACCGGTTCTGCCCCCGGAACCGGAACGTGACGTCCCCGCCCGGCGAGGAGGGGTAGTACTCGCGGGTGATCGCCCGGATGAGCGACGACTTCCCGGCACCGTTCGGGCCGAGGATGGCGATATGCTCCCCCTCGCGGATCGTGAGCGATACCGCATCAAGGAGTCTGTGGCCGTCCCGGACGACGCTGACGTTTCGGAACTCGACGAGCGGCGGGGAAGAAAGGTGGGCACTGCTGGTCATGCCGGCTGCTCCGTCGGGTGGGGTCTGCGATACGGGGGGCTCATTGAATCTTACCGTTCTGTATGTTGGACGGTTCTCCTCAAAAGGTATGCCCCGTCATCGTGGGGAACCGAGCAGCGCTGCAACCCTCTCCGGGTCGTCCGCATAGATCTGGAGGAACCCGGCGGGCTCCAGCCTCACCCAGACGCGGCCGGGATACCGCAGACCGGCCAGGGCACGATAGAGCAACTCCAGCATGAATGCCATCCAGCCGACCGCCAGAAGAACCTGAAAGCCAAGATAGGGATCAGCGACCGAGTCGCCAGGATAGCGCATCAACCAGTTCCCTACGCCGGCAAAGAATATCGCTGCAGTCATGAGTACCAGGAGCAGCGCGGACGCCCAGCGGGGTATAGAGAGGTAGGGTCGTTTCACCTCGACCGACCTGATCGTATCCATTCCAAAGACGAGGGGCCGGGTATGCGATCTCCGGACGATGACGGAATTCCCGGAGAATTCTATCATGGTTCGGTAGGGATCGAGGTAGATGCGCCATGCGGCCCACGCCAGAAGGGAAACGGCCAGGAAGGTAAAGATGAGCCCTGGCCACAGGGAGGGGATCAGGACGGATATCACGAAGAGGAGGAGGAAAACGAGGACGGCAAACGGCATCAGCACAAAGAAGCGAGGACTGGTGTACTCCACGAACACGTCCTCCACCACCTCCCGGCTGCCGGCCGCCGCCGTCCCGAACCCGACCTCGCCGACCGGCGCGGCGTACCGCCGCCGACCGGTGCCGGCCGCTGCCGCGTTCGGGCACCAGCCCATCCACCGGCGTATCGCTTCAGCGAGTTTCAGCGTCATGCGGATGCCTCCCCGGCGAAGTTTGCGCGGTAGATCTCTTTCCGGTGGAAGAGGTAGATCGCCATGATGATGATCCCGCCGACAAGCGTCGCTGCTCCCCAGGTCAGCGGCTGCCAGGTGACGATATCGCCAAACAGCGTCTCCTTCTCGAATTTTTCCCCGGCACGGATGCTCTGCGCGTCATAATATACGGCGACGGCGGAGAGGAGGATGAGGATCGGGAGGAACTCACGGTCGTACACGACCGGGAGGAGCCAGGCCAGGGCAATGAGGATCAGCAGCATGTTGTCCTGGTAGCCGCTCCGATCGCCGCCTGCGGTGCCGGCGGGCTCCGGGCCGGGGTCTGGCTCCGGCTTCTTTCCCTGCCACGCATCCCCGTAGCCCGCTTCCGCGCTCGTGCGCCGGACGGGCCTGACGGCGTCGGCGTTCGGGCACCAGCCGAGTTTCTTCCTGAGATACTCCATAAAGACCGTCATCCGGCCACCCCCAGCGTTCGGGCCATCCGTTCGGGGTCACCGGTGTAGATTGCGGCGATCTTCTTCTCCGTCGTTATCGTCAGGATTTGCGGGTAATGTGTCCTCACGTAGGTGCGGTAGAAGATCACGGGGAAGAAGATCGCAGCGCCAAGCCCGGAGATAAACCGCATGGAGGTCGGATTTGAGAGTCCATAGTATATACCGCCGGCCGCCGATAGGAAGATCATCGCCAGTGCCCCCATAAGGAGCCAGTAAGGGATGGGGAGTTTGTTCTCCTTCACTTCCACTTTCACGACGGCGTCCTTCGGGATGACGATGGGCCGAAAGAGCGGTCGCGTGATGGTAATCGTGTCCGGGGTGACCTCGACACGGGCTCTTCGCATGACTCCATAGATCTCCATACCGGAGTAAGCCAGTATGATGACCAGCACAAAAAGGCCCACAGCAGGTGCCATAACGAAGAGGCATCCAATGAGGAGAGCGGCGGCAACAGGCAGAATGAAGAGCTTTCCCGGAGTTCCGATCGGGCCGTAGTCCACAAGGGCGCCCTCCACCACATCCCGGTTGCCTTCTCTCGCCATACCGACCTCGCCGTCAGGAGCGGCATACTGCCGCCGGCTGGTGCTGACCATTGCCGCGTTCGGGCACCAGCCCATCCATCTCCGTATCGTCTCGGAGAACTTCATCATACGCGTTCACCCTCCGTTGCCGTATCCAGGGTATACACCGACCCCCACTCCGCGATCATGATCGCCTTGTACCGGCGCTCCCAGAGGATCGTGAGGCCGTACCAGATCCAGCAGATGAGACACATGCCCAGCATGAGCCCGAGAATCCGGTCGAACATCCCGCCCAGAACAAAATACGCCATACCGGCGGCGAGGAGAACGGAGGCCACCGGCACCCTCAGGTACTGGACAATGCGCTGTCTCCGGGTCATGTTGTCCCTGTGGAACTCGCCGGCGGCAACCCGCGCATACCGGGAGCGGTAACTGAGCAGAGAGCCGAGGAGCGCTCCTACCCCGACGGCAAGACCCGTCCACATGGCAAGGTGCCCTGAAGCATCCTCGAACAGGATAACGAGCGCCGCTGTCGCCGCCGAGAAGGCTATTGCCGCGACCAGCAGCTGGTTGTGGTGGAGTCGCCACCACCCGGGCTCGGTCCGGGGGACGCAGTCACGCCCGCCCGCCGCTACGGCCGTCGTCGACCGTACCTTGAGATCCGCCCGCATCGACGCCTGCAGGGGGCACCAGCCCAGGTATGCGCGTATCGTCTCCATAAGAGGCATCATATCATCTCCCGGAGTTTCGCAAAGAGTTCGTCGGCCAACCGTGTCGGATCGTCGGTCTTTTCAAGCGTGATCCCCAGTTCGTCCGCGTAGCCCCAGAGGAGCTCGATGCACCGGGCGTACCGGGGGCATGTGCCGCAGTCGCCCTCGTGCTCGTACCAGACCTGCACCCCGTGGTCTGCCGAGACGAAGACGATCGCAGCCGCATTGAAGGGGACGGAACGGCCGAAGAGGACGCCTTTTTCCGCGTTCAGGCGCTCGACCTCGATCTGGTTCGCCTGCGCCATCTCGAGAAGCGTCTCTTCGACCTTGCGGTCCATGGCAAGCAGCGCCTTCGAGACCGCCTGGCGGGATATGCGGAAGCGGTCCGCGATCTGGATGTTTACAAGACCGCCGCGGCGGAGTTTCCAGAACGCAAACTGCCTGTCGTTTAAGGGGAGAGGCATGCGTCAACAGTCGAAGGTTGACAATATATACATTTCGATCTTTCCCGCCGATCCGGCTCGTGTGCGGTTCCCCGCAGCCGGATAGCGCCCTGGCCACACCCCACTTCCCTGACCGGATGGTGACAGGCCGCCGGCTGTATGCTCCCCGACCGGGAGACGGATCAGAATATTAATCCCCGGTGCCCCGGAACAGGGCCATATGGACACAGCACTGCGCGACGCCTACATCCGGCTCCACGAGAACTACTTCCCGGGGACGGACCTCCCGATCGCCTTCGAGGTCGGGGGTCCGACCGACGGGGTGGAGGAGGCCCCCGCCCCGAAAGGCTGGAGGTGCTTCGTCTGCGACCTTACGAAGGTACGGAACGGCAAAAGCCTCGCCTTCTCAGAAGACTCCATCGGGTGCCGCGGGGGGAGGTTCTACCTCGGCTACGACGCCGAACGGTTCCCCGACTTCCGCTACTTCCTCTCCTACGGAAAGCCCGGCGAGATGGAGGGGGAGCGCTACAAGCAGACGCCGGAGATCGTGGACGAACTCGACCGGGGGACCACCCGGATTCCGACGAAGGGCAAGGAGATCGTCTTCAAGCGCTGGGACAACCTCACGGAGGCCGACAACCCGGACGCCGTCGTCTTCTTCGCCCGGCCGGAGGTGCTCTCCGGTCTCTTCACGCTTGCAAACTTCGACCGGGCCGACCCGAACGGCGTCATCTCTCCCTTCGGCGCCGGGTGCAGCTCGGTCTTTTACTTCCCGTGGCTCGAGCAGCAGAACGAGAATCCACGAGCGGTGCTCGGGATGTTCGACCCCTCGGCACGGCCCTGCGTCCCGCCGGACGTCCTGACGATGGCCTTCCCCATGAAGAAGTTTACAAAGGTGGTCGGCTTCATGGAGGAGAGTTTCCTCATCACGGGGTCCTGGGAGAAGGTGATGAAGAAGATCGAGCGGAGCGACAGACTGTATTCACCTAAAAAATGACCGGGTAGTGGAGATCACCCGAGCGTCCGGTCGAAAACTCCGCATGTTCTCCAGCTCCTGCTGGGCGCTTATTGGAAACACCAGTCGCCGGTCGAAAATGCTGCGCATTTTCTCCAGCTCCTGCTGGGCGCTTGTCGGAAACACCAGTCGCCGGTCGAAAATGCTGCGCATTTTCTCCAACTCCTGCCGGGCGCTTGTCGGAAACACCAGTCGCCGGTCGAAAATGCTGCGCATTTTCTCCAGCTCCTGCTGGGCGCTTGTCGGAAACACCAGTCGCCGGTCGAAAATGCTCCGCATTTTCTCCAACTCCTGCTGGGCGCTTGTTGGAAACACCAGTCGCCGGTCGAAAATGCTCCGCATTTTCTCCAGCTCCTGCTGGGCGCTTGTCGGAAACACCAGTCGTCGGTCGAAAATGCTGCGCATTTTCTCCAACTCCTGCTGGGCGCTTGTTGGAAACACCAGTCGTCGGTCGAAAATGCTGCGCATTTTCTCCAGCTCCTGCTGGGCGCTTGTTGGAAACACCAGTCGCCGGTCGAAAATGCTGCGCATTTTCTCCAACTCCTGCTGGGCGCTTGTCGGAAACACCAGTCGCCGGTCGAAAATGCTCCGCATTTTCTCCAGCTCCTGCTGGGCGCTTGTCGGAAACACCAGTCGCCGGTCGAAAATGCTCCGCACTCTCTCCAGCTCCTGCCGGGCGCTTGTCGGAAACACCAGTCGCCGGTCGAAAATGCTGCGCATTTTCTCCAGCTCCTGCTGGGTGCTTGTTGGAAACACCAGTCGCCGGTCGAAAATGCTCCGCACTCTCTCCAGCTCCTGCCGGGCGCTTGTCGGAAACACCAGTCGCCGGTCGAAAATGCTGCGCATTTTCTCCAACTCCTGCCGGGCGCTTACGCGCCCGCCAGTCGCTGATTGAAAAACCCCGCCATCTCCTCATACGCGCTCTCTGCGACGGGCGTCTCCACCAGCTCCCCGTCCTCGCCGATCATGAACCCGTGCGGCTCGCCCTGGTAGACCTTGAGCTCGAAGTACTTCCCGGCCGCATCGAGGTCGGTCGCATACCGGTAGATATCGGCCACCGGGCTCGCCTCATCCGCCGTGCCGTGGATGATCAGCATCGGGCCGGTGATGTTCTCGACGAACTCCGCCGGGGGAGTCCCGTTCGCCTGCCCCCCGGAGTAGGGGAAGCCGTACCAGGCGACACCCGCACTGAACTCCTCGATCCGGGGCAGGAAGAGCATCGTGTAGCGCCCGCCCGCGCAGAACCCCGTCAGGCCGATGCTGCTTGAGTTAACTTCGGGCCGGGTTTCGAGGTACGCGACCGTATCCCTGACCAGCGCCTCCGTCACGTTGTCCGCCGGCGCCTCTTCGAAGGTCTGCCACTCCGGGGCGATGACGACGAACCCCTCTGTCGCCAGGCGGTCGACCATGACCTGGTAACCGGGCTCCAGGCCGTTGAAGGAGTGGATCAACACCACGGCCGGATACGGGCCGCCGTCCTCGGGCGTCGTGATGTAGGCCGGATAACTCTGGCCGCCGCTCTGGATAGTCACCGTCGTTCCGTTCCGCATCCCGGCAGTCCCGACGTCGACGGCGCTCACACCGCCGGCGAGGAGGAGCAGGAATACGGCCGCTGCAAGCAGAATCACATTTTTCATAGGTTTCCCCCCGTTCCAGGGTGCACCCTCATCCTGCTCACGTCATATAACGGTGACGCCCGATCGGCAAAAAAAAGGGCGATCAGATGAGTTCCCGGATGTCCGCAAACGTCGCGTTCAACGGAACCCGGACAGTGTTGCCGGTATAGTTCAGCCCGTCGGTCGCGCGGAGTTCCTCAAGCGGGTAGACCCGCGGCCCGTACTGGTACCCGGTCTCGTTCAGCCACCACGCCGGATACCCGGGCTCCTCGACCGCCTCCGTCGCCGGGTCGGTGATGAGGCCGTTCGAGTACTTGACGATCAGCGTGCCCGACAGATCGTGCCACTCATCGATGATCTCGTCGCCCCGGGTGACCGTGAAGTCCGTGAGGAGACGTGCCGCCCCTTCCTCGTCGCCGGCAGCGATGAGTTCGGCCGCCTCTCTGTCGGTCTCCTGCACGAGGGCTATGGACCCGGCCTCGATCTCGCCCTGCTTTGCGGTGATTTCGTCTATCATCGCGTCGTAGCGGAGCATGGCCCAGTTCGTTACAAGGTCGAACGTCCAGTAGGCGGTACTGCTATCATATGTTAACCGGTCGCCGGTCGCGTACGCGGCTGATACGTTCGTTGCGCCCGCGTAGAACGGTGCATAGACCGTCTCGTACGCGACCGCCGGACCGAACCAGAGCACGCCTCCCACCGGGTCGGGGAGGGAGGAGCGAGCCTGGGCGACGTAACTGTAACTGCAGAAGACCGCCGAGACCGGCCGCGGATTCGCCCCGGCACGGACCTCCATGTACGACGCGTTCTGGAAGTTCGTGTGGGCGTCGTCGGGCCCTAAGTAGCGGTACGGGTTCCCGAACGGCCCAGCGGCCTCGCCGGTCGAGAGGTCGAACCCGGTTCCTTCGTAATGGTCCCGGAAGAGCGAGAACGCCCCGGTCAGGTTGACCTTCTCGTCGGGCGTGATGGTGAACGGGTACGCCTTCGTGTACGAGTTCTCGACGTACGGGCTCAGGTTGAGCGACGGGGCGAGCCGGTCCTGGATGCGCCAGACCCGCATCAGCGAGTAGTAGGGATGCGCATACTCGCCGTAGCTGACGGCCTCGAGCCAGTCGAGGGTGCCGTCCGCAGGGGACCAGACCCCCGCATCTTCGAGTTTGCTGAAGAGATCGGTCGAGTAAATCGGGTCGGGGTTTCCGGGAACGACCTCACGGATCCTGAACTCGTTTGCCGCGACGAAGACCTCTCCGTCGGGGATCTTCTGTGCGACCCAGAGGCCCCCGCCGTCCTCCTCATCGAGGCTCGAGCACATCTCGATGACCCACGCCTCCTCCGGGTCGGCGAAGACGAGCGTCTCGCCGGTTCCGTAGTAGCCGTAGGTGTCGATCAGGCCGCCGACCAGTTCAACCGCCTCACGTGCTTTCGTGCACCGCTCGAGTGCCACGTTCGAGAGCTCCGAGGAGTAAAAGATCCGCTTTCCTTCGGCTGCACTGAGCTCGACCTTCGCGTATTCGGTGCATTCGGCGGAGAGGAGCTGGTGTTCGTTCATCATACCGTACGAACCGGTGTAGTAGGCGTAGGTGTGCGGCACCTGGTCGATATACCCGAGAATCAGACCCGAATCACCACTGTCCTCGCCTCCCGCCGCATCCGAACCGCTGTCGGGATCGAAGAAGACCGCCCTCTTCTCTCCGGGCGCATGGTTCGCCGCGGGGACGTAGAGTATGCTGATGTCGTCGATGTTTCTCCAGTCTTTCCCGACACCGTCGTTCGTATGCCCGACATACATCGATCCGTCTTCGGATGCACCCGGCGTTATCGCAAAGACGGTGCATGCCGCTGCATTCGATACCAGCAGGAGCACGGCGAACAGACAGAGGCAACTTTGGAGAAAATGAGCTATACCGATACGCTTTCGCATGAAGGAAAAAGGCAACGCAGATTAAAAAACATAGCGAATTTATCGTCGTATTCGGTGCCGCTTCCGGAAAAAACGATCACCTCAACCCAATATTATTCACCTACAACCCTCCCGGCGCCTGCTCTCGAACGGACGATTCCGACCGGCAGTTTACGAGGACACGGTAACGGATTAAGAGTATTAAGAGGCCGAAATGATCCTGACGCGCCCGTCGTGAGCCTTTGCGGGCACTCAATGCCAAACGTTAATTGCAAACGTATCCCAAAACTCTCCTACGGACAGAATCCTATTCCATTCAAGCGTTCTACTCAGAACATCGCCGGAGCAGCCTGCCATAAAGGCCGGCACCGGGAGCGACAGAGAGGAAAAGCTGCTCCGGGCCGCCGATGCAAGCTCCCCGCGGCACCGGTCCGCTCGACGACACGTCTTCCGAAGGAGGAACAAATTTTGACACGCGATTACGAAGCACTCGAGAAGATGGCCGAAACGACCCAGTACCTGGAGAACCTGATCACCTACGCCAATGCCCCCATCATCGTCTGGGATGCGAGTCTCAGGATCACCAGGTTCAACAACGCCTTCGAACGGTTGACGGGACGGGCCGCGGACGAGGTCATCGGCCGGTCGCCGGAGATCCTCTTCCCCGAAACCCGGCGGGAAGAACTGATGGATCTCATCCGGAAGACGACGGCAGGGGAGCGGTGGGAGACCGTCGAGATTCCCATACTCACGGCGGACGGCAGGATCAGGACGGTTCTCTGGAACTCTGCCGCCGTGTACGGGGACGATCGGAAAACGGTCTCCTCGGTCATCGCCCAGGGCCAGGACATCACCGAGCGCAAACGGGCCGAAGAGGCGCTTAAGAGAGCGCACGACGAGCAGGAGATGCGTGTCAGGGAACGCACCCTCGAGATCCGGGCGGCCAACGAGGCCCTGCAGGCCGAGATCACGGAGCGCACCCGGGCGGAGGAGGCGGTGAAGGCCGAGCGAAAGCGGCTCTACGACGTCCTCGAGATGCTGCCGGTATACGTGGTACTCCTCTCACCGGACTATCACGTGCCTTTCGCAAACCGCTTCTTCCGGGAGCAGTTCGGCGAGTCCGACGGTCGGCGCTGCTTCGATTACCTCTTCTCGCGCTCGGAGCCCTGTGAGAACTGCGAGTCTTACCGCGTCATGAAGACGGGAGCGCCCCACCACTGGGAGTGGACCGGCCCGGACGGCCGCGATTACGATATCTTCGACTTCCCCTTCACCGAAGCGGACGGCTCCCCCCACATCCTGGAGGTCGGCATCGACATCACCAAACGCAAGCGTGCCGAGGAGGCGCTGCAACGGCTGAACGAGACACTTGAAGAGCGCGTGATCGAACGTACGGACGAACTTGCGAAGGCCAATGCCATCCTCAACGCCATCTGCGAGAATACGCCGGCACCCATCTACGTCACCGATCGCCAAAGCCGTCTCGTGATGTGCAACCCCGCTGTGCTTCGGACACTCGGCAGATCGCACCCCGAAGTGCTCGGGAAGTCGAAGGCCGAACTCCTCGGCCCGGAGGTCGGCGGACCCGTCGTAGCCAATGAGCAGCGCGTTATGGAGACCGGGATCACCGAGACCTTCGAGGAAGAGATCGGGCACCGGATCTACTACTCGACCAAGACCCCCCTCAGGAATCTGCAGGGCGACGTCACCGGAGCCATCGCCGTCGGAACGGAGATAACAGAACTGAAGCGGGTTGAAGCACAGAGGCAGAAACTCCTGGAACAGCTGCAGCAGTCGGCCGAAGAGATGGAGGTCCAGAACGAAGAACTGCAGTGCACCACCGAGCAGTTGCAGGAGAAGACCGAGGAACTGGCGCTTCTCAACCGGGCCCTGCAGGAGAGCGAGGAGCACTTCCGTTCTCTCATCGAGAACGCATCCGATATCATCCTCCTCCTCGATATGCAGGGACGCATCACTTACGCGAGTCCTTCGGTGAGGCAGATCGGGGGCTACGAGCCCGACAACCTCATCGGCACGGACGTGCTCGACCTCATACACCCCGAAGACGCCCCAAAGGCCATAGAAGCCGTGAGAACCGGAGTGGCCCGGCCATCTACGAGCCTCACGTTCGAGGTCCGGGTCAGGGATGCTACCGGCCGGTGGATCATCCTCGACGTTACGGGTGCGAGCCTGATCCGGGAGGGGAGCGACCGGCGTTTCATCGTGAACGCACGCGACGTCACCGACCGAAAACACGCCGAGGAGGAGCGCAATAGGCTGATCACCGGTCTCGAGGCGGCGCACCGGGAGGCGAACCTCTACCTCGACATCATCACCCACGACATCAGGAACGCAAACAACGTCTCGAGCATCTACGCCGACCTCATGCTCGAACTGCTCGAAGGGGCCGAGAGAACCTACGCCCGGAAACTCCGCGACAGCATCTCGCGGAGCACCGAGATCCTCATGAACGTCTCGACAATCAGGCGGATTCACGCCTGTTCGACGGGATTCTCGCCGGTCGACCTCAACGCGGTCGTCAGTGAGGAAGCCGGAAACTTCCGTGGAGCATCGATACGCCGGGAGATCCCACCGCTCGAGGTCCAGGCGGACAACCTCCTCTCTACAGTCTTTATGAACCTCATCGGCAACAGCGTCAAGTTCGGCGGACCGGGTGTGGAGATCGTCGTCCGGGCGGAGGAGCGGGACGGAGAAGTGCTGGTGACGGTCGAGGACAACGGGCCCGGCGTGCCCGACGACGTGAAGAAGAAGCTCTTCCACCGGTTCGAGCGGGGGAAGGCCCGGGGAAGGGGCGACGGGCTCGGGCTCTTCATCTGCAGGACGGTTACCGAGCGCTACGGGGGGAGGATCTGGATCGAGGACCGCGTGCCCGGCCGTCCGGAAGAAGGGGCGGCATTCAGGTTCACGCTCAAACCGGCAAAGCGGGATCGAGACCCCGGCTCATGAGCAGAGGGTGTCGCCCGTGGGGATAACTAAATCATCCGCGAGAGCGGATACCCTGTGCATGAACACCGTCGCAGTCGGCGTCTTTTCCCTCACGCTGCTGACAGGAGCGGTCATAGTGGGAGCAGTCGCAATAGGCCTTGCCGCTCCGCTGTACGCCCTGGTGTACCTCGCCGTCGCCGCCCTCCTCGTCGGGACGGTCATCGCAGTCTTCTGCACGAAATGCCCGCTCAGGGGGGAGAAATGCCTCCACGTCCTTCCCGGCAGGCTCGCCGCCCTCCTTCCGGCCCGGCAGGGGAAGTATACGGCCGTCGAGATCGCTGTAGTCGTGGTTGCACTCCTCCTTATCCTCGCTATTCCCCAGTACTGGCTGCTCTCGCAGGTTCCGCTCTTCGCACTCTTCTGGGTGCTTGCCGGCACGGGCGTCTTCCTGATCAACCGCCGCGTCTGCCCGGTCTGCGGCAACAGGTGCTGCCCGTTGCGGCCGAAGGAGTGAGGCGCAGAGACCGAGGGATTTCGCGTCCCTGTGCGCACAATCCTCGCCACCCCATTTGGACATCGGGGGACCGACCCTTTTCCAAAATATCTTAATCCAAACAACAAGCACATTCAGTATGCATCAGCCGGCCGGCAACGCCTCGCGGCAGCAGTATACCCTGCTCATGGTCTCGATCGCCCTTGCGATGTTCATGACGTCGCTTGACGGCACGATCGTGAACATCGCTCTTCCCACCATCTCGACGATCTTCGACCTCCCCTCGACAACGGTCAGCTGGGTTGCAACGGCATACCTGCTGGTTCTGACGGGCTCTATCCTCGTCTTCGGCAAGGTGGCCGACCGGATCGGTTTCAAGACCGTGTTCCTCGCCGGATTCGCCGTCTTTACGGCAGGCTCGTTCTTCTGCGGATTCTTTCCGGAGGTCTTCGACTCGTTCGGGATGCTGATCGCTTCACGGGTTCTCCAGGCGATCGGCGGGGCGATGATCGCCGCCATCGCTCCGGCCCTGGTCGCGGCGTTCCTCCCGATGAAGATGAAAGGGAAGGCGATGGGGGTCGTGACCACGTTCGCGGCGTTCGGGACCGCGGCCGGCCCGATCCTCGGGGGCATCCTGACGCAGTACCTCTCCTGGAACTGGATCTTCTATATCAACGTCCCCGTGGGCGCCGCGGCCATCCTGCTCGGCTCCTATGCCATACCGGCAGGCGTCACGGCGTCCGGCACGCCCTCGCCGTTCGACCGGCTCGGCGCGGTTCTGATCTTCGCCGGGCTCGGATCGCTCATATATGCCGTCAGCCAGGGTTCCGCGCTCGGGTGGACCGACCCGACGATCCTTGCGGCACTCGCGGCTGCCGTTATCGCGCTCGGCTACCTCGTCCTCCACGAACGGAGGACGGCCGACCCGCTGCTCGACTTCCGGCTCTTTAGCAACCGCAACTTCCTCTATGTCAACCTCATGCTCGCCCTCGCCTACTTCCTCATGGGCGGCGTCAACTACCTCCTCCCGTTCTTCCTCGAACTGGTGAAGGGCTTCGACCCCTCGACCTCCGGGCTCGTTCTCACCGCGCTCTCGTTCGCCATGATGGCAAGCGGCTTCCTCTCCGGGATGCTCATAAACCGTGTCGGGAACCGGAGACTCTGTATCGCCGGCGCACTCGTCATCTCCGCCGGCTACCTGATGTTCCGGTTCTTCTCGGCGGAGAGCACGATATACTACATCAGCGGAGCGCTTGCCGCCGTCGGATTCGGGCTCGGCCTCATGCTCTCGCCCGGCACGAACATGGTGATGAACATGGCACCCCGCGACCGGCAGGGCATGGTATCGAGCCTCATCTCCGTGGAGCGCACCGGCCCGATCACCCTCGGCATCTCCTTCATCAGCATGATCTTCGTCCAGGCGATGCTCACGGTCGCGTCGCACCGCCACGTCACGACGTCGTCCCCGGCGGAGATCAGGATAGACGTGCTTGCCACGGGGTTCGACCTGGTCTTCGTCGCCGTCTTTGCGGTCTCGCTCGCCGTCGTCGCCCTCGCGTTCTTAAGCCGCGACGAGGTTCACGCCGACAACCGCGAAGAGGAGACCTTCGAGGCCGCGGCCGCCGGGGCGTGATCCCCGCCTCGCACATTCCGAGAAGAGATGGGCGGGGTTATTTCCCCCGCCGCTTTTTTTGACGTATCAGAAGACCACAAAGGCCTGGGTCGTCGCCTGGCAGGTGTTGCCGTCGTCGAGCGTCACGGTCAGCGTGACCGTATAGGTTCCTTCCGCCGCATAGTCATGGGTGACGTCCTGGCCGCTACCGGTCGTTCCGTCACCGAAGTCCCATGACCAGCCGGTCACGGAGCAGTCGCCCTGGATATCGGCCTCCCCATGGAACGAGTTCCCGCTGGTCGTGATGCTTGCCGAGCAGGAGCAGGGCTCCGGAGGAGCGGTCACCGTGACATCCGTCGTCGCCTGGCAGGTGTTGCCGTCGTCGAGCGTTGCGACCAGCGTAACCGTGTAGGTTCCCGCCGCGGCGTAGGCGTGGCTCGCGGTCTCGCCTTCACCGGTCGCCCCGTCGCCGAAGTCCCACGCCCAGCCGGTCACGGAGCAGTCCCCGTCGACCTCAGCCGAACCGGTAAAGGCAACCGGCTGCTCCGGTTCGACCTGGTCGCGGTCTGTCGCGATGCTTGCCGTGCAGGAGCAGTTCTCCTCCGGCAGCGGTGCGATGGTGACGTCACTTGAGGTGTTGCATGCCGTACCGTCGTCGAGGGTCACGTTCAGCCCGACCGTGTAGGTTCCTGCCGCATCATAGGCGTGGCTCGCGGTTCCGCCCTCGCCGGTTGCGCCGTCGCCGAAGTTCCAGGCCCACGACTCGATCCCGCAGTCGCCCAGGACCGTGGTCTGGTCGGTGAAGTCGATCGTCTCGTTGACGGCAGGGCTCTGCGGGCTCCAGGTGAAGTCCGCCGTACAGGAGCAGTTATCGGCAAGCGGCGAGACCGTGACGTTCTCGGACGCATTGCATACCGTGCCGTCGTCGAGGGTCACGTTCAGCCTGACCGGGTAGGTTCCTTCCGACGTGTAATTGTGGGTGACGTCCTGGCCGCTGGCGGTTGCGCCGTCGCCGAAACTCCAGGCCCATGTCCGGACGCTGCAGTCTCCGTCGACCGTGGCATTCCCGGTGAAGTTAACCGTAGCGTTGACGGCAGGGCTCTGCGGGCTCCAGGTGAAGTCCGCCGTGCAGGAGCAGTTGCCGGGCCCGGGCCCGGGTGTCGGGGTGGTGGTCGTCGTGGTGGTTGGGAAACAGACCACTCCCGCGGGACAGCCCGGCCGCCCCTGGTCGGGGCCGGTGCAGACCTGATAGGCTGCATCGTCTCCGTGGAGTTTGAGGAGAACGAGGTCCCACGCCCCGGTGGAGTTGTCGTACCAGGCAACGAGATCGCAGGATATCGTGGGGTTCATCTGGTCGTAGGAATCGTTCGTGAGCTGGTACTCCCTGCCCGAGGTGTGGTTGAACAGGAAGATGTCCCAGTTACCGTTCCTATAATCGCTATAGACAATCCGACTGCCGGATATATCCGCGTGTGAGAGATTGTTCGGATAAATTTCAAGCGGCTCGGAGAGGCCGGGCATGCCCGGCTCGCCGCTCGTAAAAGTTCCGGACTGAGGAGCTGCAGTGGCGATCACGGCAATCGAGATGACCGCCACAATGAAAACTATCAGATAGGTTCCAGGTACTCGAGGTTTTTTCATACAATCCCCGGGTGGAGTAAACGACACATTATATATAAATATTATTATAAAACCATTGTATGTCAGGTTGCACCGGGCGGATCTCGGGGAAAAACCCGGGAAACCAGAAGTCGGGACTGTCCGGTGACCGGCCGGATCCCTCCGGGGATACCCTCGCGGGAGTACGGCGATAACCTCGCCCCACCAGTGCCCCCTCAAAGATTCCGCCACAGAACAGATGCAGTGCAGGCGAAGGGGTTCCGTCCGGTTCCGGGCGGCGTTTGCGCCCCCCACGCGGCATCAGGCATCAGGGCCGGGAACGTCCTCCGGCTCCTCTCTGCAGAGAAGCCTGGTGCGGACGGTGTCCGCAAGGTCCCCGGTCGTCAGGAAGAGAAGCGTATCTCCGGCCTCGATGACGGTGCTGCCGCCCGGGACAAACCGTTCGTCTCCTTTCTGCATCAGGATGATGAGGGCGCCCTTCGGCAACCCGAGGTCGACGACCTGTTTTCCCACCGCCGAGGCGTCCGGAGGGATGACCAGTTCGAGCAGCTCGCTCGGGGTATCGGGGTTCACGTCGAACTCCCGGGAGAGTTTGCGCGTCTCCTCGAGCGGGGCGGCGAGGCCGAGCCAACGGGCGACGGAGGGGATCGACGTCCCGTGAACCAGCGCCGAGACGAGGACGATGAAGAAGACGAGGTTGAAGATCGCCTCTGCGTTCGGCACACCCGCAACAAGCGGATAGGTCGCGAGGATGATCGGGACGGCTCCCCGCAGCCCCACCCAGGAGATCAGGGCCTTCTCTCTGATCGGCATCTTCCAGGGGAGCAGCGTGATCATGACGGCGACCGGCCGTGCGACCAGGAGCAGGAAGAGGGCTGCGAGAATACCGGGAACGGCCACCGGCAGGAGAGACGAGGGGAAGACGAGCAGGCCGAGCGCAAGGAACATCACGATCTGCATCAGCCACGCGATCCCGTCGTGGAACCGGATCAGGCTCTTTTTATGAAGGACGATGCTGTTGCCCATGATCAGCCCGGCTATGTAAACCGCGAGGAATCCGTTTCCTCCGAGGGTGGCGGTCAGGCCGTAGGTCAGCAGCACCATCGTGAGGCTGAGCACCGGATACAACCCCTCGAACTCCAGCTTGAGACGGTTGATGAGGAAAACGACGGCATGCCCCATCCCGTAGCCGAACAGGCCCCCGACCGCCATCTGCTGCACGAACATCGGGACGACGGCGAGTAGCGACGTGCCCGGGATAAGGATCACGCCGATGATACCGATGGTGAGAAGGACGGCCACGGGATCGTTGCTCCCCGACTCAAGCTCGAGCAGCGGCCGCAGGTTTCCCTGGAGGCGTGCCCTTGCCGTCCGCAGAACCGAAAAGACCGCCGCAGCATCGGTGGACGCGACGACCGAACCGAGGAGAAGGCCCGTCAGCGGGGAAAAACCGAAGACCAGAACGGCAAACCCGCCGAGCAGGCTTGCGGTCAGAACAACGCCGACCGTGGAGAGGGCGATGCCCGGCCAGAGGATAGGCTGGATCTGCTCCCACCGGGTGTCGAGACCGCCGGAGAAGAGGATGTATGCAAGTGCAACAATCCCGATGATCTGCGCAATCGCAGGGTCGTCGAACGGAATGCCGCCCGGACCCTCGGAACCCGCGAGCATCCCGACGACGAGGAAGATGAGAAGTGCAGGGACGCCGAGCCGCTCTGAAAACTTGTTTGCAACGATGCTGATCAGGAAGAGCAACGCTATGCCGACGAGCATGAGTTCGAGGGTGAGTATCATCAGTGCATACGAATTGTGCTTACGGTGCCTTAATATTGACTCTTCGATCGTTCGAGCGGATATTCTTGTGCATTCTGTCCTCCGGGCTCGCCAGGCGACAGCATCGTCTTCAGTACGCCGACGGATGAGGAAATGAACGCCATGGACGGATCTCCACCGCTCTCGTCGGCTCCGCAGTGTTTCGCGGGATTGATATAGTTTCCGTTAAAACACGTCACTCAGGATGACAGAAACCCCGGTTTTTCCCAGGCACGTGAGCACCATACTTCTGCTGACGGCAGTAGTATTTCTCATCATAGGAATCCAGGCGATCGCATATATCATCACCATCATCGCCGTATCGATGATCCTCGCCATGATCGTGTATCCCGCGGCGAAAGCCCTCCAGTCGAGGGGACTGCCCGAGGGCGCCGCCGTCGGTGTGGTCACCATTATCGCCTGCCTTGCCGTCCTGCTGATGTGCTACCTCGTCTTCTTCTCGTTCGAGAACCTGGTCTCGGCCATCCCCCTCTACCAGCAGGAGTTGACCGCCAGATTATCGGAGGTCCTCGCCCACCTGGACAGGTACGGGATCGACACGGGTTCGTTCTCACCGTCTTCGGTGAACCTGCAGGGATTCGCGGGGTTCCTCTCTTCATCAGCCATCAGTATCGCGGATCTCCTGCTATACCTCTTCTTCATAGCGGTAACGACAATATTCATGCTCCTTGAGGCGCCGCGGATGCCCGGGCGCATACGGAAGGTGACAGGGAACAGACCCGAGACCGTCGAGGCGTTCTCCCGCATGAGCAGGTTCCTGATCGACTTCGTCATCGTCAGGACCGAGGCAAACCTCGTCCACGGCTTCCTCTTCGGCGCGTTCCTCTGGGTCATGGGGGTGCACGCGGCAGTACTCTGGGGGATACTGACGTTTCTCCTCTCCTACATCCCCTACATCGGCCTGGTCGTCGCGGCACTCCCGGCGATCTTCTTTGCCTGGCTGCAGTTCGGGATCTGGGGCGCGGTCGCGGTGATTGCAGCCGTCGCGATCTTGAATGCGCTGGTGGAGAACCCGATCTTCGCGCACTTTGCATCGAGGCGTTTCGACATCCCCGCCCTCGTGGTCGTTCTCTCGGTCATCTTCTGGGGATGGGCGCTCGGCATTGCCGGAATGATCTTTGCCGTTCCGCTCACCCTCATCGTCCTGATGATCTTCCAGTTCAGCGACGACTGGGCATGGGTGAACACGCTTCTCGGCGTCGACCACCTCTTTACAGGAGAGCGAACGCCCCCTGTGGAAACCCGGGAAACCGACGCGCCACCGGTCGAGTAGGGAAAGAAAACCCGCTCATCTTTTCCCCGTTGCCGTGCCGGAAGGTTGATGCCCTCGTCCCGCGCCATCTTGTCCGGGGACAGAAAATGCTGCATACACGCGAGCTCATCCAGAAGATCTGGGATGCACAGGGATACGGGAATCTCGCCGTCTGGGGCGACGGGACGACCGCCGTCATCGCCCCGGGCGAGAACCCGGAGAGAAGCGGAGAAGCGCCGCTTGCGATCTTCAAGCCCATCCCCCTCGTGGCGGGTTTTCCCATGCTCGACTTCGCCACCCACGACACCGCCCTCCTGGAGCATATCGAGGGAACGATCCGGGAGGCGGGCGGCGAGATCGAGCGGGAGGACTGAAGGCATCCTGGCCTTTAACCGTAACTACAAAAAAGAGATCCGGTTTTAGAGCGATTCTGAGAGAATCACTCCGTCGTCTTCCCGTCGAAGTGCTCTTCGTCCCCCATGGCCTCTGCGCGGGTCTTGTGCACGACCTTGTCCCGGTGCTCCGGCGGAGAGTAGATCGTGTAGAGTTTGAGGTCGGCGGTCTTTGAGGTGTTTATCACGTTGTGGTTCGCGCCGTTCGGCACGATCACGGCGCTGCCGTCCTTGACGGCGTTCTCCACGCCGTCGATCACGACAACTCCTTCCCCTTCCTCGAACCGGAAGAACTGGTCGACGTCGTCATGCACCTCCGCGCCGATCTCCTCACCGGGCTTCAGGCGCATCAGCACGAGCTGGCTGAAATTGCTCGTATAAAGAACCCTTCGGAATTCGGTGTTCTTTACGGTCTCTGTTTCAATATCGATTGCAAATCCTTTCTTCATATCCAAAACCTCCTGATGAGGGGTGCTATAGGGTAGTAACAGTATTCCTTGTGGTCCCCCCGGTATTTAATCGTTAGGTCGCTTCAGTGGGGTCGATGGGAAAAACACCACAGGAGAGAGGCCTGTTGTCAACGGTGGCTTCCGCTTGCGGTGAACTACCCCTCCTGCAGGCGGGAATCCGGAGTCTTCCAGCGATCGGGAGACCGCGTATCACCCGCCGGGCTCTGCGAAGACAACTGTGCCAGGCAGGAGGAGCCTATCCCCCACCGCTCCTCGACACGGATTCCCGCCCACCGGCGGAGCATCTACATCAGCGTCGGATCCCGGGTCTGGTTCCGGATCAGGTCCGGTGTCCGGTTCTGATCCAGCAACCGGGTCTGATTACCGGCAAGTTCCGTCAGGTTGTTGACCGTAAAATTCTCAGCCGTGACGCTGATGTTCGCCGTCACCGGCTGACCGTCGGCCATCTGCGGGCCATCGATAACCGGATACTCAAAGACACCCTCTTGACCGAGATCCTTGTGGAGCTCGGCGGAGAGCCGGTCGATGGCGACGTGAGTATCTATCGTGACCGTGACATTGCTGTTCGTGCCGGGGTCGACCTGTGAGAAACCTATCACCCCTCCGAGATGGCCGAACAGGTTGTTATGGATGACGAGCCACCCGGGACCATCGCTCACGACTTCATCGATGGTGACGTTCGCGACGGTCGCGTTGCCCTCGAGCGTCTGGTTCATCGTTACGTTAATCGTGGGAGTGACATTTTCGTCCACTGAAGGAGTAACGTTCTCTCCCGCCGGAGTCTGGTTATCCATAGGCATTACCTGACCCCAGGCCAGCCCCACGAGAGAGGCCACCAGGAGCACGGCAATAGCCCACCTGAATCCATTCATGCGTTTCTACCTCCATACTGCCAGTCATTTCATCCGACCGCACCACCGCCGGGCTGCCGTCAGGCCGCCTTAGCGCCCCATCCTCCATGGACATTCGAGACGGGTTTTCGCGGTCGTTTGCTGCCCAATCCCCTAAGGGGGGGTGAACGGCATGGGTATGCCAGCCTATATACCTTTGGGCCTGCGGACATACCAACCCCGGGCCCCCAACGCCGGCGACCGTTACCCGGAAATTTGATGGGCTGGCGGAAAGAGACCTTTCAGGGAGAAGAGAACCTCCATGACCCTTCCGGCTGCATTCTACGAACGGGATACCGTAACCGTCGCAAAAGACCTGCTGGGATGCCTGCTCGTCCACCGCGAAGAGGTGACGACGGCGGGCCGGATAGTCGAGGTCGAAGCCTACCTCCGGGGTGACCCGGCGGCCCACTCCTACCGCGGCACGACGAAGAGGAACCGGGTTATGTTCGGCCCGGCAGGCCACGCTTACGTCTACCGGATCTACGGCCTGCACACCTGCGTCAACGTCGTGACGGGGACGGAGGGCGCGGGGGAGGCCGTCCTCGTCCGGGCACTCGAGCCGGTTGTCGGGCTCGACCTGATGCAGGCGCGGCGGGGGACGGACGACCCCCTCTCGCTCGCGAGCGGGCCGGGGAAACTGACGCAGGCACTCGGCATCACCATGGACCTGAACGGAACCTCCCTTCGCGACGGCCCGCTCCAGGTCCGGTCACCCGCGAACCCCCCGGAACTCCAGCCGGAAAATATTGTACAGACGACCCGGGTCGGGATCACGAAGGCGGCGGACCTCCCTCTCCGGTTTTACCTGAAGGGGAGCCGGTACGTCTCACGCCGGTAAGGCCGGGTCCGGGGCCGTGACCCATCCCGGAACCCCGTTGCTGAATCGTCCTCTCCCCCTCCTCCGCGACCCTCCCGCTGATCAGTATGGTATGCTCTTTTACCGGGATCTCCTTTCCCGAGCGTTCCAGCGCCTGATCCACGACGTAGCGCACCCCGCTGCAGCAGGGCACCTCCATGTGCAGGACGGTGATCGAGCGGATCGCATGCCGCGAGAATATTTCCGTGAGTTTCGTGACGTAGCCCTCGACGTCCGAATCCAGTTTCGGGCAGAAGAGGATCACGACCTTATCGCGCAGAAAGTCGCGGTGGAAATCCGCGTATGCAAAAGGAACGCAGTCCCCGGAGACGAGAAGATCCGAATCGTCGAAGTACGAAGCTGCGGGGTTCATGAGTTGCAACTGGACCGGCCATTGCCTCAGTTCCGACTCTATCCGCCCGGCACGTTCAGCCTCCGCAGTCTCCCCTCGCGGAAGGCTCACCGCAGCGGAACCCGGGCATGCCGCACCGCCCCCGGCGGTCTCGTGCTGTGGAACCGGGACAGCATTCTCGTTCAGGTAGTCGACGGCCTCGCGGTACAGCCCCTCCTCCCCGTGGCCGAGGAGGTGCTCGAGATGCGCCCTGATGACCCCTTCTCCCTGCGGTACGATCTTTTCCATCACCGCCCGCTCGTCATACGGCCCGGCCTCCCGTTCGACGACGCAGATCGCCCCCTCCGGGCACGTCCCGATACAGGCGCCGAGTCCGTCGCAGAAGAGGTCGCTCACGAGCCTTGCCTTCCCGTCGATGATCTGAAGCGCTCCTTCCGGGCAGTCGGGTATGCAGAGCCCGCACCCGGTGCATTTCTCCTCGTCGATATCGATGATCTTTCGCTTCATTCTGGGTCTCCTGCATCCACCTCCTGGCCGCTTATCAACCAAATAGATTTGCAGCCGGGGGATGGGAGGCAGGCCGGGCTATGTTTCGGCCGCGGCCCCGCTCCGGTGCCCGGAAGGCTCCGGAGCCCTGCGCAGCACCAGGGCGACGACCGCGGGCATGACGATGATGCCGCCGACGAGCGAGAAGAATATCGTGATCACGGTCGTCTGCCCGAACCCCGAGACGAGAGAGAACGAAGACGCGAGCATGGACGAGAACCCGAATATCGTCGTCAGCCCGGATATGGTGATGGGGATCCCGATCCTCGTCACACCTTCGCGTATGGCCTCATAGAGTTCCAGGCCTCTCCCCATCTCCTCCCTGCACCGCTCGAGGATCAGGATCGTATAGTCCATCGCAAGGCCGATGGTCATCGAACCGAGACACGCCGTGAGCGGGGTATACGCGATATCGAGGGCATACATGATCAGGTTGTTCCACCCGATGATCATGACGACAGGAAGGAGCGGCGCCAGGGAGTCGAACCGGCGGTATACGACGACCATGAAGATGGCGATCAGGAGGAGGCCGAGGACGGTCATCCGGTTTTTTGAGAGGACGATCCCGTCGTAGAGGTCGCCGTATACCGTCGATCTGCCCGTGGGCTGAATATCCAGTCCTGCCGGCGGTTCGAGCCAGACGACGTCGCTCCTGAGCCGGTCGATGAGGGCGCTCACCGCATCCATCTCCATATCGACCGTCGCGAACTCGATCACCGTCTCCGAATTGCCTGACAGGTATGCATCGCGGACTTCGGCGGGGATACGCGCGACGACCGCGTCGATCTCGGTTGCGGATCCGGGGAGCGACCCGCCGTTATACTCCCGGATAAGGGTGGCGATGCCGGTATGGGCGGTGATCTCGTCCCGACGCTCCGTCTCATACGTTCCAAACGCGTCGATCCATTCGAGAATCTCCGGATCGAGGATATCGCTCCCCCTGATCATCACCGGCACGGTCGACGTCCCCCCGATCGCCCGCTCCACCTTTTCGAGGGTGACCCGTGCAGGCATGGTCTCGGGGACGAAGGACTGCTGGTCGACGTTGATTCCGATCCTGTCGTCGTACTGCATGCCAGCAACGGCGACGAGCGCAAAGAGGAGAATGACAGGAACCGGATGTTTTGCCACCCTGACAGCCAGACCGCCGAGGAACCGGCTGTAGCCCGCGAGTGCTCCCGTTTCCGGAGCGTCCGCCGGCCCCTGCCGGCCCCCTGCCCGCTTCCCGTAGCCGAAGATGGCAAAGAAAGCAGGAACGATGATGATCGCGAGCAGGAAACACGAGACGACGCCGATCAGGCAGGCGGTCCCGAAGTCCCGGATCATCGGGACCGGAGAGAAGAGAAGGGCCAGAAAGCCAAGAGCAGTCGTGCACATCGCGACCAGGTGGACGGAACCGGCGTGAGAGAGCGTGGCGACGATTGCGTCGTGCAAGCTTCTGTCCCGGATCTCTTCGTGGAGTCGCGACTGGAGTTGCACCCCGTAATCGATCCCGAGACCGATGATCACGGGAAACGATCCGATGACCGGCGAAGTCACCCGGAGATCGAAGAACCCGAGAGTGCCGAACGTCAGGAACACCCCGCAGAGGATGATCCCCACGGGAAGGAAGCGGTGGCGGACATGGTTGAAAAGCAGTCCGATTGCCGCGACCATCAGGACGAGCGCAATTGCTATCAGCATGCCCATCTCCCGGCTCATGGCCTCCCGCATCTCTCTGTCGAATACGGGATCGCCGGAGATTGAGACGGTCACCCCGGGAGGCGGGGCCGAGATCGAGACGATGGTTTCAAGGGTGTCGAGAACCCGGCTTCTGGCGTCGTCGGAGAGGTCCGGCTCGAGGGTGACGAAGAGGAGCGTCATCGTCCCCAAAGGCACGTAACGTGCCCGGGCCTCCTGCGGGAGGCGGGAGATCGTTTCGACGACTTCAGCCTCCGTCCCGGGGATACGACCTCCGTTCACCGATCGTATCGCCGCGGGAAGCGACCTTGTCCCGGTCACGTAGCGTTCGTCGGCGATATCCGCACCGAGGGTGTCGACGTAACGTAGAAGAGCTGGGTCCCGCACGTTGTCCGACTCGACGATCAGGAAGACCAGATCCGTCCCGAATTCCCGTGTATAACCGTCAAGCAGTATCCCTTCGGGAGAGTCCGTATCGACGAATGTCTCGATACCCGTCTCCATCCGGATTGAGGAAGCGCCGTACGCCGAGAAGACCAGAAGCGAGACAACCAGGCCGGCGACAAGATACGGGCGGGCGGCGATGAATCTGCCGAGATGCGAGAACACCGCCTTCATCGCTCGTCCGCCCGCTCGACCGCCCGGTGCAGCAGTTCGACGACGGCGCACAGGAGCGCGGGCGGCCTGCCGCCGCTCTCCTCCCATACGGCCGAGGTAAGGTAATCGTTCTCCGGAGAGACGAGGCACTCGAAGAACCCTATCCCGCAGTATTCCCGGACCAGGGCCTCGAAGAGCACGAGATCGCCGTTCTCGTCCGAAGACTCCTTACGGCAGGCATCCGGGTCCTGCCGCGGGCCCCAGTATTCTGACACCAGAGTAATTGTTTTTGACACTTGTGTCACTATTCAGAATACGGATCGATCGTATATAAGATTACTGACACACGTGTTAGTATCATGCCGAAGGTCGTGCCCGAGTATAAAGACGAAGCGAGGCGCAGGATCATCGAGGCCGCGATAGCCGAGGTGGACGAGAAAGGGTTCTCCAACCTGAAGATGGAGGACGTCGCCGCCAGGCTCGGCATCTCGCGTGCGACGCTCTATCTCTACGTCAAGAGCAGGGACGACCTGATCTCTTCCGCCCTCGCCTACATCCGGTCCCGGCTCTCGGAGAACCTGCATGATGCCTGCTCAGAAAATACGCCCGAGGACATGTTCTCCGCGATCTTTGATCGCGTTATCTACCCCGAAGACGAAACGGGAATGAAAGCGATCATCGAACTCTTCGCCGGTGCCGTGCGAGACGACTCCCTCCGTGATGCTGTCGGGAAGAATTACCGGGCCATCCACGATCTCCTCACTGCGGTTCTCGAAGAAGAAAAAGCCGCAGGAAACCTCTCCAGCGACCTCGATACGGACCTCTCTGCAAGGATCATCATCTCCGTCATTCTCGGGATCAGGATGGGATCGGCGGCAGGACTCGAACGGGACGAGGCGCACCGGATCTGGGAGGCCGCCGTCCGGAGGGTACTGGAGTAGCACGGTCGCTCCCGCACGAGAGAGTGCTGAATAAGAAAGCAGTTATCCCACAACCGGGAGATGGTTAAGATGATGTCTGCCCCGCCAATCCGCCATCCCGCGCCGGCCTTCGACGTCTTCAACGTCTACTTCGAGCGCATCTACGATCCGACGATGCACGTCGTCTTCACGCTCGACGGTGAAGTCGACGCGGGGGCCATGAGGGCGGCGACGATGAGGCTCGTTGCGTCCGATCCCTACCTCCGGTCGAGGTTCGCGGAGGTTGACGGACAGCCGGTCTGGGAAGAGATCCCGGAGGAACGGTGGGACGGGGCATTCGTCCTCGTCCCGGCCGGCGGGGACGAGCCCCTCCACGCGCCACCGGCGCCGCTCGACGTCCGCTCCGGGCCGCAGGTGCGGGTCAACCTCTACCGGAGGGAAGAGGGGGATACCGTGGCCGTCACCTGCCACCACGGCTTCTGCGACGCCACCGGCGCCCTCACCCTTGCCCGGGACCTCTTTGCGGCCTACCGGGGAATCGCGGACGACCCGGACTTCCGGCCGGCCCCCCGCGCCCCTTACGAGCGGAGCACGGACAGGGTTCTTGCGCTCTATTCCGATGAAGAGCGGCGGCAGGCGCTCGCGGAGGAGGAACCATTCATCGACCGGTGGCGCTTCCCAAGCGAGCAAACCGGGAGGGGAACGCCCCGGGTGGCCTCCCGGACGCTTTCCCCCGAACGACTCGGGCGCATAAAGGCGTTCGGGAAGGAGCACGGGGCCACAGTGAACGACGTCCTTATCGGTGCGTTCTTCCTTGCGTTCCAGAAGATCCGGGGCGAACACGCTGACCGGGAGGAGCCCCGGTCGCTCCTGACCTCGGCCGACCTGCGGAGGAGGTATCCCGGCCTCTACGAGGACGCTCCGCTCACGAACCTCTCCATCGCCTACGAGGTCACCCTCTCCTCCGGGGAGGGGGGCCGGCTCGAGGATATCATCGGCCGGGTGACGGCGATAACGGCCCGCCGGAAGGTGGGAAGTCCCGGCATTGCGGCCATCCTCTTCTACGAGGAGATCATGGCGGGCGGGATGCCGGCGGTGCGGACGTTCTTCGACGGGATGATCGAGCGCTACCGCACGTCCGGCAACAAGAACCCGGTCTTCTCGAATCTCGGTGTCTTCGACCCCGGCGATTACCTCCCCATCCCCGGAAAGGGCGGTGCGGCGCTCGATATCCAGGACATCCAGTACCACCCCTGCACCTGCTGGCCGTACGGGTTTTTGCTGATCGCCTCCACCTTCCGCGACCGCCTGACCCTCGCGACAGCGTATGAGGAAGGCCCCTACTCGACGGCCGTCGTGGAGCGGTTCCTCGAGTATGCGGACGGGTATCTGCCGTGAGGCGAAGGTGCTGGATTGCCGAACAGACCGCGAAACCTATCGTCTCCTGCGGTAGTATCTCCGGGTCATGCCGCGGACGAGGATACTCGCATTCAGCGATCTCGCGTGGGGGACAGAGGAGAAGGGGCCGTCCGGCGGCCGGGTCGGGATCGGCTCATTCCTCCGGGCGGTCGAGGAGACGGACCCGGAAATCGTCGTCTTCGCCGGCGACGGTGCCTACGACCGGTGCTCGCGCTCAACGCTCGACGAGACGGAACTCTTTCTCGGCCTCCTCCGCGAGATCGCAGCGGCGGGCCGGCACTGCGTCGTCGTGGAGGGGAACAACGACGACACGATGGGCACCTACGGCCGCGTCCGGGAGGCGGCGGAAGCGAATCCTTACATCCACGAAATAACGGGGGAGGTGCAGAACGTTTGCGGCATACGCTTCCTCGGCGTCCCCACCGGGAAGGAGAGGAGGATGGCCCGCTCGGCCGAAGGGCCGGTCGATATCGTGGTGGCTCACGCGCCTCTCGCGAACCGGGTATGGCTCTTCGACCTCCCCGCGGCGTGCATCGTCACCGGCCACTACGGGATGATGGCGGGCATGGTCGCCGGGAAGGCCTACGTCGCACTCGACTGCTCCCCGGCTTCCTACGCCGTGATCGACCGGGAGGAGGGGTGGCGGCGAATCGAGTACGTCGCCGGGACGTGCCGGATCGATCTGCGTCCGGGGGAGGGGGTCGCCGCGACCGGCTGCGATCCGGCCGAACTCCGGCGCCTGACGGAGGGGCAGGGCCCGCTCCCCTACCCTGACGAGGTCGCGGCGCTACGGCGGGCAAAGCGGAAGATCGCGATCGAAGGGCGGGAAGAGGTCTTCGAACGCCTGCTCAGGATGGGGATCAAAAAGACGCATATCGAACGGTATCTCGGGAGGCGGGGGTTGCCGGGCCGCCGGGCACGGTAGCGGATCGTTTATCTCCCGCCCCCCATTACACCATTATATGGATCCGGTCGTCGAGGCGATACGGCAGGAGTTTGCAGCGCAGGCGGACCCCGAACTCCGGGAGAGAGGCCAGCGGTTCTTCAAGGAGGAGGTTCGGTGCTACGGGATGAAGACGGCAACCGCAGTCGCGATCGCGAAAAAATACTGGAAGGAGGTCAAATCCCGCGAGAAGCAGGAGATCTTCGCCCTCTGCGAGGAACTCTATTCTTCGGGGATGATGGAGGAGGCGTTCGTCGTCTCCCGGTGGGCTCCGCGGCTCGCCGACCGCTACGAACCCGGCGATATCACCGTCTTCCGGCACTGGATTGAGAACTACATCACCAACTGGGCCACCTGCGACGGCCTCTGCAACCATGCCGTCGGGGACTTCATCGTCCGTTACCCGGAGGGGATCGAGGAGCTGAAGCGCTGGACGCAGTCGGAGAACCGCTGGATGCGGCGGGCGGCGGCGGTCTCGCTGATCGTGCCCGCGAAGCGCGGGGAGTTCCTCGACGAGGTCCTTGCAATCGCCGACCTCCTCCTGACCGACAGGGACGACCTGGTGCAGAAAGGCTACGGATGGCTCCTCAAGGAGGCGAGCCGGAAGCACACGGACGAGATCTTCTCCTACGTCATGGCGAAGAAGCGGGAGATGCCCCGGACGGCGCTCCGGTACGCCATCGAACTGATGCCGAAGGAGTTGAAGGCCGAGGTGATGAAGAAAGATTGGTAAGCCTCACGAGAAGCCGCGAAGCGCGGCTGGCCGAAGGGCAGGAGCGTGAGCACCGGTAGGAACGACGTTCCTAGAGGAACGGAGTTCGAGCACCGAAGGTGCGAGGTGCGAAGAACGCGAAGACAGGTAGATGAGTACTTGTGAGCCATTTCGCGGCTTCGCGCTCTTCGCGTGAGGTTCTATCGATACCCCTGTACTTCACTTCATGCGAAAGCGCAGGGTGGCTCAGAACCTGATCCGGGGCGCCTCGGCTTCCCGCATGTTCTGTTCCAGCGTCCAGAAGTATGCCTCGCCGTGCGCCACGCGGAAGACGGCGAGTTTCGGGTCGTCCGCGCCCGAGACCCCGATCTGGAGGAGCCACGGGCGCTCTTTGACCAGACGCTCTTTTAAGGCCGCGTCATCGAGAAACTCGACCGCCCCTGCGACCCGCATCATCATTCCTTTACCCTCGGGATTGTAGAAGCAGAGCTCGACCTTCGGGTTCTTCGTAAGCTGCTGCCAGACGCTCTTCGGGGTCCCGGTGTGGTAGTAGAACCCGGTCGAATCGGCAAACCACATGGCAAACGCCCGGACCCGGGGCTGGTCGCCGTCCATCGTCGCGATGTAGGTCACAGGGTTTTCGTTTGCGAATTTCACGCAGTCGGAGAAGTCCATTTTCCTTCCTCACCCATCAATACGGAGAGGAAGTAAAAAATGTTTCCGGGCCGCCTCAGGCGGAATCCGGCGGGAATACCTCGCGGGTCATCCTCCGCGCCTCGTCGAGCCAGGCCCTGCGCTGCCCGTCGGTGCTCGTGACCACAACGGAGAACATCCGGCGATGAACGGCCGGAATTCCGCAAAACGTGCAGATACAGTCCTTCCAGAGCCGTTCAAGGGGATCGCCGAAGACCTCGAGTTCCCTCTGCCCTGGGGTGTTCGAGGTGTTGAAGACGAGTGCCGCTTTTGCCTTCAAGAGGCCCACTGGAACGCCTTCTCCGGCATCCCCTTCGAGAAACCGGTACGCGACGCCCGGGCGCAGGATCCTGTCGATCCAGCCTTTCAGGATCGCAGGAGGCATCCCCCACCAGTCTGGGTGAACCACCACGAGGCCGTCGGCGGCGGCAATCTCCGCGCAGTGCGCGGCAACGAACGGAGGCAGCGGCGCATCGCGGAGAATCTCGTCGTAGGGCAGCAGTGGGTCGAAGTTCTCGGCATAGAGGTCATGGAATGCAACGGTATGCCCGCATTCTCTGAGGGCAGCGACGGCGACCTCTGCTATCGCATGGTTGAAGCTTCCTCCGTGCGGGTGTGCGAGTATGACGGATATGAACATCGAAACCCCTATACGATTACTTAATCATATCGCCTTAAAAAGGCGGTATACGCGACGGAGCAGTTCATTCTGCTACCTGAACCGGAACACCGCACGTTGGCGCTTCAGCAGCGATTCGGCACACTCCATGCAAATTTGTTATCTTTGCAAATGGCCTCGCTTACCTGAAAAGACGCACTCGCCAGGGCCGCAGGATTTGATGCCGCATGAATAAATTTTACATCTCATAACGTGAAGCTGAGTGTGATGAAGAGTCCATTTCACGTCATGATCATCCCCACGCTCGGTTGTCCGTCGAAATGCCATTACTGCTGGAGTTCCGATGAACGGTCTCCCGTGATGAGTATCAAGACCGTCCGGGAGATCGCGGAATGGCTCAAGGACTACCAGTCCAACCAGGTCACCATCACCTTCCACGGGGGAGAGCCCCTCCTTGCCGGCGCGGACTTTTACCGGCAGGCACTTCCCACCCTCTCCGAAGGCCTCGCCCATCTCGAACCGACGTTCGCCCTGCAGAGCAACCTCTGGCTGCTCACCCCGGAGATGGCCCGGATATTCGCAGAATACAATATTCCCATCGGCTCCAGCATCGACGGCCCCGAGGAGATCAACGACACGCAGAGAGGGAAGGGCTACTACCAGAAGACCATGCGGGGCTACGAGATCGCAAAAGCAAACGGACTTGAGGTCAGGTTCATCTGCACGTTCACCTGCCGGTCGGTCGAGGGTAAGGAGGAGATCTTCAACTTCTTCCTTGAGAACGGCTTTCCCCTCAAACTGCACCCGGCGTTGCCGTCACTCCGGAGCGAGGATCCGAAAGAGTGGGCGCTCGAGCCGGAGGCCTACGGGGAACTGCTGGTCTACCTCCTCGATAAGTACCTGGAGAACCTGAGCAAAATAGAGGTCATGAACATCAACGACCTCTGCAGGTGCATCTTTACCCGGCACGGCACCGTCTGCACGTTCGTGGACTGCATGGGAACCACCCTTGCCTTCGGGCCGGACGGGAGCATATACCCCTGTTACCGCTTCGTCGGGATGCCGGAGTACGCGATGGGGAACGTCTACGACCGCCCCACAGCCGAAGACCTCGCCCAATCAGACGCCTGGAAACTCATGCACGCGTTCAAGGAGTTCGTCGACCGCGAATGCGCAGGGTGTCCCCACATCAAATACTGCCGGGGAGGGTGCCCCTACAACGCGATAACGCCGACGGACGGCGAGATCCAGGGCGTCGATCCTCACTGTATCGCGTATAAGCGGATATTCGACGAGATCACCAACCGGCTGAACGAAGAGATGTTCGGCTCCGGGGATACGGAGATGGAAGAGTTCGGCTCGCCACTCCAGAGAACGGCAAAACCGGGGATCATGGCGATCCTGCGCGCGATGGCGACGAAGTAGGCGCCCGGTGTTGCTCCCCGATCTCGTTAACGTTGTTAACATTAGCCCGGGCACGCTGCGAAAACCGGCGCCGTCGGGCCAGTGCAGGAATTATAAAGGGGGAGCCACTATCCGTTCACCATGCGCCGAACAAACAACAGTCAGATGATTGCAGGGGTTCTGCTCTTCCTGCTCCCGGTCCAGTTCATGATCGCCCTCATGGCCGGCGCGGCCATGGCGCCGGGTTACAGCATCAATCTAAATGCAATCAGCGATCTCGGCGTGACCGGCGCGACGGCATGGCTCTTCAACTCCTCCCTCTTCCTTGCAGGCCTCCTGAACGTCATCGGCGGCTACTTCCTCTACCGCTCCTACGGCAGAGGCTGGATCCTCCCCGTCTTCGTCCTCACGGGTGCCGGGGCGATGGGCGCCGCGGTCTTCACGCTGGATATTCCCGGCATCCACGGCCTCTTTGCACTCGCGGCCTTCGTCTTCTTCAACGTCGAGGCGATCGCCTGCGCCTCGCTGGTCCGGGGACCCCTGAAGGCGATCTCGATCATCGCCGGCATTGTCGGCCTCGTCTTCCTCGTGACGCATGCCGCGAGCGACTTTGGCATCATGAGCCTCTACGGCCCTATCGGCCATGGGGGGTCGGAGAGGATGATCGTCTACCCCGCGCTCCTCTGGCTCGCGGGATTCGGGGGATACCTCATGGCGCCGTTTGGGGCGAAGCGGTAAGTATCCCGGCTACTTCCTTCCCGTTGCTTTGAAGAACGTATAACAGAAGACCCCGTCCGGTTCGGAGGTGCGGTAGAGGTCGGCTATCCCCCGCTCCCAGTCCTCCCGGCTCATCATCCCCCGGTTCACCGCGTCGTCCCCGACGCCCTCGACCATGGCGGTGAAGGTCAGTCTCGTGAACCCGCGGACAAGGTCCGGCCGGGATCCATCCACGTAGACCATCCGCGGGGAGACGCTGACGTCGCGGTACCCGGCACCGGCGACGAGCGGGTAGAGTTCCCTCCCGATAAGGGCGTTGCCGCCCATCTCCCGCTGGAGGTCGACGAGGCACCCGATCGCCCGGCGGGCATGGGTGCTGTCCGGGTGGAAGTACGCCGAGCCGTGGTCCCCCTCGATCACCGTGATCGTGCCGCCCTCCCGGAGCAGCGGGCGAAGTTGTTCGAGCGCCCTGTGGGGTTCCGCCAGGTGTTCGAGGACGAAACAGAGGAAGATGTGGTCGAAGCTCCCCGGCTCGTAGCGGAGGTCGAAGATGTCCCCCGCCTCGAACGTGACGTTCGTGATGCCTTCGATCTCTACGCGTTTCTTAGCCTCGCCAAGCGAGACTTCGGATATATCGACCGACGTGATCCGCGCCTCCGGGCTGTTCCGCGCCAGGATGACCGTCTGGGCGCCGGTGCCGCACCCGGCCTCGAGCACTCGCGAGCCTGCCGGGTAGCGGGTGTCGTCGTGGAGGAGCCCGGTCAGGGTCTGTGCCTGGTCGCTCAACCGCTCCGCTTCCCGCTCCGTGTAGCCGTGGACATACTTGCCGCTCATCTGGTTCCTCTATTGTGCGTCTGCAGAATATAGAGTCAACCGCCCCCCGGTTTAAAGCATCATGCTCAGGACGACGGGGTCCAAGCCGTCGGTGCCGTGAACCGCGACCACAAAGCACTTGTCCCCTTGCATGCCATCCAATTTACAGAGGTTTGGCCACGTTATGAACCAATCCACTCCCCGATGCGGAGAAAAGCATCCCTATACGCTCGAAGACCTCGGATGGACGGACGAGCACGAGAAAGCATTCTCGAAATACGCCGGCCCGTATCTCCCCGGCCGCGTGGCCTGCCGGCAGAAGACGGTGTGGGATATACTCGTCGACGGCGGGTCCGTCACGGCCGGGATCTCCGGAGCCCTGCGGAAACTCGGCCGGTTCCCGGCGGTGGGGGATTTCGTCGTATTACTCCATCAACCGGAAGCCGGAACCTCGATGATCGTCGACATCCTCCCGCAGAAGACCCGGTTCGCGCGAGGAAGCACGGGACGCGGCGGAAGCGATCAGGTCATCGCGGCGAATATCGACACGGTCTTCATCGTCACGGCCGCCGGCCACGATCTCAACGCCCGCCGGATCGAACGTTTTCTCGCGATCGCCCATGCATCCGGCGCCTGCCCCGTGATCGTCATCAACAAGTCCGACCTCGCGGACGATCCCGCAACGCTCGCCGACGAGATCGCCTCTGCCTCTTCCGGCATACCGGTGATTCCGATCAGCGCCGTGAGCGGGGAGGGCGTCGACCGGCTCGATCCGTACCTCCCGCCGCGAACGACGATCGCCCTCATCGGCTCGTCGGGTGTCGGCAAGTCCACCCTGATCAACCGGCTCATGGGTCGTCCGGTGCAGGAGACCTCGCATACCCGGGACTACGACGATAAAGGGCGGCACACCACGACCGTCCGCCAGCTCTTCGTCCTCGACGGCGGGGCGCTCATGATCGACAACCCCGGTCTGCGGGAGGTCGGCATCGGTGCGGCATCCGCCGGCATCGCCGATACGTTCCCCGAGATCCTCGAACTCGCGGAGGGCTGCAGGTTCTCGGACTGCCGGCACGAAGAGGAGCCGGGCTGTGCGGTCCGGGCGGCCGTCGCGGACGGGACCCTCCCTGCAGCACGGCTGGGGAGTTTTCACCGGCTCGTGCAGGAACTCGCATTCGAACGGGATAAAGCGGAGATCGGGCTTGTGAGACTCGAGAAGAAGCGCTGGAAAGCGATCGGCAAAATCCAGAGGGATATCGGGAAGACAAAGGGGAGGTAACGGTCACCCCTTCTTCTGCAGAATGAAGAACTCGTAGCCGTACTCGTCGGCATGCTCCCGGTAAACGGCGGTTTCCCGCTCGGCGAACTCAATCTGCGCCTCTGCCTCGGGATTGCCGGCGACTTTCGGCCGCAGGTCTTCTACCCGCTTGAGGACCGGCATATAGTAATTCTCCCACCACGCTGACTTCGGGAGCGGGAAGGTCGCGACGACCGCGTAACCGGCAGATTCTGCGATCGCGCAGGTCTCCCGGACCGTCGTTATCGCCGGGTAGCAGTCGTTCCAGAACGCCGCCGCCTCCGGCGAGGGATCTTCGGTGAACCAGACAGATTCGGTGAGGCAGAGGTAGCCGCCGGGACGGAGGAGCCGCCTCCATGAGGCGAGCCCCTTCTCGAACCCCACGATAAAGATCGAGCCCTCCGCCCAGAGGACGTCGAACGACGCATCGGGGGACGGCAGGTCGTCCATCGAGGCACGGACGGTGGTGATCCGATCGCCCACCCCTGCCGACGCCGCCCGTCGGGCGAGGTCGTCGAGGAACGGCTGGTGTATGTCGACGGCGGTGATATGGCAGCCGGGGCAGATCCGGGCCAGTTCGACCGTCTGCATCCCGGCCCCGCACCCGATATCCAGGATCTCCGGCCGGGCGGAAAGATCGGCGAGCATCGAGAAGGCCTTCCTCGTGCAGGCGTTGCTCCCCGGCCCCTGGCGGGGCAGGCCCTCGTGTAGGGTAAAGATGAAAGGGGTTTCCATGACAGTGATGCGTCGTGCGGCTCTATAACCCATGCGGTCGGAATTGCCCCCGTTCGTCGCGGGAAACTGCCCGTGCCGGACCCGGGGCTATACGCAGGGTTGCCCCGCCAGAGCTAAATACCATCGCCACCCAATCATGCGTATGGAGCATAAGACCCCCGCCCCGGAGCTCCGGAACCGCATGGAGCGGTTTCGGCTCCGCATGGATGCCGAGAACCCCTCGTGGGAGTTCGCCGCGATCTTCGGGCGGACAAACCAGTTCTACTTCACCGGGACGATGCAGGACGGGGTTCTCCTCATCCCCCGCGACGATGAGGGCGTGCTCTGGGTGCGCCGGAGCATTGAGAGGGCGCTCGACGAGTCGCACTTCCCCGAGATCCGGCCGATGAAGAGTTTCCGCGACGCGGCTGCCGGGATGGGCGCATGCCCGGAGACGGTTCACGTGGAAGCGGAGACGGTGCCCCTCGCGCTGCTTGAGAGGTTCCGGAAGCACTTCCCCTTCCGCGAGGTAAAACCGCTTGATGCACAGGCGGCGAAAGTCAGATCGGTCAAGAGCGCCTACGAACTCGCGATCCTGGAGCAGGCCGGGAGGATTCACCGCCACGTGCTCGAAGACTGCGTTCCTGCGATGCTCCGCGAGGGAATGAGCGAGGCGGAACTCGGGGGCGAGGTCTTCTCACGCCTGGTCCGGGAAGGGCACCACGGGATTGCCCGGTTCGGGATGTTCGGGACGGAGATGATCCTCGGGCAGCTCGGGTTCGGGGAGAGCACCATCTACCCGACCGGTTTCGACGGGGCGGGCGGGTGCCTCGGAGCGGCTCCCGGCGCACCGGTGCTCGGCAGCCATGACCGGAAACTCGGAGCCGGAGATCTGGTCTTCGTCGACTGTGCGTGCGGGGTGCGGGGTTACCACACCGACAAGACGGTGACGTGCATGTTTGGGCGACCGCTCCCCGAAGAGGCGATCGAGGCGCATCATCGGTGCGTGAAGGTCCAGGACGAGACGGCGTCCATGCTGCGGCCGGGGACTGCGCCCTCGGAGATTTACGCGACGATAATCGATGGCCTGGATCCCGCATTCCTCGAGAACTTCATGGGCTACGGGAAGCGGCGGGTGCAGTTCCTGGGCCACGGCGTCGGCCTGCAGGTGGACGAGATGCCGGTGATCGCCCGCGGTTTCGACGAGCCGCTCGAAGAGGGGATGGTGATCGCTCTCGAGCCCAAGAAGGGAGTCCGGGGCGTCGGAATGGTCGGGATCGAGAACACCTTCGTGGTCGGCCGCGGGGGCGGCCGGTGCATCACCGGAACGAACGCCGGGCTGATCCCGGTGGAGTGAGGGCGAGCGAGGGCCAGCCTCCTACGTGGGGTTTGCTGCAAACGGCTGCGCCGCCTGAACCCGCTGCCCGAGGAAATTCAGTAACTCGCGGTTGACTCTGTCGGCGTGGGTCCAGGTGATCCCGTGCGGCCCGCCCTCGATCACCACGAGACGGCTGTCTTTGACCAACCCGGGGGTACGTTTCCCTGAGGCGGGGAAGGGTACGATCCGGTCGGCGTCGCCATGGATCACGAGAACCGGCACGTCGATGCTCGCAAGATCGTCCCGGAAGTCGGTCAGCCACGCGGGAACGCAGTCGAGCGTGCCCACAGGGGACGCGGCGGCGGCGACGTTCCAGCTGAGGCGGACAACCTCGTCGCTCACCCGGTCGCCCCCGAAGATGTCGACGTTGTAGAAGTCCGAGAGGAACCCGGAGAGGAACGCCGGACGGTCGGCGGCGATGCTCTCCATGATCCCGTCAAAGACGCTGCCGTCGACGCCTTCGGGGTTGTCGGCCGTCTTTAAGAGGAACGGCGGGATCGCGGATATGAAGACGGCCTTCTCCACGCGATCGCTCCCGTAGGTGCCGAGGTAGCGGGCCACCTCGCCGCCGCCCATCGAGAATCCGACGAGCGTGGCCTCGGCGAGGTCGAGTTCCGTCATGAGTTTGTGCAGGTCTTCGGCCAGGGTGTCGTAATCGTAGCCGAAGGTCGGTTTGCCTGAGTTGCCAAACCCCCTGCGGTCGTAGGTGACAACACGGTAACCCGATTCAAGCAGCACCGGCACCTGTTTCTCCCAGGACTTGCTCGAGAGCGGCCAGCCATGGACCAGGATGACCGATCTGCCCGCACCGTGATCCTCGTAATAGAGGTCGATGGTGCCAGAGTTTTCTTTACCGACGGTGAGATACGACATGGAACATCTCCCCTCCTGCGGGCTCTCGACGCCGGTTATGCCATATATAGTTGTGGGCCGGTAGCATCGTCCTCCGTGCGAAGAAGGCACGGGGGAGAACCGAAGGGCATAATACCGGCAACTCCCTAAAGCCCTGATCAGCGATGCTGAATCGATCGAATATGCTGAAGGCGGTGCTCGTTGCGGGAGTCATCCTCGCGGCGCTCCTATTCATCTTCATGGCGCTCGTCATGGGGTCCCTGGACCGGTCCGCAGCAGAGAGTTTCCAGTCATCATACAGGTATGAGTTGAAGGTCTCCACGTCGGGCCCCATTGAGGATGCGGTCCTCCTGCTTCCTCTTCCCTCCAGATACAACCCGGACTCAGGGACGAACGTGACCCCTGTAAACCTCTCCCGCGCCAGCCTCAGCAATTTCGACCGGGACAACATCTCGGTACGCATTGAGGACGTCGGCGGCGTCCCCATGCTCAACATCTCGGCAGAGCGGATCGATCCCGTCTACAAGAACAGGATAGAACCGATCGCAATTATGCCGGGGCAGAATGAGTCGGAACTCCCGGAACCGACTCATATCTATTCCAACAAGTACTCGGAGGATACGCCGGTGCTCGTCGAGATGGAGCTCCATATGTTTGATACCGACCCCGGCCACGAGATCGAGACCAGAACACCGATCGGGACCGAGCCCCTCTTTGCGCCCTACCGGATTCTCGGCAACATCAGCGGTTCCGACGACGATTATCTCTACCTGAGCCCGGGATCCTCCGGATATGTCGTTGAGGTGCCGTTCATCCTCTCGTTTGATGCAGCCGACGGGAATGTTCTCACCATTACGTCGGAGTTTCACGGGAGAAACGAGTGGTGGGTTCTGGGCTGGCAGTATAACCTGTATTTCGAGCGGGTGCACCACGAGTTCACGGGCCCGTGCAACGGCACCTACCCGGTGCGGGGCGTCCTCGTGACGGGCGAGGGCGTATACTGACGCCCCGCCGATCGCCGGCTCTCCGGGGAGCACAAAAACGCCTCTTTTTAATCCCGCACCGTGGAAGATCTATCATGAGCAAAAGCCTGAGCGGCCGTAACCCACTGCCGGAGGGACGGCCATGACGGATCGGTATACCGACGCACCACCCGTACCGCCCCGGGCCTCGCGAACCGAGTGGTACATGGGTATCGCGGTCGAGACCGCCCGGCGGTCGACCTGCATCCGGCGGTGCTACGGGGCGGTCGTGGTCAACTCGGCAGGGGAGATCGTCTCCACCGGGCACAACGGTGCGCCGCGGGGGGAGGCCCACTGCGATGAGTTGAACACCTGCATAAGGAAGCAGTACAATATCCCCTCCGGCGAGCGCTACGAGTTCTGCCGCTCGGTGCACGCGGAGATGAACGCGCTCCTGCAGGCGGGACGGGCCGCCGCCGGCTGTACGATGTACCTGGCCGGGTTCGAGCGCCTGACGGGAGCGCCTTCCTACGACCCCCCCTGCCTGATGTGCTCGAAGATGCTGGTGAACGCCGGCATCGACAGGGTGGTGGTCAGGACACCGGAAGGGCTCGGGGAACTCGACCCGCAGGAACTCTACCGGCAGCATCTGGATCGCGTGATTGCAAAGGTCTCGGAGAAGTAGTAGGGAAGAAGGCGCCGGAACGAACCTGGTCGGCGGGCCGAAAAGAGATATCGGAGCTCCCTACGGCCCCAAGATAGCGATACGGGCTCTTTTGGGAAGAGGCAGGGTGAGGACCTGTTCCGGCAGTGGGGGGACAGGCGTCCCGAATCAACCGGAAGTGAGAGAACCCGTCGGTCATTTACCCGCCCGATCCGTCATCTCGCATGACACTTCCCGGTCAATGTCATCTCATAACCTCCGTCCAAATGTTGACATAAAGGCATTTTCCCACCGTACTCCAGGAGAACCTGCGTAGCCCGGGAGCGCTACCGTTAATACTGCTAATGTGAAACTCACTGTACCTGCTGTTTAATAGGAGTCCCTACACCAGATGCCAGCGCCCCCAGAAACTCCACGGAGGAAGCCTGATCCCGCCGGGCGGGATGAGGTTCCACAGGAGAACCCTGCAGAGACCGAACGGCTCGCCGAAGAGCGGATCAGTGAACTCCAGGTAGAGATTGATACCCTTCGCCGGGAGAATGAAGAACTCAGGCAGGCCGAGACCGAATGCAGGAGAGACGAAGAGGCGCTGCGCCGGGAGAAGGATAGGGTGGGTGCCATCCTCTCCGCCCTCGATACGGGGCAGTCCCTTGTCGACCCGGATATGACGATCGTGTGGGTCAACCAGGAGGCCCGTGACATACTTCCCGAACAGGAGCCCGTCGGCCAGAAGTGTTACCGCTATTTCGAAAGCCTGAACGAACCGTGCGAAGTGTGTGCAGCACGGCGCGTCTTTGCAACGGGCGAGGTTGCAAGAGTAGAGAAGTGCGTCTCGCGCCGTGGGCGCTGGATGAATATCGTTGCCCAGCCGGTGAAAGATGCATCCGGCCGGGTAACACATGTTCTCGAGAGTTTCACCGACATCACCGAGCAGAAGCAGGCGGAAGAAGCCCTGCGGGAGAGCGAGGCCAAGTACCGAACCCTGGTGGAGACCGCTCTCGACATCGTCCTCATTCACGACAGTGAGAAGATCCTCTACATCAATCCAACCGGGGTGAACCTTCTTGGCGCATCCAGTCCGAACGAGATCCTCGGCAGGAACTTCCTCGAGATCATTCATCCCGACTTCCGCGACCGCATCCGGAAGAACGCTGCGATGGATCTCCTGGGCGAACCTTCGCCAACCACCCAGCTCCAGCTCCTCCGGCTGGATGGAACCCCCTTCTGGGTGGAGGGGAAAGGGGTCATGACCTACATTGCCGGCACCCCTGTCGTCCAGGTGATCATGCGGGACATCACCGGGAGAAAGCAGATGGAGGATGCCCTCCGGGAGAGCGAGGAGCGGTACCGTTCCCTTGTCGAGCTCATGCCGGATGCCGTGGTCGTACACCGGGACGGCATCATCGTGTACGTGAATCCTGCCTGCGTCCGGATTGCGGGCGCGAAGAGCCCCGAAGACCTCGTGGGCAAACCGCTGGATCTCTTCGTCTCCCCCGAATACCGCGAGCGTATCGCCGGGCATATCCGCCGGATGGAACAGGAAGGCACGGCGACCCCATTGGTCGAACAGGAACTCAGGACCCTCGACGACCGGACGATTCAGGTCGACATCACGGCGACCCCCATACTCTACCAGGGCCAGCCTTCTATCATGGTTGTTTTCCGGGATATCGCCGAGCGCAAGCAGGTTGAGGCGAAACTCCGCGCCGTCATGGAAAGAGAGCATTTGAGAGCTACCGAACTGGATGCGACACTTGCCTCGATCGCATCGGGCGTCATCATCTACGATACTACCGGGGCTATTGTTCGGGTGAACGAAGCGGTGCGTAAGATGATCGGCAGAACGTCGATGTCCCTTGATCCAGTCCGTTTCGAGGAGCGCCAGGCGGGTTTTGGGGTTCTGCGGCCGGATGGGACGCCGCTCTCCCTCGAGGCGACCCCATACTACCGGGCGCTGCACGGAGAGACCGTGCAGGGAGAAGAGGTGATGGTTACCCGCCTGAACCGGGAACCGCTCTGGGTGGACACGTCAGCGGCCCCTATCCGCGATGCCGGCGGTACTATCGTCGGAGCCATTGCCATCCTCACGGATATCACCGGGCGCAAACGTGCGGAAGAAGCGCTCATACGCCATACTGAAGAACTCACCCGGCTTCACCGCGAACTGGAGGCCGCGAATCGGGAGGCGAACCTCTACCTGGACATCCTCACCCACGATATCGGCAACACCGAGAACGTCTCGAACCTCTACGCCGAACTGCTCATCGAGTCCCTGGAGGGAGAAGCAGCTGAATACATTAAGAAACTGCAGAGCAGCGTCCAGAAGAGCATCGAGATCCTGGGCACCGTCTCAACCATCCGCCGGATTTATCAGGCTTCACCGGATCTCAAACAGACCGATCTCAACAGGGCAATCCAGGGAGCGATCGAGGGGTCCCCCACCAGCGTCATCTACCATAACGGGGCCTGCCATCTGGTCCTGGCGGACGACCTGCTCCCCGTGGTCTTCAACAACCTCATCGGCAATGCCGTCAAGCACGGCGGTCCTGACGTCGAAGTCGCGGTCCGGGTTGAAGAGCAGGGCGACGAAGTGCTGGTGACGGTCGAGGATACCGGTCGGGGCGTGCCGGATGAGGACAAGGAGGCAATCTTCCACCGCTACGAGCAGCAAAAACGCGGCGTCGGCGAAGGTCTCGGACTTTACCTCGTGCAGATCCTGGTGGAGCGCTACGGAGGACGGGTCTGGGCCGATGACCGGGTGCCGGGCCGCCCCGGGAAAGGAGCGGCGTTCCGGTTTACCCTGAAGAAGGCATGAGAAGAAAGGCGGAGCGCAGCCACGGAGTCGGGGCACGGCAGCATACCCATCGAAGGCACCGGGATGAAGCGGAAGTGGTGAGTGTCCTACCGGCCTTTCCTCGCGGCGATAACCAAGAACCCGGCCCGTGAATCGACCTCCGCCACGCGAAACCCGGTGCGTCCGAGGAGTTGACGGACTTCATCCGATGAATACAACCGGGCGCGGGAGAGGAACCGGTGTTTTCCCTTCTCATGCAGGTATTTTCGGGCGACCTCTCCGTCCCGCTCGATAAACCCGAGGACGAGCGTTCCCCCCGGGACGAGAACCCGGTGGATCTCCTCGAATGCCAGAACCGGGTCGTCCAGGAAACAGATGACCGTCACCATGAGCGCGGACGAACACGACCCGTCCCGGATCGGGATCGATTCCGCCCGCCCGCGGATCACCTCGATCCCCCGCCGGCGAGCCATCCGGCCGAGGGCTCGCGAGGGTTCGAGCCCGAGCGCGACCCCAAGGGGCGCGGCAAACCGCCCGGACCCGACTCCCACCTCGAGAGCACGGGAGTCCGGGCGGGGGAAAAGACGCCGGATCCGGGCGAGTTCCGCATGGTACTCGGCGCGGTGCTCCTCGAACCAGCGATCGTAATCTTCAGCAAACTGCTCGAATACGTCCCCGGGCATTCTGCCCCCCATCAGTCACGCCCATACAGGTGTTCTCTCACCCGTTTCCCGGCCCCCTGCTCCCTCTGCTTCAGCACCGAGAGATCCACCCGGCCCCTCACGGTAGGAGGAGAAGAGGAGGTAGAGGAAATCCACCGTCAGGTGCATGACCTCTTTCCTGAACCTGACCTCGACGGTGGTATCCCCGGCAAGGCCTTTGATGGAGAACCAGTCGGGCTTCTCGAACTTGTAGAACCCCTCGCCGATCTTCGGGAGCGCCTCAACCTCCCCGAAGTTCCCGAGGTAGGCAAAGAACCCCGCCGGTACCGGGGCACTCAGGAGGAACTCCTTCATGAACGAGCCGTCGGCACAGGATTTATGGCGAACCGAGCGAAGAATTCGCATTTCGTGCAATCTCCTTTACTGCTCTTGCGGCGGTCCGGCACTCTTCGTCCGTGGTGAACCAGGAGAGGCTGAGCCGCACGGAGCCTCTCCCGCCGTCGATCGCCCGGTGTACGAGGGGCGCACAGTGCAGCCCCGTGCGGGCGACGATCCCGTAGGCACGGGCGAGGATGAACCCAACGTCGTCGTTCTCCATCCCCCGGATGTTAAAGGAGACGATGGGAAGGACGGGCGACTCGTTGTAGACCATGATGTTGGGCTCTTCCTTCAACTCCCCGATAAGGAACGCAGTCTGGCGCTCCGCTTTCTCTGCGACGGCCTCTACCCCGATAGCTGCGATGTAGTTCACCCCGGCGGCGAGGGCCGCAAGGCCGGGATAGTTATGCGTTCCGACCTCGAACCGCTCCGGCATCTCCCGGGGCTGGAAGAGCGAGAAGGAGTCCGTCCCGGTCCCCCCGTAACGGAGGGGTGCGATCGATTCCGGGTCCCGCAGGTAGAATCCGCCGGTGCCCGGGATACCGAGGAGGCCCTTATGGCCGGTGAAGACGTAGGCGTCTACCGGGAGGTTTCCAAGATCGACGGGGATGTGGCCGGCGGTCTGCGCTCCGTCAACGATAAAATAGACCCCGTGATCGTGCAGGGTTTCCCCGATCCGGGCAACGTCCTGTACGGAGCCGAGCACGTTGCTCCCGTGGGCCGTGACCATCAGCCGGGTATCGGGCGTGATGGCCGCGCGAACGGCATCGGGACTGACGGAGCCGTTCTCGAAGGGGAGAACCGTCAGCCGGATGCGGCCCTGCCGCTCGAGTTCGTGAAGCGGCCGCAGAACGGAGTTGTGGTCGAGCTCGGTCGTGAGGACGTGGCACCCGGTCTCTCCGGCAAGAAATCCCCCGATGAGGACATTTAAGGAATCGGTCGCGTTCTGGGTGAAGATCACGTGCTCCGGCGGATCTGCGGCGAGGAGGTCCGCGAGCGCTTCCCGTGCCAGCGTGATGTAGTCCTCGCCCTGGCTGCCGGTGGTCCTTCCCGACCCGAAGACCGGGAGCGCAAGCGATTGCCTGACAGCCTCGAGCACCTCCGGGGGTTTCGGCCAGGTCGTGGCGGCGTTGTTCAAGTAGATGATCGGCGGATTATCTCCCATAAGACTCGTTTTCAGTGAATCTATCGTCTGCGACCAAAAAGAGATCGCTTTGGGCACTTCGCAATGCTTATCCTGCGGACATGGTATACGCATCTTCAATGGCCGAAATAACCGCCGGGCGGGTGAGGGAGGCGGCTGAACTGCTCGGCATCCGGGACCGGGCAAGTCTCAACGAGATTCGCGCCCGCTACTCCGAGAAGATCAAGGACTGGCATCCCGACGTGTCGCGAAAAGACCCGGCGGAGTCCCACGAGATGACGATACGCTTAAAAGAGGCTTACGACCTCCTGATCGACTACTGCATGAACCGTCCGGTCTCGTTCAGGCTTGATGACCTCGAAAAAGACCTGGCGCAGAGCCCCGCCGATTACTGGATGGACCGGTTCGGCGACGACCCGATCTGGGGCTGACGGTCCTTTCATGAACTGCGCCGCCTCTGGACGAGGTATACCAACATGACCGCACTCCCGGAGCCCCGGCAACATGAGCGAACACGAGGATGTGGGGGCAAATTATCTGACCGTAAAAGTGTGCCGCCAACGGAGAGATAACCTGAAAATTCGCTATTTTCCCGGGATTTGCGATACATTGATATAGGGTCGTCCGGGTATACCCACGCCTCTCTTCGGGGGAGCGTACGAGACTGGTGATCGGTCGATGCGGAACAGTATCGGAGACAGCGGGAAGAGCGAACCCACCCTCATATCATGGAACGTCACCTACCGGTGCAACCTGCGGTGCGCCCACTGCTACATGGATGCCGGGGACGGGGGAGGGGCTCTGGAACTCTCCACCAGCGAAGCGAAGATGCTCATCGACCAGGTCAAACAGGCAGGTTCCCCGGTGCTGATCCTCAGCGGGGGAGAACCCCTGCTGCGGGACGATATCTTCGAGATCGCCGAATACGGGACGCAGCGGGGGCTTCGGATGGCCATCGGGACGAATGGAACCCTGATCGACGATCGCACGGCGGTTCGGCTCGCCGGGGCGGGCGTCCGGAAAGCGGCGATAAGCCTCGACTCGGCGGATCCAGGGGTTCACGACCGGTTCAGGGGGGTGGCGGGTGCCTGGGAGCGTGCCGTCGCGGGCATCGAGGCCTGCAGGGATGCCGGTATTCCCGTTCAGGTGCACACGACGGTGACCCTGCAGAACCACCGCGACCTGGAGGGGATCGCGGAATTCGGGGAGAGCCTCGGGGTGCGCGACTTTCAGTTCTTCTTCCTCGTCCCCACGGGGAGGGGGAAGGAGGTCGTCGACATCTCCCCGGAGATGTATGAGTCCCTGATACGCCGAATCCTCCGGCTGAGAGCAGATAGGGGTCTCTCTATCCGCCCGACGTGCGCCCCGCAGTACGTGCGGATCGCGGCCGGGATGGGGCTTCCCGTAGCCGAAGGAGAACGGGGGTGCATCGCGGGCATCCGCTACTGCAGGATAGACCCGACGGGCGAGGTCACCCCCTGCCCCTACCTCCCGCTGGGTCTCGGGAATATCCGGAGAACTCCGTTCGCCGAGATCTGGAACGGGTCGGAGGTCTTTGCGGCCCTCCGCTCCGGCGAGGGGCTGAGGGGCAAATGCGGTGCGTGCGAATACCGTTCTGCCTGCGGGGGGTGCCGCGCCCGGGCATACGGGGTTACACAAGAGCGCTCGGGTACCGGCGACTGCCTCGCAGAAGACCCCTGGTGCCTCTACGAGCCGGGGGTGCGGTGAGTGCGCCTCGACCCGCTCGACCGGGTGCTCCTCCAGCGGGTGCAGGACGACTTTCCTCTCGATCCCCGGCCGTACCGGGTCATCGGCGAAGCGCTCGGGATGCCGGAACTGGAGGTGATGGCGCGGCTGGCCGGTCTCTCCCGCCGGGGGGTGATCAGGCATATCGCGCCGATCCTGGAACCCGGAAGTCTCGGCATTCGCTCTTCCACGCTCGTCGCGATGCGGGTGCCGGAAAAGCAGATGCACGAGGTCGCGGCGATCGTGAACGGGTACGACGGCGTCTCCCACAACTACCGCCGCGACGGAGACTACAACCTCTGGTTTACCGTCGCCGCTGCGGGCGAAGAGGAACTTCACGGAATACTCGAGGAGATCGTGCGGCGGTCGACGATCCCTCCCGGGGACGTCCTGAACCTTCCCATGGTGCGGAGGTTCAAACTCGACGTCCGGTTCCGGTTTTTAGCGGAGGAAGACGATGATGGACAGGGTCGATAAAGAACTACTCATATTGACACAGGACGGTATCGGGTTTGAGGAGAGGCCGTTTCTCCGTGCGGCGAGAAGGCTTCGGATCAGCGAGGAGGAGGTCGTCGCCCGGCTGCAGAGACTCAGGCAGATCGGCGTCGTCCGCCGGTTCGGGATGAGGATCAACCCCCGGAAAGCCGAACTCATGGCGAACGCCATGGTGGTCTGGAGCGTCCCCGAGAACTGCGTCGCCGAGGTCGGAGCGGCCATGGCGGAGAGCCCCGACGTGACTCACTGCTACGAGCGCCGCACCATCCCCGGACGCTGGGAGTACAACCTCTACACCGTGCTCCACTGCCGTGACCGCGAGGACGCGCTCCGCAGGGTCGCGGCCCTCTCCCGGGCGACCGGTGCCGCCGACTACCGGGTTCTCTTCAGCACCGAGGAGTTCAAGCGGGAACCGAGCGGCCGGATCGAGCCTGCGGCAGGGCCGGGGCGTGGGCGATGAACCGGATCACGAGATACATCCACGCGACCGGCACGGTCAGCGAGGTAATCCGGCACCGTGCGGCCGAAAAGAGACCGAGCGGCATGCTCGCGTTCTCCGAACTCCGCCGGCCGGTCGTCTTCTGGAACATCACGAACCGGTGCAACCTCCTCTGCTCCCACTGCTACATCCGGGCAGGGCCGGGGCGGGGGCGGGAGGACGAACTGACGACGGAGGAGGGGCTCGCTCTTATCGACGACCTTGCAGAGATGCGGGTTCCCCTTCTGCTCTTCTCCGGCGGCGAGCCGCTCGTCCGGGAGGACTTCTGGGAACTCGCCGGGCACGCGAAGGAGAGTGGCCTCACCACCGCCCTGAGCACCAACGGCACGCTGATCACGCCGGCCGTTGCACGGCGGCTCCGCGACGCGGGGGTGGAGTACGCAGGGGTCTCGCTCGACGGGGCGACCGCCGAGACGCATGACGGTATGCGAAACGTCCCGGGGAGCTTTGATAAGGCTGTCTCAGCGCTCGATAACTGCAGATCCGCCGGGCTGAAGTGCGGCGTCCGGGTGACGGCGACGCGGGAGAACTACGCCGAGATCTGCGCCCTCATCGACCTCTCCCTGGACACCGGGGCGGAACGGTTCTGCGTCTACTGGCTGGTCCCGAGCGGCCGGGGAGGGGAGGGGTATGACGCCCGGCAACTTCGATTCCAGGAGATTGCCGGCCTCCTTGACCTGCTCATCGAGAAGGCACGCGAGGTAGACCCGGCGGCCATGGAGTTCCTCACGGTCGACGCACCCCAGGACACCGTATACCTTCTTAAGAGGCTGGAGAAGGACGATCCTTCCGCATACGAGAGTATGTGCACCCTTCTTGCACACGCCGGCGTCGGGTGCAGCGCGGGAGACCGCATCGCAAACATCGATCCCTCCGGTGCCGTCTACCCCTGCCAGTTCGCCCAGATGGACAGACTCAAGGTCGGGAGCATCCGGGAGAAACCGTTCAGCACCATCTGGAACGACCCGGAGAACCGGATCCTCGCCGACTTCCGGAGAAAGAAGGATCTGGTCGGGGGCTCCTGCGGGCGATGCTCCTACCGCGACCGTTGCGGCGGCGGGTGCAGGATCCGGGCGTTTGCCGATACCGGCGACCTCTGGGCGGAAGAACCGCTCTGCCCCGTCCGCCGCGAGGAACCCCGGGACGGGGCGTGACCGGAAACGTCTGATAGGTGGAAGAACCTGGTTTCCTCCATCAACCCATTTTGCAGGCACCCCTGGCTACAAAGGCCGTTCTGAACATCCGTTTCCAGCGTGCAGTTACTTTTATGGTGGGTGGCCGGAATGTGGGGGCACGCCCACCGGGGAGAGCAGCGGTGTATGGCCGGCCGGGATAAGAGGGGTGCAGGTGAGTGAGTATGGATCAGAAGAGAAAGGTAGATGAGAAGAGCAAGCAGGAGCAGCTCGACGAATTCCGCCAGGACCCGGAGCAGGAGTACCTGACGACGAACCAGGCGGTCCGGGTAAGCCATACCGACGACTCGTTAAAAGCGGGGGAGCGGGGGCCGACGCTCCTTGAGGATTTCCACTTCCGCGAGAAACTGACGCATTTCGACCACGAGCGGATCCCCGAGCGGGTCGTCCACGCCAGGGGTTCGGGCGCTCACGGCTACTTTCAGGTCTACGAACCGATGACCGAGTATACGAGGGCGGCGTTCCTCCAGGACCCTGCAAAGAAAACGCCGGTCTTCGTCCGGTTCTCGACGGTCGTCGGGTTCCGCGGGTCTGCCGATACGGTCAGGGATGTCCGGGGATTTGCGACGAAGTTCTACACGGAGGAGGGGAATTACGACCTCGTCGGCAACAACATGCCGGTCTTCTTCATCGTGGACGCCATCAAGTTCCCCGACCTCGTTCACGCCATCAAACCGGAGCAGCATCACCAGATGCCGCAGGCCTCCGCCGCCCACGACACCTTCTGGGACTTTGTCGGGAACCTGCCCGAGATCACGCACATGATCATGTGGGTTCTCTCTGACCGTGCGCTCCCGAGGAGTTACCGGATGATGGAGGGGTTCGGGGTCAACACCTTCCGGTTCATCAACGCCGAGGGGAAGGCGCGGTTCATCAAGTTCCACTGGCGACCGCAGCTCGGGGTTCACTCGCTCGTCTGGGACGAGACGCAGAAGATCGCCGGGAAAGACCCGGACTTCAACCGCCGCGACCTCTGGGAGGCGATCGAGATGGGAGACTACCCGGAGTTCGAGCTCGGGGTGCAGATGATCGAGGAGGCGGACGAGCACAACTTCGAGTTCGATATTCTGGACGCGACGAAACTCTGGCCCGAGGAGGAGGTGCCGATCCGGTGGATCGGGAAGATGATTCTGAACCGGAACCCGGACAACTTCTTCGCCGAGACCGAGCAGGTCGCTTTCTGCCCGGCGAACGTCGTGCCGGGGATCGACTTCTCGAACGACCCGCTCCTCCAGGGCCGGCTCTTCTCGTACCTGGATACCCAGCTGATACGCCTCGGCGGCCCGAACTTCCAGGAGATCCCGATCAACCGGACGCTCGCGCCCGCCGCGAACAACCAGCGGGAGGGCTACAACCGGATGACGATCGATAAGGGTGTCGTGAGTTACTTCCCGAATGCGCTCGGCGAGAACAAACCCCGGCCGGCCCGGGTGGAGGAGGGCGGCTACGCCCACTACCAGGAGAAGATCGAGGGGAGGAAGATCCGTGCACGGAGCGAGAAGTTCAACGACCACTTCAGCCAGGCGAAGCTCTTCTGGAACAGCATGTCGGACGCGGAGAAGGAGCATATCGTCAAGGCCTTCCACTTCGAGCTCGGGAAGGTCTCGGACTCCGGGGTCCGCAAAAGGGTGGTGGACCTCATCAACAACGTCGACGGCGATCTCGCGATACGGATCGCGGAAGGGATCGGGGTGCCGCCCCCGGCGGAGAAGGGCGCATCCTCCGGCACGAAGAAGTCCCCGAACCTCAGCCAGGAGAAGACCGTCATGGACACCATCAAGAGCCGGAAGGTCGCGATCCTCGCTATGGAGGGCTACGACCACGACGAGGTGATGCAGGTGAAGAAGGCGCTCAAGGATGCGGGCGCTCACCCGCAGATCGTCTCGCAGTTCCGCGGCATGGTCAAGTCTGCCGATGGTAAAGAGATGGAGGTGGACAAGAGTTACGTCACCACCACCTCCGTCGTGTACGACGCCGTGTATGTCCCGGGCGGGAGGCACGCGGAGACCCTGAAGAACCAGGGCTTCGCGATCCACTTCGTCAACGAGGCCTTCAAGCACTGCAAACCGATCGGAGCGATGGGAGAAGGGATCGAACTCCTGAAGGCATCGGATATCAAGGGTGTGACCTTCGTCGATGCAGGAACCGGAGGAGAGGCCGTCTCCGAGATGGGGGTCGTCACCTGTGGGAGCCAGGGGGACGTGAACTCGTTTGTCGAGCAGTTCAAGACGGCCATCGCCCGGCACCGCCACTGGGACCGGGAGAAGAAGGAGCAGGTGCCGGCCTGAGGCGGATCGCTGCGGGGTACTCTCCCGAACCACTTCTTTTGCGATCGCGCTCTATCAGGTCGGCCCGGGGAGGTGAGAACCACACCTGATACACTCCCGACCGCTGAAATGGCCCGGGATCACGAAGCGCAGTCGGGCTCTCGGGTGGAGACTGCCGGGAAGCCACGCTTCCGGCCCGACGGTGCGGAGACGGTGGATGCAACCGGCATGCCCGTAAAACGAAGTCCTTATTACTAATCTGGATTAGTACTAATCATGATTAGGGAGTTTGTCGACCGCGAGACCGAGTCCGCCCTCCTTGAGGAAGAATGGCAAAAAGACGGCGGGCGGCTGATCATACTCTACGGCCGGCGCCGGATCGGCAAGACCCGGCTCATCACCGAGTTCGTCCGCGACAAGAAGGGCATCCTTCATTTCGCCGAAGACACCGCGCCGCAGATCCAGATCCGGCGGCTACAGGAGGCGATAGCACAGTTCTTCGATGACCCGCTTCTCGCAACCCTGGAGATCGCGACCTGGGACCAACTCTTCACCTACCTCGCCCGGATACCGCTCCCGGAGCGCCGCTACCTTGTCATCGACGAGTTCACCTACCTGATCAAGAACGACCCGGCAGTCCTTTCAGCGCTCCAGAAAGCCTGGGATACCGCCTTTGCCGGATCGAATTTGTACATTCTCCTCTCCGGGTCGATGCTCGGGCTGATGACCGACAGTGCGCTCTCCTACACGTCCCCCCTCTACGGGCGGCGGACACGCGATATGCTCCTTGGGCCGCTCCGATTTGCCGATGCACGAAAACTGCTTCCCTGGTTTTCGTTCCGCGACGCCCTCAAGGCTCACCTGACCATCGGTGGCATCCCTGAGTACCTCCTCAAGGCCGGGGATTATCCCGACTATCGCACCTTTGTTGAACGGGAATTCTTCAGCAGGTACGGCTACTTCTACCGGGAGCCCTACTTCCTCCTCTCGCAGGAGTTCCGGGAGTTGAAGACCTATCAGGCGATCCTCAACGCCGTCGCCGTCGGTAACACAAGCGCCAGCAGCATCGCTCAGTTCTGCGGCATGGACGCCCGCCACCTCTACCCCTACCTCGAAGCGATGACCCGGCTCGGGATCATCGAAAAGGAGCTGCCCCTCCTCGGCAGCCGGCGGCAGGGGCTGTACCGCATCAAGGACTGCATCTTCGACTTCTGGTACAACTTCGTCTTTTCACACCGGCAGGAGATCGAGATGGAGAGCCTTACAGGCGATGCCGTCGATATGAACCCCTACTTCGGCAAACAGTTCGAGGTCTTCGTGCGGAACGAGTTCGCCCGGAGCGTTCTGCCGGGATATACCGTCGGACGATGGTGGTATCGCGGCGAGGAGATCGATCTCGTTGCCGCCCGGGAGAGCGACGCGAGCATTGTCTTCGGGGAGTGCAAATGGGGGAGCCTTACGGAACGGGAGGGGCGCGGCGTGCTCACGCGCCTTATGCAGAAGGCGGGGGGCGTCCGGCACGACCGCTATCCAAACGAACGCTTCTGCCTTGTCGCCGGCAGCATCGAGGCAAAAGACCGGCTTCGTGAGGAGGGGTTCCTCATCTACGACCTGGAAGAGATCGAAGCGGTGTGTGCTGCTGGATAGGAACCATTCCTTATACCGGAGGTAGGGGGGCCGGTCGGCACGCTCCCGCCGGGCAGTTCTGAACCGCCTTAACTGCGCAGCATCGGCGAGTTGAACCAGAGCCCGTGGAGCCGGTGCGACGGATCGTCCTTCTGGAAGACCAACCGGAGAGCCACACCGTCCTCCCGCTCGAACTCTCCCCTGTAGGTCACGGCGATGTACTCGCCGGTCTCGGTGACGACGGGATCGGTCCTGGATTCATAGAGCCCGATCCGGGACGTGACGAACTCGCGGTTCTGCTCGAACGCGGCCTCGTCGAGAGCCTGCCTCATCTCCGGGCTGAAGTCGCGGGAGTAGATCGTGTAGTTGCCCTCGTTGAAGCCCTGCATGACGTTCCCGGCGATCGGGTCCGCGTATGCGAGCACCTCTGCCTTCACGTCGTCTGAGACCACGGTCTCCTGGGCCATGCACCCGCTGCAGCGGCCGCGGCGAGGAGGAGCAGGGCGGTGAGGAGCGGGATCTGGCGGAGATTCATAGGATAGGGTCGGATTGGAGGGAGATTAAGGTAGGGGTTGGATAACCACGACGATGCAGGAGACCGCCTCCCGGTCACCGGACCTAAACCCGATACATCCCGCGGGGCACGAGCATCTCGAACCGTGCCCCATTCCCGGGCTCGCCCGTCTCGGTGATTCTGATCCCGGTGATCCCGAGAATCTCCCGGATCAGGAAAAGGCCAAGTCCCGTGTTCTTCCCGACGCCCCGGTGAAAGATCCGCTCCTTCTCCCCGGCAGGAACACCGGCACCGTCGTCTTCCCAGATGAGGGTGAGGTCTCCGCTCTCCCCCGGGTGATACCGGACGCAGACCCGGGTCACCGACTCCCCGTGCCGGATTGTGTTATCCATCAGGTTGGAAAAGACCGTTGCAAGCATCGGATCGGCGTAAACGGCAAGATCGCCGGCTTCGTTCTCGACCGGCAGCCCGTGAAGCCCCTCAGTCCCGAGCGCGTCAGAGACCCGCTGCCATTCCGGCGACCGGACGCCGAGATCCGTGTAGTCCCGGGTGAACTCGATCTGGCGGTGTATCCGGTCGGCCGAACCCTTCACGCGGGCAAGGTGCTCCGAGATATCCTCGCCCGGTTCAGCCTCCTCCACCATCCAGAGGTTGCCGAGAAGGATCGTCAGCTGGTTCAGGATATCATGCCGGGTGATGCTGCTCATCAGGTTGAGTTTCCTGTTCGCAACGGCCAGGCCGTTCGTCTGCCGGACAAGTTCCTCGGCGTGATACGCAATCTCCCGCTCCAGGGCCGTGTGCTCGCTGATATCCAGAGTCGTAAACGTCACGCCGCGTGAGGGGTCCTCCGGATCGAGAGGCGTGCTGGAGAACTGCACGTCGAGAGTCGCTCCGTCCTTGCGCATGCAACGGGTCTCAAGCGTGCACGTTCCGGCCTTCCGGATCTGGACGTCCATCTGCTGCAGGGCGGATTCATACTCCGCGTCGCCCGGATAAAGCAGCCGCATGGACTGACCGACGAGTTCGTCGCGGGTGTAGCCGAGAAGATCGCAGAGCCGTTCGTTGACCTCCGTGACGACCCCGTCCACAGCCATTCCGATACCGGTGGGGGCGGCACGGAAGATGCTCTCCGCCCTGTGCAGCATATCTTCGCTCCTGCGCAACGCCGCTTCCGCCCTCTGCTTCCCAGCCAGTTGCCGGACCGCATTGGCGAGATCGGCAAACTGAGCCCTCGGGTCGCCGCCTTTCTGGAGGTAGAAGTCGGCACCGCTGTTCAGCGCCTCGATTGCCACCTCCTCGCGTCCCCTGCCGGTGAAGATGATGAAGGGTACCCGGGACCCTGCCTCCCGGACATGCTTTAAGAGAGCAATCCCATCCATCCCCGGCATCATGTAGTCCGAGACGACCGCATCGTACCGCCCGGCCATGATTGTTTCGCATGCCTCCAGCGGGTTCGAGGTCGTATCGACGATGATGCTGCCCGCTCGCTCGAGGAAGGCCCGACCGATCTCGAGCAGCGCCTCTTCGTCGTCCACGTAGAGGATGTGATCCGGGTTCGTGAGGGGATGCACTATATCTAAATGAGAGAGAACGGGTATAAAAAACATTTCCAATTGTCAGGGCAATATAGAGGCATTTTATCGTATTGTGCGGGATTAAGGAAAGATTTTGATCTAACGGGGGCCGGTATCCCCACAGAAGGGAGAATGCAATCTCTCCCGCGTGAGCACGGCGCCTCCTTCAGGTCGCCCGGGTCACCGCACGTTTGCGATCATCTCGATCTCGACCCTCGACCCTTTCGGGAGGGCGGCGACCTGCATCGTCGCCCGTGCGGGGTAGGGCTCGTTGAAATACTCGGCGTAGACGGCGTTGACCGCATCAAAGTCCGCGAGGTCCGTGAGATAAATCCGGGTCTGGACGACGTCCGGGAAGTCGAGGCCGCCTTCGGCGAGTATGGCCTGCAGGTTCTCCATCGCCTGTCTCGCCTCGCCGGCGGCGGTGCCGGAGAGGTTGTTGGTCGCCGGGTCGAGACCGATCTGCCCCGACATAAAGAGGTAGTCCCCGCACTGCACGGCCTGGCTGTACGGCCCGATGGGCTCCGGCGCGTTCGCCGTGTAGAGGGCGGTCTCTCCCGGGGTGGAGGATACGATCGCGTAGATGCCGAATCCTGCAAGGAGACCGCATGCAAAAACGAGAGCCAGGATCATCGTGCCGCCGTTCATGACCTCTTCCTGCCCGTCGAGGCCGGAGCATCCATATGAGGTGTTCGATGCACCGATACGTATACCTTTGGAGGAGGGCGGCGGTTCCGGCGTCCAGGCGGGCGCCTCCGTGGAGCCGGACGAATCGGCGGATGGCGTTCGCCCTCTATCCGCTCCCTTCCTGCAGCAGGGTGGAGAGGTCTTTCTCGGTCTTACAGAGCCGCACCATCGATTGTGCAATCCAGTACGGGTCGATCTCTTCCCCGAAGAAGAACTGAAGCCTCGTCCACCCGGACGGGTCGGTAACCAGTTCGACCCGCTGGGTCTTCGAGATGGCCGTGGCGAGGTGCTCGCGGAGTCTGGAGAGGAAGTCCGCGACCTTCGGGTACTCCCTGTGCCGGACTTGCAGCTCGATACTGATGGAATCCCCCCGGTCGCCGAACTCGTAGTGCACCGCTGCCGGCCACCCTTCGCGGTATACCCGGACGTTCTCCTTCCCTGTCGCGTGCGTCGAGAATATCGGCGGTTTCATCTTCGAGAACTTCTCGACGATCAGGCGAAGCCGTAATCTCTGCCTCTTTATCTCCGGATCTGCCTCTCCCGATACCAGGAATCGCGAATGGTAGAAATACTCGTTCCTGCCGAGCCGGTAGCGCTCGACCACCAGCAGCCGGAGATCGAGATCGCTGTGTTCGTTGAGGTAACTGAACTCCCGGATAAGGTCGTCGGGGGCGGCGTCGAGGACGATGATACCCCTGATCTGCCCGGCTCTCAAATACGAGGCGAAGTTGCTCTTCAGCAGGGCGAGCCGTTCTCCGGGGCTCTCTTCTCCCTCGGCACCGGCCATGGACTGGAGTGTTTCTTCGAGAAGGCCCGCGGATCGCTCGTTCACCGCATCAGGCGTAAGGTTGCGCATTGCTGAAAGAGAGTCGCATAACCGGCCGACGACCTCGCGCCGCGACTCTTCGTTCCGGGCCAGTTTCACCTCGACGATGACCGGCAGCCCGTTGCTGTCGATGAGAACGATATCGGCGAATCCGTTCTCAAACGGCAACTCCCGGCAGATCGTGACGAGCGCGGAATCGTCCCGGTCGACGAGGAGCACCGGGTGCCCGGCGAGGATCTCCTGCAGTTCATATTCATTCTTGAAGGGTTCCGGCTGCTGGGCCAGCTCGCTTCCTTCGCTTATTCGTATCGCGGGCATCGAATCTCTCCATAGCGAATATGGAGGGAGAGGTTGATAGATGTTTATCAATGGGGGCGGGCAGGCATGGGGCTTGAGAGGTGACTCACAGTACAGAGCCAAAATAGGGAGATCTCAAGGTACGTCTCCAGACAACAGTTATACCCTCGAAAAAGGTATTGGATGCCCTTACGAAGAAGATTTTATCCCGATTGCGCTCCTGCAAGTCGGTGATGCTCTTCCAGCTTACCTCTCACCCACTCAAGGGTCTTGCAAAACGCATGGAAGTGGTTCTCATCTGCGAGCGGAGAGAGAGGTCGGTTTGACCAGGTATCGACTTTATTCGGATCAAACCGGATATTGCTTTCGCGGCCCAATTTATTAAGCATCTTTAGGCGCATCTCCCTCTGATCAAATGGAGGAAAACCCAATAGCATATCAAAGTTAGGAGCGATGCTGCCTCCTCCATTCACTGTGATAATCCTGCAGTAATTCCCGCCGGGCAGGTCGAGTCCAATCGTTGCTGACCCCTCGTGCGCACCCTTTCCGTATTTCAATGAGAAATTGTGCGTCTCCGCCCATTCAAGGACATGATCTACAATACGCACAGATTCATCTCCTGCCCTCTCCTGCACCTGCAGAAGTAACGACTCCCGATCCCATTGCCGTGGTTTTCCAGACCGAACCTTCTTGGTGTCGATCGCCCTCATCGTCTGGCCAACGACCCTGGAGACAAGGGTTTTTTCCTTTCGGCCGGTATACTGCTTAACCTCCACCCCGAGCACCTCCGCGGGATTCATCTGCTCATTCAGGAACTCGATAATCCTCTTCAATTCAGGGGGGATAATATCGGTGACAAAGAGGAGTCGGATCTTCCCCTGCCGAAGGTTCGCCAACGCTATATCCCAATATTCCTCGGGATCGGTAGAGCCAGATAAGAAGGCTGCAAGTTCCTCTTCAGGGTCAACTCCTTTCTCTCCACAAGTGTGAGTAAAGGATCTGATGATATCTCCGATATTCCAGTACTGCACTGAGTTCGCTGCATAGTCCAGCATCTGGGCAACCACCTCACGGCGAGTTCGAGTGTCGCAGCTCCGCTTCACCTCAACGAGGGTAGGGATTCCGTCCTGGTCAATGAACAAATGGTCGAGTGCCCACCTCCCTGTACTGTCATCGCTATCCGGGACACCCATTTCACGAGTGATCAACAGCCATCTCCTCGGTTCGGTCGGATCAATCTGGTCACCGGCAAGAAGCGCAGGATGGTTCTTGAGGAGCTGCTGAAGGAGGTCTTCAGAATCATACGGGGTTTCGACCATCTCCTGCAATTCGTCACCGTCTTTGAGGAGGAATATCTTGCCGCCCATATAGTAGATCTCAGCAGAACCGACATATAAAAAGAGACGACTGGAACATGTCGATTGGCGAAACACCTCGCCGGGGATTGCCTGAAGTATGAAGGAGAAAGAAGCTCAAGACCATGGTATTCGGGGTTATCACCGTAGATAGAGGGAAAAGTCGAAGATGCCTCCTGCAAATTCGGGATTTGGAAAGTCAAGAGATAGTTGAATCCAGAAAAATGGTAGGTTAATATAGCCCCGATCCAAAATGGGTACTTATCGTATCGCAACAACCAGAGAGGGAAGATGGGAACGGGATCTACAGAGACAGCCTACCTTCTGCCCCCTCCACAACGAGGCTCCCCCCATGATCCCTGATATCCTCCGAGCCCTGATCGCCACCGGTGAAGACAGCCGCCGCCAGTTCAAGCGCGACGTTACCAACGCCGATGCCCTTGCTGCTGAGATGGCTGCATTTGCCAATGCCGAAGGGGGCACGCTTTTTCTCGGTGTTGCTGACGATGGCTCCGTACTGGGTCTCTCACGCACGGATGTGAATCGACTCAACCAGCTCATCAGCAACGCGGCCTCTCAGCACGTGAAGAGCCCGTTGACGGTACAGACTGAGAATGTTCAGGTGGATGAAGATCGCATCGTCATCGTGCTCACCGTTCCGAAGGGGCAGGATAAGCCATACTTCGATAGGAACGGTGTGATCTGGTTCAAAAACGGGGCCGACAAACGGCGGGTGAACTCCAGGGAGGAACTCCGCCGCCTCTTCCAGAGCGTCGATATCTTCCATGCCGACGAACTGCCGACCAGAGCAGGCGTCGACAAACTGGACAGTCTGCGCTTCCGGGACTTTCTGCGGAACGCCTATAATCAACCTTACCCGGATTCGTCTGAAGAACTGCTAACGCTCCTGCAGAACATGAACCTTGCCGCGGATAACGGCATGCTGAATCTGGCCGGGGCGCTCCTCTTTGCTGAGAAGCCCGAGTGGATCAAACCGCAGTTCGTCATCAAGGCTATCCGCTATCCCGGCAACGCCATTCACGTAAGCGAGTATCTCGACAGCGAGGATTTCTCCGGGACGCTCCCTGAGGTCTTCGAAGGTGCCATGGCGTTTATCATGCGCAACCTCAGGAAAACTCAGGCAGGCAAGGGAATCAATGCACCAGGGGTTCCAGAAATTCCGCCGGTTGTCTTTGAGGAACTGCTGGTCAATGCCCTGGTGCATCGGGACTATCTGGTCAGCGCACCTATCCGGCTGTTCGTCTTCGACAACCGCATCGAGATTATTAGCCCTGGCCACCTCCCGAACAATCTGACGGTGGCAAAAATCCGGGCTGGTAACTCCAATATCAGGAATCCGATCTTGGCATCGTACGTCGCAAAGGGGCTGCTGCCATACCGCGGCCTCGGCTCCGGCATCAAACGGGCACTCGAAGACTGGCCTGAGATCGACTTTGCCGATGACCGGGACGGCTGCCTTTTCACCGTCACAGTTCACCGAAAGGAGGAGAAAAGTTCGGAGAAAAGTTCGGAGAAAAGTTCGGAGAAAATCCTCGCGCTCCTGAAGGCCGAACCCGACCTTGCAGCAAGAGTAGTCGCAGAAAGGCTGGGAATCACGCAGAGAGCAGTTGAAAAGCAGATCGCCAAACTTCGTGAAGATGGTCGGCTCCGCCGCATCGGCCCTGCCCGGGGCGGTCACTGGGAGGTTCGGGAATGATCCTCACCGAAATATGCTTCATCCCCAGGACAGGTGAGCCGCCGGCATAATCGAGGGGAAAAACCGGCTCCGTGAGGTGTAGATGTTGCCCGGGCTACCTGAACCTGCTCGTGACACGGGAGTAAAACAAAAGAACAAACTACCGTCCCAAACGAGGACGGTAGCGAGTATAATAGGTACACATATTGCACAATCTCATAAGTGGTTCTCGGTGCTCAACAGATCCAGAACAGGGCGGTTATAGATTAGCGAAAAATTAGACGCTCCCCCCCCGTCACTGCGCCGCCTTCTTCTCCTGCACCGGGGGATTCTTGATCGTAACATCGACCGACTTCGAGTTCTTCCCGCGAACCTCCACCTTATACGTCCCCGCTGCCGGGAACTTGTGCGCGAAGAACGTGTAGGTCTGCGGGCCGCCGGCGGAGAGGTCCTGTTTCTTGCCGACCTGTTCACCGTTGATCCACAGCTGCGCCTTGAAGTGCGTATCCCAGTCCGAAGACGGAACTCCTTCGTTGTCGAACCAGTAGCCGATGCTCACCGAGACGTCCGGGAAGAAGTACACGTTGCCCTTCTCGTCGCGGCCACCGCCCGTGCTGCCGCTGACCGTGGCAGTCGCTTCGACGGAGTTGATGGTTGCATCACGGTATGTTGGAGCCATGGTGCCACATGTATAAAAGAAGTATAATAAATTACGTGTGCAGTGCATTGTGGTGGCAGGCTCGTCGGCGGGTGCAAGATCGCTTTGCCGCCGACCGGATTCGCAAGCGGATATAGGGCATTCGCGAGATTTACAATCGTAAATTCCAGATGCGAGGGGTGGTTGGCATGACAAGACCGATTCACCCGCACGCGATCCACCATGCGCGGCTCACCGACCTGACCCAGAGCAACGGTAAGAAGCAGGCCCTCTCGGAGATGGAGCTCCGGCTCGTCGCCGGCTGGGAGAAGAACAGCGCGATGCCCGAGGTGTATATCCATCTGTCCGGTGCGGATGTCGAGCGAAAGTTTCTGGAGGACGCCGGGTTCATCGATGAAACTCCCGACCCGGCAGATGCCGCGCTCGAGCCCCGGCAGTGCCCGCGGTGCAAGAACCTGAACGCCCACGACGCTCTCTACTGTGCGACGTGCTCGATGGCGCTCGTTGAGGAGGCGGCGAGGAAAGTGGACGAGTCGACGGAGGAGGCGAGGAAGAGTGGAGAGTATTTGCAATTGTTAAAGGCCCTGAAAGCAGATCTAGGGTTATGAGCGATGTTGCAAGAGGCAAGAAGGACGAAGCATATCGAGAACTGGTAAAGCAGCGAAAACAGTGTTGTCTCTGTGAAGGTCTAACCAACCCCTCACAGATCTCAGAGTATGACTCTGATGAGATAGGTCCCTGGTCTTTGTGGCAGGGGAGTCTGGATGCTAAGATTCTGCTGGTAGGACCAGATTGGGGCGATGTGCGATACTTTAAAAAGCGAGGTGGTATCGATGAAAATATAGACAGAATTGAAATCTTCCAAAAAGGATTGCAAAACTTTGTAAGGCTATAATTAATAGCATTTTTCCTACCAACTATACCCAAACTCCAGAATGCAAGGGACACGATTCCAACCCACGGACCCCTGCGGGAGCGGATCGTAACCAGGCCCTCTCGGCAAGCAAAACACCTGCGAATGTGCTTCCGAAAACATCAGTCACTCTCCGGCGCCGTTGCAACCGTGAACCGGAACGCCGCCCCTTCCTCCGGCCGGCCCGGCACCCGATCGTCGACCCAGACCATTCCACCGTAGCGCTCGACCAGGATCCGCACGAGGTACAGCCCGAGCCCTTCGCCGACGCCCCGGCGTTTCTGCTCGTATCGGTGAAAGATCTCCTGCTTTTCTGTGTCAGGGACACCCGGCCCGGTATCCTCGACAGAGACCAGCACCCTGCCGTCCAGTTCTTCCACCCGGATGACGATCTCGACATCCGGACCGCCGTGCTTGACGGCATTGCCGACGAGATTATCCATGACCACCGGGAACAGATCGTCGCCCCATACCCGGGAACTCGCTCCGTCGTAGAGAATGGTGCTGCTCGGGGAGCTCCGGATCACTCCCCTGATCGCCGCATCCAGACCCACCGGCCGGAGTTCGGAGGTCGTCCGATGAATCCGGCGGATGGTGGAGACGGTCCTCAGGATCTCGATGCTCTTCTGGACGCTACGCTGGAGTTTTTTCACGTATCCGATCTCTTCCTCCTTCCCCTGCAATGCCTCGATCAGAATGTCGGCATAGAGATTCGAGACATTCTCGGTGTTGCCGATGTCGTGGGTCAGGATGTCGAGATACAGGTTCGCCTCCCGGTTTGCTATCTTCAGGTCGCGGTGGAGCCTGGCGAGCTCGGCGGTATGCCGCTTGAGCGCCTCTTCCTCCCTCTTGCGCTCGGTGATATCCTGGTTTATTCCAAGTTGACGAACAGCCTTTCGTTCCGGTCCCTCGCCCTCGAAGTACATCTTCCCTGCCGTCCGGTTCCACACCATACCGCCATCCGGGCGGATAATGCGAAACTCGGTCTCGTAGGTACCGTCTGTGGCCGGATCGAAGGCCCGGGCAAGCACAGCCTCAACCCGCGCCCGATCGTCGGGATGAATTAACCCGATGAACCCTTCGTATCCAGGCCCCCCCCTTCCGGAGACGCCAAATATCCGTTTCGATTGTTCGTCCCAGTTGGCCTTCCGGGTCCTGAGGTCGAAGTCGAACGTCCCGAATTGGGCGGCTTCGAGCGCGAGAGACAGACGTTCCTCACTCTCGCGCAATATCTCGGCCGCACGCGTTCGTTCCATGAGCGAAGCGGTGTGCGATGCCGCCAGATCGATCAACCGCAGATCATGCTCCGTGAAGTGATGCGGCTGACGGAAGTGCGTTGAGATCATGCCGAAGAGTTCACCGTTGGCGAGCAGCGGCGTACTTTGAGCCGCCCGGTAGCCGAGTTTGGCAGCGGGCGTGCGATGGGCGGCCGCAGCAGGATCGCTCAGAGTGTCCTCAACGATAATGCGTTGCCGCGTCTTCAGCGCACGGCCGCATGTCGAGGGGTAATCCGGAGCGATGACTGCCGGCAGGGACGCGATCGCGGCCTCATCGAGGGCTCGGGTCGCCATAAATTTCAAGCCGCCGGTAACAGGGTCGTAGACCTGAAGGGTTCCCATCTCCGCGCCGACCAGATCGATCAGCTCATCCAGCGCTTCCTGCGCCACGGTTTCGATATCCGACATCGCGAGCAGACGGGTGCTGAAGGTGTGGAGTTTGGTCAGCGTTTCTACCTCGAGCGCCAGTTGCCCTTCGCTGCGATGCAATGCATCCTCGGCTTGCTTTTGCCCGGTGATCTCCCGGGCGACTATATTGATAGCCACGACTTCCCCCCGGTCATTCTTGAGCGGCGACCAGGTCTCTTTCCAGTACCGCACCGCACCGGGCCGTGCCGGGGTCTCCCCCTGAATCTCCGTATTGAGCACGGCTTCACCCGTCTTTACAACCTTTCGCGTGAGTTCCTCTGCCGCATCCGCAAGGTCCGGCAAGATCTCCCGGACTCTCTTACCGATGTGCTCTCCGATGGAATATCCATTCATCTCCGCAAAAATTCTGTTGATACGAAGGTACCGGGTATCAGTGTCAATAAGGCATAGTCCGATTGGGGCCGATGCGTAGATCAGATCGAGCTCCTGCTTGCCATTCAGAAATGCCTCGTTTTCAACGCGTTTCAGCCTCTCATTTTCACGCCGAAGCGCATCGATTTCTGTTTGGAACTCCTGCAACCGCTCTCGAACACACTGTTCGACCTCTCCGGAGATTTCCGGCGCCGTTTTGCCCTGTCCGGCGGGATAGGAACATTCGGGTATGTTTTCTGAGGGAGACGGCATCTGAATCAGAGGTTCCTTTTAAATGATAAGAGGGTATTTTCCCCGGGAGATAATAACAATAGCCTTTACAGTAGCGACTTTGCCGATCAGAATCATTTTATGACCACCGGGAGTTTTCCCGGATTGTAATGCGAGGAACCCGGCATAAAGGGCATAGTTGCATGAATCGTCTTAGACGCATACCGACGATCGTAACGTGCGAGCATCAGGGTTCCGTCACCACACGCCCGATCTGCTCCGCGCGCCTGCGGGAGGCGGGGGCGTAAGAGATCTCAAGGGCAACCGTGCCCCCGGGCGATAAAACCCGCGTATTTGCAGAAGAAGCGCTCAATTGCAAAAAGGGCACTAATTATTCAAGAATAACCATGACAACATGCGAGGGGTGGGATTCGAACCCACGGACCCCTTCGGGACCGGATCTTAAGTCCGGCGCCGTTGGCCGGGCTTGGCTACCCTCGCTCAAAACGTGCCATTACCTATTCTCCATCGCATGTATTAAGTCCGACGCCCGCATGCCGCCGGGGGAAAACCGATCCGGCAACCGTTCTCCAGGGGGACTCCCGGGCCCAAAGGTATTTGAGGCGGGGCCGAAGATTGGAGGCTACCATGGAGAGAGACCGTAACCCGGACAGTCCCGAAGTGCCCTACTGGCACGTCCGGACCGACGAGAACGGCGTGAGCCGCCAGGACCGCTGCCGGATGAGCGACTTTCAGTTCGCAAGCATATCGAGCGGTGCCGCGCCGTCGTGGATCGACAGGCTCACCGATCCGGCCCGCCGCGTCGTCATCCTCGTCCTCCCCGCAGGCTGGGTGGGCGAGTGGCGCGAGTTCCCGGAGCCGCAGTGGATCGTGCCGCTCTCGGGCCGCTGGTTCGTCGAGACCATGGACGGCACCCGCGTGGAGATGGGGCCGGGGGAACTCTCGTTCGGGAACGACCAGAACACCCGGCCCGACGAGCAGGGAAAGAGGGGGCACCGTTCGGGAACGGTGGGCGACGAGCCCGCGGTGCTGATGCTCGTGCAGGTGGAGCGGCAATCAAGCCCCGGCAGGCCGTGCCTGCCAGGATAACCGACCGTCACGGCGGTTGGACATCGATCAGATCGAGGCAAACCGATGACCAGAACACTCCTTGCGGCGCTCTCGCTCGCGGTTGCAGGCGCCTGCTTCTTCGCGTACCCCGCGATCCGGCCGTACACCGATGAGACGTCCCTCGCCGGCGCCGGGGCATTCGCCTCTCCCGCATGGCTCCTCTCGCACACGCTCGCCATAGTGGGGTTCATCCTGCTCGTGCTCGGGCTGCTCGGCCTCTACGACATCCTGCGCGAGACGAAGGCCGAACCCCGGGCCCTCGCGGCACTCGTCCTGACCTGGGTCGGCGTCGGGCTGGTTCTCCCCTACTACGGGGCCGAGACGTTTGCACTCAACGCCGTGGGCCGGCAAGCACTCCAGCAGAACAGCATCGATCTTCTGGTAACGCTCACGGACGCGATCCGGTTCGGGGAAGGCGTCTGGCTCTTCGGTGCGGGTCTCCTCGCCCTTGCGGCAGGCAGCATCCTCTTCGCAACCGCGATCTGGCGTTCGGGCACCTTCCCCCGGTGGAGCGGCATCCCTCTCGCGCTCGGCTTCGCGCTCTTCCTCCCGCAATTCTTCACGCCTCCGGCGGTCCGGATCGCCCACGGGCTGCTCGTCATGGTCGGGTGCTGGCTCGTGGCGTGGAACATGATAAAACGCCGGTAGCCGGTCTCACGCCAGCCGCCGCACCACCCTCGCCAGCCGGTGCATCCCCTCGACGATCTCCTCCTCGCCCGCCGCCGAGAAGTTCAGCCGGATCGTATCCTCCCCGCCGCCGCCGACGTAGAACGGCACCCCGGGAAGGACCGCGACGCCTTCTCTGACACCCTCGGAAAAGACCTCCATCGACGAGACGCCGCCCGGCAGGGCCGCGGTCATGAACATCCCGCCCTCGGGGTTGGTGTGGGTCGTGCCCGGCGGCATCAGGTCGTCGAGGAGTTCGCACATCAGCCGGCAGTGCTCGCCGTAGACCGCAGAGACCCGGGCGACGTGGGCGTCGAGATCGTGGGTCGCGAGGTAGCGGTGCAGGATCACCTGGCAGAGGAAATTCGAGTGGAGGTCGGCCGCCTGCTTCGCGACGTTGAACTCACGGAGGACCGGCGCCGGCGCGTATATCCAGCCGATCCGCATCCCGGGTGCGACGATCTTCGAAAACGACCCCGAGATCACCGTCTGCTCCGGGAGGTGGTGCTTCACCGGCAGCCGTGGCTTCCCGTCGAAGAAGAGCTCCCCGAAAGCGTCGTCCTCGTAAAAGATCGTATCCGTCCCCTCGAGGATCTCCGCGACGGCCCGCCGCTTCCCTTCCGAGTAGGTTCTCCCCGAGGGGTTCTGCGAGTTCGGGATGCCGTAGAAGAACTTCGGCGCACGATCCCGGATGAGCGACGCGAACGCCACGAGATCCGGCCCGTCCTCCTCCAGGGGAACCGAATAAAAATCCGGCTCGTAGAGGGAGAAGGCCTCGATCGCCCCGAGGTAGCCCGGCCGCTCCATCCCGACGGCGTCGCCGGGATCGAGGAAGATCTTCGCGACGAGGTCCAGGCACTGCTGGGAACCGTTCACGATCTGGATCTCCTCGGGCGTCGCCGGGAGGCCGAGCCTTCTCCGGTAACGGTCGGCGATGAACTCCCGGAGCGGCAGGTAGCCGTCCGTCGTCGTGTACTGCAGCGCCGTCCGCCCCTCTTCGGCGAAGACCTCGCGGGCCGCCTCCCGGATTCCCTCGACGTCGATGTAGGCCGAGCCCGGCAGCCCTCCTGCAAACGATATCACTCCGGGGACGCTCGAGACCCGGAAGAGTTCTTTGAGGAACGACTCCGGAACCCGCCCCATCCGGGAAGAAAACCGGTACTCCATATAACCAGTATTGAGCGCCTCAAAAGAAAAGATGCCGGGTATCCTACTGCAGCATGATGTAGGCGAAGACCGAGAGCAGGAACGCGAGCACGAGAATCATGAAACTCAGCGGGGCGATGAACGCAAGCATCGCGTTCACGGTGCTCGCGAGCTGCGAGACCCGCTGCGACCCGAAGACCGTGATCCCCTCGCACGAGGCCGTCGCCGACCCCACGCGGCCCCCCGAGAGGTCGGCGAACGCCTCCCTGACCGCCTGCTCGATGTAGGGGATGATCTCCCCCGGCGGCACCGCGTAGCCGACCGGGTTCTTCCCGCTGATCGTGTTCACCGTGTGCGTGTCGGTTGTCATGATCTCCCCCTCGTCCGCATGGTCGAGCACCACCGCGCGCAGCTGCTCCCGGACGCCCCGGGCCACGTTGTTCCCGTCGATCAGAACGTAGACCGCCCGCTTCCCCCCGACCTCCGTCGCCAGCGCCTGCACCCCGAGCGACCCGAACCCCTGCTCGCGGGTGAACGGAACCCGGACGTGGGAGACCCCGATCGCGAGGGGCTCAAGGGGCAGGTCCCGCGCGACCCGGAACCCCTCGCGTGCGGCGGCGATGTACTCCGTTGCGATCCGCGTCGCCGGGAGGACCGGGGAGCCCACGCTGGTCATGCAGTTGTGAGCGTCCACGAACGCGACCTCCGAGAAGGCACACCTGCCCTCGGCCATGATCGCCATCCCGACCGAGTAGTCGAGATCCTCCGTCCGCTCCGGCGACCGGGTGCTCACCATCAGGAGGGCGTCCCCGAACCGCTGGCAGAGGATCGAGACCGAGCCCGATTCGACCCGGACAGGGCGGCTCGCGACGGCGGAGAAGGTAAGCCCCTCCCGGGACGCCTCCACGGCGCGGGCGATCTTCTCGATCTCGCTCTCCGAGACCAGGTTGAAGTCGTGGGTGGCGCAGCCGTGGGCGACCAGCGTCTCCTCGGGAAACGTGTCATGGAGTATCCGGGGGAGGTTGCCGCCGCCGACGTCGCCCATCGGGCCGGGGTGGACGTTCGGGACGGTGAAGAGGACGTCTTTGCCGGAGTCGCGGGAGAAGAAGAGCGAGACCTCCGGGACGTAGACCTCCTCGCCGATCTCGCGGAAGAAGTCCTCCATTTTCTTCGAGCCGTCGGTCAGGTGGGCGATGAAGGTGTTGAGGAAGTTGAGCCCGCTGATCTGGAACGCCCGCTTCAGTGGCCGCTCGATTAACCAGATCAGGGAGACGAAGCCCAGCCCAAAGACCGCCTGGAGGAGGAGGGCGTAGGGGACGAACCCGGGCGTGAAGAACCAGGCACCGACCGCTATCCCGACCACGCTCTGGACAAACGCGGGGAGGACCATCCGGGAGATCCGGTAGTCGGCGATAGCTACGAGGACCAGCAGCCGGAGGCCGAAGATCAGGCCGAGAGCGCCCGCATAGAGCGTCGGAAAGAGCTCCCGCCCGAAGACAAGGACCGGCGAGAGGCTCAGGATCACCGTAATGACCGTGCAGGCCAGGGCGAGAAGAGCCGACCGGTTATGGGTGATCTGCTTGCCGGAGACCCTCACCAGCGGCACGGTCAGCAGGAAGGCGACCAGCGCCGGGATCGTGAACCCGAGGGTCCCGACGAGAAAGAGTTCGTTGCCGGGCCGGTAGGTAGCTATGTCGATGATGAGCCCGAGCACCACGATGATCCCAAGCGACCGCGGCCAGGACGGTGCGGAGAAGATATACCGGGTGAGCCGCTCGACGCGGACGTCGGGGCCGGACTCCATCAGACGCCCCCGGGTGCTCTCGGACCGGACACGGGAGCCGGCATAACGATCCCGGCCATCAGCGCTGTATTTCCCATAATTCAGACAATAATTTCGCCGGGCTCGTCAAAGACCTTCCGGTACCGGGCAAGCATCCGCTCCCAGTCGGGGAGGTTCGTCTGGGTGCCCGGCCGCTCGACGACGAAGGACGAGACCACCGCGCCGACGCGGCAACAGTCGAGCGGGGCGTGGCCCTTCCGGAACGCCGTGAGGAACCCGGCACGGTAGCCGTCGCCGGCGCCGGTGGGGTCGACGGCCTCGACCGCGACGGCCGGGACGTGGAACTCCTCGCCGTCCACGCAGAGGATGCTCCCCTCCGCCCCCCGGGTCGTGACCGTCATCGGGATCGACGCGACGAGTGCGGAGCGCTCCAGCCCCAGCATCTCGCACATCCGGTCCATCTCGTGGTTGTTCGAGAAGAGGATATCGATGTTCGCGAGGATGATCTCGAGCTGATCACGGGTGTAGCGGAGGAGATCCTGCCCCGGGTCGAAAGAGGCGAATTTGCTCTTCTGGGCCACCCGGACGTTGAAGTCGGGGTCGGCCGTCGCCATGTGGACGAAGTCGAGAGCGGGAGCCTCCGCGCGGGAGAACGCGGTCGACGCGCCCCACTCGAAGAAGGTCTCCTGGTCGCCGTCGTCGTCGGTGAAGACGTACGCGGTCGCGGTCCGGGCATCCTTCACCTGGGTGAAGTCCTGCACGATCTCGAGGCTGTGCAGCCACCGATCATAGTCGCTGCCCGGGAAGTCGCCGCCGACCAGAGAGACCAGCCGGCATCGCTCGCCGAGCATCGCAATCCCGGCCGCGATGTTCGCCGCCCCGCCGCCGAAGTAGACCTCGTGACCGGTGATGTAGGTCGAGTTGTGCCGCCCGGGGAGTTTCGGCACCCGGAAGAGATGGTCGACGGCGGTATGCCCGACGACTGAGATCATAACTCCTGCACTTCCTGGACTTTCAGCGGCACGTCGTGAAGCGCTTTCCCGACGACCGACTTCGCTATCCTGGCCGCGTGCTCTTCGGACTCCGCACGGAAGACCTTCATCTGCAGCACGAGCCCGACGAGGGCGGTGGCGGCGACCACGAGAGCGGTGTTCAACTCCCCCTCGCAGAAGGGGCAGGCGATCATCCCCGCCTCGATCTCCACGAACTTCGCCGAGGGGTTGAGCCTTTTGCCGGCCTCGCTGATCGCGATGCTCACGGCGTCGTCCATAGACTTGACGTCTTTAATTATCCACGCTGATTCAAGCGTAACCAAATAATCCGGCATATTCTCTCCGAAAATGTTAATCCTACCAGGTCTCGCGGTGCACGTGCTCCTTGATGGGCATCCGCTCCATGGGCTCGAGCAGCGGCGTCCCCTTCCCGACCGCAAGAAGCGCGACGGGACGGAGATGCTGCGGGAGGCCGAGAACCTCGCGAACCTCGTCTTCCTCGAACGCCCCCGTCCAGCACGAGTGCAGATTGCGGGCGTGGGCGGCGAGCATCATGTAGGTGCAGGCGATCGTGGCGTCCTCGAGCGCGTAGAGGATCCCCCGCTCCCCGTAGTGCGACATCGACCGGACGTAGTTCGCGCAGACCACGAAGACCGTCGGGGCCTCCCGGATGTGCACCTGCTCGAGGGCCGCCGACGCGAGTTCCAGCCTGACATCGTCGTCGGTGACGACGACGACGTCCCAGGCTTCGCGGTTACCGGCGCTCGGCGCCGTACTCGCACAGGCGAGGATGTAATCGATATCCTCCTCTTCAAGCGGCTCCCCGGAGTATTCCCGTACCGACGACCGTGCTCTCAGGAAACGGAGGAAATCAGAGGAGTTCATGCTCTTTGAGCGTCTCCCATGCGGCCTGGGCTGCGGTCGTGGCGGCGCTGACGGCCCTGCTCATCCGCTCCGACGCGGCGCCGAGATCCATACTCTCTGTCAGGCTGATCGCCTCGTTGAGGTGATCGATGGCTTTCTTAAACTCGGAAAGTTCCGTATCGCCGTACGCAAACTCGAGTTCCGAGCGGATCGACTCGAGCACCATCACAAGCATCCGTTTTCCGCCGGGCTTCTCCTGGAGCGGAAACTGGATCAGGGCTGTCGTCAGCTGCGACCCCACAATCAGTTCGGATTTCGCCCGTTCGGCAAACTGATAGGTCCTGATGGCGGTTTTGAGATCCATACCACATACTGGAACTCTCAAGTATAAAAAGTATTGAAGGAGAAGAGGGGGACGGCTTATCTCGATTTCTGCTTGGTCCCGAGAGCCGAAACCTTCGCGCGGCGTATGCCCCGGCGTACCCGTACATCCATGGTCGGGGCGCCTCCTCCTCTGCGTCCGCCACGTCCGCCGCGTCCACCGCGTCCGCCACGCCGCTGATCCTGCCCTTCCCTGCTCGCCCGCTTCTGGATAGCCGCTGCAGGCTTGAACCGCTGGTTCGGGCCGGGTTTCTTCACTTCGCCTTCACGTGCAGGGACGAGCCGAATCTGCCCCTTGACGCCCTTGACCTGGGCCCACTGAACACTGCCTGTCTTTCCCATGATAAAACTCCTTTATATTTATGCACCGATCCGATGATAAAAGTAACCCGGCCGGGACGGTCCCGGGCCGGGGGTCAGGAGAGTAACCGCTGGAGCTCGCGCCGGAGGGTCTCGCTGATGACCTTCCCGTCGACGCTCCCGCGGAGCTCCTGCATGACGACGCCCATCAGGGGGCCGAGCGCGCCCATACCCTTCTCCCGGGCGAACGCCTCGCGCTCGGCAACGATACGGCGCACGATCTCCTCCACGTCTGCCTGCGAGACGGCGGGCCCCATCTTCCCGATGGCCGCCTCCACCCGTTCTCCGGGTGCCCCGGCGTCTCCGGCGGTCCGCGCGAGTTCGGTGAGGAGGTCGGGGATCGCCTCCTTTGCCGCCCGGCCGGCCTCGACGGCCAAGAGGAGGGCGAGGATCTCCTCCTCGCTCACCCGGCCGACGTCGACACCGTCACGGGCGAGCTCCCGGCAGGTGCCGAGCAACGTCCGCGCAGCAAGGGTGGGGCGGACGCCGGCGGCGACCGCCTTCTCGAAGAGCGCCAATCGCTCGGAGAACGCCACCTGCCGTGCCAGCCCTTCGTCGAGCCCGAACTCCCGGACGAACCGTTCCGTCCGGTCGGTGAGGAGTTCGGGGACCTTGATGCTCTCCCAGAGGGCGTCATCGATCGTGACCTCGAAGACGTCGGTCTCGGGGTACATCCGGGCGGCTCCCGGGAGCGGACGCATGTAGGCCGTGCTCCCTTCTTCGAGCATCTTCCGGGTCTCCTCGGGCACGCCGGCGATTGCCATCTCGGCGCGGATCATCACCTGCTCGGCCGCACACCCGGCACGCTGCCGGGTTGCCGCAACGATGACGACGCAGTCTTCCTCCGCGGCGCCGACGAACTCGCGCAGGTGCGCCACCTCTTCAGCCGTGACGCCGTAGGCGGGGAGCTCGTCGGTGTGGAAGATCCCGCCAACGCCGCACTTCTTCGCGTAGTCCGACATCTCGCTCCCGAGACGCCTGCCGGGCTGGATCTCCCGGCCGACGAGCCCCGCGAACCCGCAGAGCCGGACCGCGAGGACGGTCTTCGCCTTCTTCAGGATCGAAGATTTCGTTTGGGCAAAGAGGGACGTGGCGTCGATGACGGTGTGATCGACCCGGGCGCCCCTCTCACGGAGTTCATCCCGGATCGCGAGGAGATTCGTCTGCCGCCCGGCCTCGCGGCGCACCACCTCGGCGATGAGATCGAGATCCTGAACACCCTTGATCTCCACCCGGGCGCCGTCGGCGATGGAGACGTTGATGTCCTGGCGGATCGTCCCGAGCCCGCGCTTCACCCTCCCGGTGGAACGGAGCACCATCCCGATATGCCCCGCGACCTCCTGGACGGCTTCGGGGGTGTGCATGCAGGGGGCGGTGGTGATCTCGACGAGCGGGATCCCCAGGCGGTCGAGGGAGAAGGTCTCGTCCTCCACCCGCTGCGCCGCCTCCTCCTCCAGGCAGATCGTCTCGACCCGGCAGCCGCCGGGAAGGGCGCCGGAGAGCGCGACGAGCGCCGTCCGCTGGAACCCGCTGGTGTTCGAGCCGTCGATGACGAGCTTCCGCATCGTGTGCACCTGCTCGACCGGGGTCATCCCGAGCATCTTTGCTATCGTGAGGCAGATCTCGAGCGCCTCGGGGTTCATCGGGGCCGGGGGCTCCTCGTCGTGCTCCACCAGGCAGACCGTGTCGTAGGTGTAGTAGCAGAACTTCCGGACGAGTTTCATCTCCTCGCGCGCCGCCCGGTCGATCTCCCCGAGCTCGCTCTCCGTCGCCCGGAGGTAGCGGTGAAACTCCCCGGTTCGCTCGGAGACATCCCTGAGGGTGGTCGGGCACCGGCAGAAGAGTTTCTCGGCGGTGTCGAGCTGCTGGTGAATCTCGATACCGGCCTTGAGGCCGAGTTTCTCGTAATCCATCATATCGACCTCCGCCGGATCTCGCCAGCAAGATCGGTCTGCATCAGCACCCCTGCCCGTTCGGGGTCCGGCTCGTTCCCGAGCACCCACATCAATTTGACGAGCGCCGCTTCGGGGAGCATATCCTCGCCCTCGATGACGCCGGCGGATAGCAGGTCCCTTCCCGTGTTGTAGACCCGGTCGCAGACCCGGCCGTGCAGGCACTGCGAGGTCATGACGACGGTCGTCCCGCTCTCGATCATCTCCCGGAGTTTCGGGATCCACGCCGTCGCCACGTGCCCGAGCCCTGTCCCCGATATGACCAGGCCCTTATAGCCCTCGTAGGCGTCGAGGACCGCGGCGGGCATCCCGGGGTAGAAGTGGAGAAGGGCGCAGCGCTCCTCGAGGTTATCGTGGAGTTCCGGCTCTTCGGTTCCCCGCCGGACCGCCTCGTCCGAGAGGGTGACGGAGAGCGAGGGATAGTCGACGTAGCCGAGCGGCTCCATGCCTGTGCTCTGGAAGGCGTCGCGCCGGGAGGTGTGCATTTTACGGACCCTTGTGGCACGGTGGACGGCGCACCGGTCATCGTTCGTCGTCGCGTGCATCGCCACCACCACCTCGCCGAGGTCGCCGGCGGCGACGGCGGCGCTGCAGAGGGCGTTCATGGCGTTGTCGGAACTCGGGCGGTCGGCGGACCGTTGCGACCCGACGAAGACGACCGGCACCGGGGTCTTGAGCATGAACCTGACCGCCGCCGCCGAGTAGGCCATCGTGTCGGTGCCGTGGGTGACGATCACCCCGGCAACGCCGGCCCGGATCTCGTCGTAAATCGCCCGGGCGAGTTCCCGCCAGAGCGCCGGCTGCATGTTCTCCGAGAGGATGCTCGCGATCTGGCGGTCGCGGTAGCGGGCGATATCCCCGAGTTCCGGGATCGCCCGCAGGATATCGCTCGCCGAGAACTGGCTCATCACCGCACCGGTCCGGTAGTCCACCCGGCTTGCGATCGTCCCGCCGGTGGATATGATGGAGAGTTCCGGGAGGTCGGGGTTCTGGACGACGACACCCGCGCCTGCCGGCGGGTGCCGGGCCGGGCGCTCGATGAACTCGATCTTCTCAAGCGACGTTCCGATGTTGTAGCCGCTCTCCAGTTTGACGACGGCCATACCGTCCCGTTCGGCGATGTAGGTGCCGGTGAGCGCGGTTCCGCCGTTTGCGTACCGCACCAGGTCACCGGTCTCGAGTCTCTCCATTATGCTGCAAACCTCCGTGCTTCAAGGATAAGGTGTTCGAATGCGCCCGATAATGCTGATTCCGTCTCTTCCGCCCAGGCCTTATCCCGGGCGAGGAGGTTTCTCTGCTCCGAAATCTGCGCCGCGACCGCCTCGGGCGCCGGGCCGCCGACGATGTTCCTGACCGCGACGGCATGGCGGGGATCGAGGACGGCGTCGATCTTCTCCCGGGTCAGCCCCAGTTCCACGACCGAGAAGTCGGCCGCTTCGCGAGCGGCGGCCTCGAGTGTTGCGAGGTCGAGCGACCCGTGCCTGACCGCCCGCCCGACGATTCGGTGGGCGGTGCGGAAGGGGAGCCCGTACTCCCGGACGAGGACGTCGGCGAGTTCCGTCGCGGTGGAGAACCCTCTCCCCGCCTCGGCGGCCATCCGTTCCGCATCGAACGTAGCAGACCCGAGCATCCCGGAAAGGAGCGGGATGCTCTGCCTCGCGGCCTCCACGCCGCGCCAGAGGTGCGGGGTCAGTTCCTGGAGGTCGCGGTTGTAACTCATGGGCAGGCCCTTCGTGATCGTGATCGCCGCGGCAAGCGAGCCTGCGACCGACCCTGCCTTTGCCCGCATGATCTCCGCCACGTCCGGGTTCTTCTTCTGGGGCATGATCGAGGAGGAGGAGCAGTAGGCATCGTCGAGCCGGACGAACCCGACGAACGCCGTGCTCCAGAGGACGAGCTCCTCGCAGAGCCGGCTCGTCGACGTCATGCAGATGGAGGCATCGGCAAGCACCTCAATCGCGAAGTCCCGTGCTGCGACCGCGTCCATGCTGTTTCCCGCCGGGCGGGAGAAGCCGAGAAGGCTCGCGGTGTAGGCGCGGTCGAGGGGAAAGCCGGTCGAGGCGAACGCCGCCGAACCGAGCGGCGATACATCCACCCGGGCATACGCCTCCCGCAGCCGGGCCGTATCGCGGGAGAAGGCCTGCTCGTAGGCGAGGAGGTAGTGGGCCAGCGTCGTGGGCTGGGCGTGCTGGAGATGGGTGAAGCCCGGCATCACCGTCCCCGTATGGCCGGCGGCGACGTCGAGCAGGGTCGCCCGGAGATCGACGAGCGACCGCAGGAGGGCAATGATCTCCTCTTTTAGCCGAATCCTGATGCAGGTCGCGACTTCGTCGTTGCGGGACCGGCCCATGTGGAGGCGGCCGCCGAAGTCCTCGCCCACCCGGTCGATGAGGTAGGCCTCCTTGCCCGCGTGGACGTCCTCGAACCGCTCGTCGAACGCCTCCTCCGGAACTCCGTGGTCGTAGAGATCGAGGAGCGCCGCCATCAGCGCACGTGCCGGGGCCTCGTCGATGATCCCCTGCCGCGAGAGCCCGAGGAGGTGCGCCATATCCACGAGGAGGTCCGCCCTTGCAATCCAGCGGTCGGCGTCCATCGATGCAAGAAAGTGCTCGAGATCGCCCGACCGCTCGCCGGCAAGACGGCCCTGCCGAATCTGATCCGAACGCATTATATCAACAGTCCTGTCTGTACCGTTTGACCGGGGGAGAGATTAAAACCACGCCCGGGGTGGGGGAGAGGGATGAGCAGGTTCCCGTCCAAGGGGTGCCCATTCATGCGACGCTCATACGCCCTTCAATTACACTTGCCCGTCCACGGCTTTCCATCGGGTATCGCGTCTGGGGGGAGGGGCTAACGGGGAGGGGGGCGTGCCCCCCTCCCCTGTCCCCACCCCCCCCAAGGCGATACTCCCACGGTCCAGCGTACCGGGGTTTTGCCATCCCTACCATTCCAGCAGCCCCAATCAAAAAGAACATCACCTTGAACTGTCCGCACCCCCGGCCGGCCTCTCCGCCCCGCAACCGATCCCCCATAAAAGGATAAAACTCGATTGGAAATTACTACTAAAGTATAACAATCCCCCCTATTTTCGACAATACTATATACTGATACCATGAAGACTACACATCCACATACGGATGGAGAGACCAATGAGATCGCTAACCGCAATTCTTCTGGCCGTGGCCCTGGTCGCGGCGTTCACGTTTGTAAGCGGGTGCACCGACACCGGAACCGGCGACGTAACGCATCTCCGGATCGGCTACCAGCCGAGCACCCACCAGGTTTCCCACACCACCGCGATGGAGAAGGGATGGTGGCAGGAAGACCTCGAACCGCTCGGCATCACGCAGGTGACCGACTACGAGTTCGGCACCGGCGCGACCGAGATGCAGGCGATGCTTGCCGGCGACCTTGACATCGCCTTCGTCGGCGCCGCCCCGTTCGTCGCGGCCGTGAGCAGCGGGCTTGACGCCAAGATCGTTGCCGCGGTGCAGACCCAAGGCTCGGACCTGGTGCTCAGGACCGAGGTTCCGTACTCGACCCCCGCCGACCTCGTGGGCAAGAAGATCGCCACCTTCCCGCCGGGAACAATCCAGGACACCATCCTGCGGTCCTGGCTGCAGGAGAACGGCGTCGACCCCGCAAGCGTCGAGATCATCGCCATGGACCCCGGCGCCGCCACCACCGCCATCTCTGCAGGGCAGGTCGACGGCGTCTTCCTGCCCCACCCGTCCCCGGCCATCATCGCGGCGGAGGGCACGGGAAGAACCGTGGTTAAATCGGGCGAGATGATGAAAGACCACGCCTGCTGCGTCATGGTTGCAAGCGGCTCCCTGATCCGGGACCACCCTGACATCGTCGAGCAGAGCGTGAAGACGCACATCAGGGCGACGGAGTACAACCTCGAACACCCCGACGAGGCCGCATCCATCTACGCGAGCAAAACCGGACAGAACGTCGAGACCGTGAAGGCATCCTTCCGGGACTGGGACGGCACCTGGACCGCTGACCCGCACGTCATCACGACGTCGGTCGTCGAGTACACCGAGCTCCAGTACGAACTCGGCTACATCAGCAACCCCCTCACGGAAGACGACCTCTTCAACTTCTCGTTCTACGACAGGGCCCGGGCATAACCCGGGAACTTCACCCATTTTTACTCCAACAGTTTCTTTTATGGGCGTGCCGATGAAATATTGGAGAATTATCCCGGGGCAAAACGGCCCGCATCGGCAACAACCAGGCAACGGAATAAAGACATGAACCGACAGACACAGAAACGACTACTCGGCATCGCAGCGCTCGTCGTCGCGGCTGCGATCTGGCAGATCGTCGCCGAATACGTGGTGGGGCGATCCTTCATCCTCCCGAGCGTCACCGACGTCGCCGGCGCGTTCGTAACCCTCCTCGAGTCCGGCACCCTCGTTGCCGACATCGTAGTAAGTTTGGAGCATTTCGGAATAGGACTCATCGCAGCGCTCCTCCTCGGCGTCCCCGTAGGGATCCTGATGGGATGGTTCCGGGTGGCGGACTTCCTGCTCGACCCGATCATCGAGATCCTCCGCCCCATACCGCCGCTCGCCTGGATCCCGTTCGCCATCATCTGGTTCGGGCTCACCACCCAGGCGGCCGGCTTCGTCATCTTCGCCGGGGCATTCTTCCCGATCCTGACCGCGACCTACGCCGCGTTCCGGTCCGTCCCGAAGGTCTTCGTCGAGGCGGGCAAGGTGCTCGGGTGCGACACCTCGCTCGAGCTGATCCGCTACGTCGCCCTTCCCGCCGCCATCCCGGCGATAGCATCCGGGATCAGGATCGCCATGGGCGTCGGGTGGATGTGTCTCGTGGCCGCCGAGATGTTCGGTGTCTCCCGGTCGGGGCTCGGCTACCAGCTCTGGCATAACTACTACCTCCACCAGATGCCCAACGTCGTCGTCTACATGCTGATCCTCGGGTTTGCAGGCCTCATCATCGACCGCATCTTCCGAAACTACGTCGACCAGAGGCTCCTGCGGTGGCATGCAGGGGAGGTGGCCTAGAATGAGCGGGGTTACGATACGGGATCTCGGCAAGGCCTTCCCGAAAGAGGACGGCACCGCCACGCAGGCACTCGAGGGCGTCAACCTGGAGATCCGCGATACGGAGTTCATCTGCCTGGTCGGACCGTCGGGATGCGGGAAGACAACGCTTCTCCGGATCATCGCCGGGCTCGAGACCGCGACCACCGGGGCCGTGACCGTCGACGGCCGCGCGGTCACCGGCCCGGATCCCAAGCGGGGGATGGTCTTTCAGGAGTACTCCCTCTTCCCCTGGCGGAGGGTGATCGACAACGTCGCCTTCGGCCTCGAGATGAAAGGCGTCGCAAAGGAGGAGCGCCGGCGGACAGCGGATCGCTACATCGAGATGGTCGGCCTCTCCCAGTTCCGGGACGCCTACCCCTACGAACTCTCCGGCGGGATGCGGCAGCGCGTGGCGATCGCAAGAGCGCTCGCAAACGACCCCGACGTTCTCCTCATGGACGAACCGTTCGGGGCGCTGGACGCCCAGACCCGGAACAGGATGCAGAAAGAACTCCTCTTCCTCTGGGAACAGACGAAGAAGACGATCGTCTTCGTCACCCATAGCGTCGACGAAGCGGTCTACCTCGCCACCAGGATCGTTGTCCTCTCACCGCGCCCGGGATCCATCCGGGAGATCATCGAGATCCCCTGGCCGCATCCGCGGGACCGCACCAGTGCAGAGTTCGCAGAAGTCCGGCGAAGGGTACTCCGGATGATCGACGAGACCGAAAACACCCAGTAAGGTTTATTAGAGGACATCTCCATTTTATAAAGCACTCAAAGATCGGCAGGAGTTTTTAACGATGGTACGAAAACCAGCGAAGATGTACAGGAATCTCGCAAAGAAAGCATATACACGCAGGGAATACATGGGCGGCGTGCCGGGCAGCAAGATCGTGCAGTTCGATATGGGCAACCTCACCGAGGATTACCCGGTCGAACTCTCCATCGTCGTCGACGAGACCTGCCAGATACGCCACACGGCTCTTGAGGCCGCCCGTATCGGTATCAACCGGCAGCTCCAGAAGGAGGTCGGGAGGGCAAACTTCCACCTGAAGATCCGGACGTTCCCGCACCACGTTCTCCGGGAGAACAAGCAGGCAACCGGCGCAGGAGCGGACCGTGTCTCGGAAGGCATGCGTCTCGCCTTCGGCAAAGCCGTCGGCACCGCGGCACGGGTGGAGAAGGGCCAGAAGGTCTTCTCCGTCTGGACGAGCCCGCAGTATGTCGACAAGGCCAAGGTTTCGCTCAAGCGCGGCATATACAAACTTCCGACTCCCGCAAGAATCGTCGAAGAGCGGGCGCCGGCAGCATAAACCCGCATCACTTCCCATCTTTTTTCCGGGGAACTCCCCGGAGGCGGCGTATCCGCTACCGGGAGAAATATAGGTATTTATAGTCTCTTCCCACCAGTATACATGATGGTCAATCCGGCAGATCCGACGCTTTCGAGCGCACTGGCAGACGCCACAGAGAGAGCACTCCTGGAGGCCGAGATCCGGCTGCCTCCCGATGTGCTCGCGGCGCTCCGGAGGGCAGCGGCAGCCGAGAGGGACGAGATCGCACGCCGGGAACTCGGCAATATCCTCGAGAACATCGCGTTCGCAGAAGAGCGGCGGGTGCCGATCTGTCAGGATACCGGCGTGCCGGTGGTCTACCTCACCCTCCCGCCCGATATCGGGCTCTCACCCGCCCTTTTTGAAGGGGTGCGGGAAGGGGTGCAGAGAGCAACGGCCGCGATCCCCCTCCGCCCGAACGTCGTCGACCCCCTCACCCGGGAGAACACCGGCGACAACACCGGTGCCGGGATGCCTGCGGTACACGTGACGCCCGGGGAGAGGCTCACGGTGACGGTGCTCCCGAAAGGTGCGGGTTCGGAGAACGTCTCGAGGATCGGGATGCTCCTCCCCTCACAGGCGAAGGAGATCCCGAAATTCGTCGCCGAGACGATGCTTCTTGCGGGAGGGAAACCCTGCCCTCCGGTGATCCTCGGCGTCGGGATCGGCGGGACGTTCGATATGGCGGCCGCGCTCGCAAAGGAAGCCCTGCTCCTCCCGGTGGACGTCATGGGCGACTTTGAAGCGGAACTCTGCGACGCGGTCAACGCCCTCGGGATCGGGCCGATGGGGCTTGGGGGCGACACGACGGCGCTCAGCGTGAAGGTGAAGCGGGCGGACTGCCACACCGCGTCCCTCCCGGTGGCGGTGAACGTCCAGTGCTGGGCATGCCGGCGGGCGACCGTGGAGGTGAAGCGTTGAACCTCACGACACCGCTCGGCGCCGAGGTGCTCGACCTCCGGGCGGGCGATACGGTCACGCTCTCGGGAACGATCTACACCGCACGGGACGAAGCCCACCTGCGGATGATGGAAGAAGGCATCCCCTTCGATTCGGAGGGCGCCGCGGTCTACCACTGCGGCCCGGTGGTGCAGGACGGCCGGCTCGTCGTCGCCGGCCCCACGACGTCCGCCCGGATGAACAGGCTCACGGGATTTCTCATCGACGCGGGCGTCCGCGCCCTCGTCGGCAAAGGCGGCATGGGACAGGAGGTGGTCGAGCACCTCCGGGGGCACGGAGTCTACCTCGCGCTCACCGGAGGGTGCGCCGCGCTCGCCGCCGCCCGCATGACCCTCAAAGGGGTCTATTTCGAAGACCTCGGCATGGCCGAGGCGGTCTGGGTCATCGAAGCCGATCATCTGCCACTGACGGTCGGGATCGACGCCCACGGCGGCGATCTCTTCCGCGCCGTACGCGAGAAAGCGAAAACACAATTTCACCAGCGATTCAATACTAAGCAGGATACCGTCTCATGAAACTCGTCATCGATGAAAGCCGCTGCAAAGGATGCAACCTCTGCGTGCTGGTCTGCCCCTACGGTATATTTCGGGAGGGAACGGAACTCAACAGCCGGGGGATCGTCACCCCCATCCTCGACCGCCCCGAACGGTGTACGAACTGCAGGCTGCAGGCCCTCTACGGCAGGATGCTCTGCGGGGTCTGCCACATGATCTGCCCTGACCAGGCCATCTCCTGGGTCGAGGAGAAGCCGTTCGAGCCTCACCGGGTGGAGGTGGAGTTTTGAGCCGAACCGAGTTCATGCAGGGGAACGCCGCCTGTGCCGAAGGCGCGCTCGCCGCCGGGTGCCGGTTCTTCGGCGGCTACCCCATCACGCCGTCGACCGAAATAGCCGAGGCCATGGCCCGGAAACTCCCGAAAGCCGGCGGGGTCTTCATCTCCATGGAGGACGAACTCGCGAGCATCGCCGCGGTGATCGGCGCCGCCTGGACGGGGGCACGAGCCATGACCGCGACGAGCGGCCCCGGGTTCTCGCTGATGATGGAGAACATCGGCTACGCGGTCATGACCGAGACCCCGTGCGTCGTCGTCAACATCCAGCGCGGTGGCCCGAGCACCGGGCAGCCGACGCGGGCGGCGCAGGGCGACATGCTCCAGTGCCGGTTCGGGTCGCACGGCGACTACAGCACCATTGCGCTCACCCCGAACTCCGTCCAGGAGATGTTCGACCTGACCGCAAAAGCCTTCGACCTCGCCGACCGGTACCGGGTCCCCACGTTCGTGATGTCCGACGAGATCGTCGGCCACATGCGCGAGCGGGTGACCATCCCCGACGCGGTCGAGATCGAACGCCCCCGCCCGCTTGCGGAGGGCGCTCTCCCGTTCGAGGGAGGGGACGACGGGACTCCCGGGTTCGCGCCCTTCGGGTCGGGGAGATCCATCCATGTGACCGGCCTCACCCACGACGAGCGGGGCTACCCGGACACGACCGATCCCGAGGCACACGACCGGCTGGTGCGGCGGCTGGTCGCCAAGGTCGAGTCGGCACGCCGCGATATCGCCGACTACGAGGTCGTAAACCCCGATGCCGAGACGGTCTTCGTCACCTACGGCCCACCGTCGCGGACGGTCGAGCAGGTGATGCGCGACCGTCCCGACGACTCGATCGGCCATCTGCGCCTCCGGGTCGTCTGGCCGTTCCCGGAGTTCGCCCTCAAGATCTTCCCGAACGCGAAGGTCTTCCTGATGCCGGAACTGAACATGGGCCAGATGGTGCGGGAGGTCCAGCGCCACGTGGACCAGCCGGTCGTCTCCATCCCGAAGATCGGCGGCGAACTCCACACCCCCGCCGAACTCGTGCGGGCGCTGGAGGCGCACCGATGATCGCGCCCGACTGGTTCCGGGACGACCGCCTGCCGCACATCTACTGCACCGGGTGCGGGAACGGGACGGTCATCAACTGCACCCTCGCGGCAGTCGAGGAGATGGGCTGGAAACGCAACGAGACGGTCTTCATCTCCGGGATCGGGTGCTCCTCCCGGGCTCCCGGCTACATCCTCACCGACTCGCTCCACACCACCCACGGGCGGGCGCTCGCGTTCGCCACCGGCGTGAAGATGGCGCGGCCGGACCTGCACGTCGTCGTCTTCACGGGAGACGGCGACCTCGCCGCCATCGGCGGGAACCACTTCATCCACGCCTGCCGCCGGAACGTGGACATGACCGTGGTCTGCATGAACAACCACATCTACGGCATGACCGGCGGGCAGGGAAGCCCGACGACCCCGCCGGGGGCGATCTCGACGACGACGCCCTACGGGATGAGCGAACCGGCCTTCGACCTCGCGGAACTTGCTGTCGCCGCAGGCGCGAACTACGTCGCGCGCTGGACGTCTTACCACGTCAAGGAACTCACGAAGGCCGTCGCCGCCGGGATGCAGACGCCGGGGCTCGCGTTCATCGAGGTACGGACCCAGTGCCCGACCAACTACGGCCGCCACAACAAGCTCCGGCGGGTTTCGGAGATGATCGAGCACCTCCGGAGCCACGCGATGCTTGTCGCGAAGCGTGATCGGCTGGTCGCGGAAGGAAAACCAATCCCCGAAGGGGCCTTCACCGTCGGGGAACTGGTCCGAAGGAGCCGGCCGGCGATGGGGGTGCGCCCATGAGACACGAGATCAGGTTCTCGGGATACGGCGGACAGGGGGTCCTCCTCTCCGCGGTCATTCTCGGGCGGGCGGCGGCGCTCTACGACGACAAATACGCCGTCCAGACCCAGGTCTACGGCCCGGAGGCGCGGGGCGGCGCCTCGATGGGGCAGGTGGTGATCGACGATGAGCCGATCCTCTACCCCGAGGTGACCGAACCGGACATCTACGTCATCATGTCCCAGCAGGGGTTCGAGAAGTACGGGGTTTCAGCGCGGGAAGATGCAGTCATGCTCGTCGACTCCGACCTGGTCCGGTCGCGCCCGGACTGCCGCTACTACGAGATCCCGGCGACATCGGAGGCGAAAAACACTCTCGGGCGGGAGATTGTCGCGAATATCGTGATGATCGGCGCCCTCGTGACCGCAACCGGGGTCGTGAGCAGGGAGGCGATCGAGCGTGCGGTGCTCGACAGCGTCCCGAAAGGCACCGAGGAACTGAATCTGAAGGCGTTAAAGAGAGGATTCGAACTCGGAGAACGAGCGTGAACCCATGAAACTACTGGAATACGAGGCAAAACGGGTCTTTGCAGAGTACGGGATACCGGTCCCGAAAGGGGTCGTTATACGGGCACCGGAGGAGGTCGCGGCACACCTGCCGGACCTCGGCGGCGGTGTGGTGCTGAAGGCGCAGGTGGACGTCGGCGGGCGCGGAAAGGCCGGCGGCGTCCTGATGGCCGACCGCGCGACAGCGGCCGAGACCGCCCGGGAACTCTTCTCCCGGGAGATCAAGGGCGTCCCGGTCGGGGAGATCCTCGCAGAGGAGCGACTGGCGATCGAGCACGAGTACTACGTCAGCATCGCGGTCGACCGGTCGAGCAGACAGCCGGTGGTACTCTTCGCGGACGCCGGCGGGGTGGAGATCGAGAAGATGGCACAAGAGGACGAGTCCGCCGTACGGAGAGTCGTCGTATCCCCTCTCCTCCGGGACATCCCGCCGTTTTTGATGCGGGAACTCCTCGGCGGCGCGCCGAAGGAACTCGCCCCCGTCATAAACTGCCTCTACCACGTATTCCAGGGGAAGGATGCCATGCTCGCGGAGATCAACCCGCTCGTGACGACGCCGCGGGGGGTCTACGCGGCGGACGCGAAGCTGATCGTCGACGACAACGCCCTCGCCCGCCAGGGGATAGCGGTCAACCGCGACCTCTCGGAACGCGAGCGCGAGGCCGAGAAGCACGGTTTCTCCTACGTGGAACTGGACGGGAGCATCGGGGTCATCGGCAACGGCGCCGGGCTCACGATGTCGACGCTCGACCTCATCGAGTTTTACAACGGGCGGGCGGCGAACTTCCTCGACGTCGGGGGCGGCGCCGACCAGGAGCGCGTGATGCACGCCGTCAGGCTCGTCGCGAGCATGCCCGGGGTGAACGTGATCGTCGTCAACCTCCTCGGGGGCATCACCCGATGCGACGAGGTGGCGAAGGGGATCATCGCCGCCGGCGTCACGCCGACGGTCATCGTCCGGATGGCCGGGACGAACGAGGAGGAGGGGCGGCGACTGCTCGCCGGATGCGGCTACCGGATGCTCGAGAGCATGGATGCCGCCGTGAAAGCGGCGATGGAGGTCTCACTATGATCTACGGCGATAAGAATCTCGGCGTGATCGTCCAGAACATCACCGGCAGGCAGGGCACGTTTCATACGGAACTGATGAACGCCTACGCCCGCGAGGTCGGGGGACGGGGCGTCGTCGCCGGGGTCGCGCCCGGGAAGGCCGGCCGGGAGGTTCACGGTGTACCCGTCTACAACACCGTCAAGGAAGCGCTCGCCGAGCACGACGCGACCGCAAGCGTCGTCTTCGTCCCGGCAGGCGCCGCTGGCGACGCGGTCATGGAAGCGGCGCACGCGGGGATCGAGCTTGCGGTCGTCATCACCGAGCACATCCCGGTTCACGACGCTATGTCGGCCATCGCCTACGCGAAACTCCACGACTGCACGGTCATCGGCCCGAACTGCCCGGGACTCCTCTCGCCGGGAGAGTGCAAACTCGGGATCATGCCGGCCCACCTCGCCCGCCGCGGCAACGTCGGCGTCGTCTCCCGGAGCGGGACCCTCACCTACGAGGTGTTCGACGAACTCACCCGCGCCGGCATCGGCCAGAGCACGATCGTCGGGATCGGCGGCGACCCGGTGATCGGCCAGACGTTCGTCGACGTCCTCGCCCGGTTCGACGAGGATCCCCACACGAAGGCGGTCATCGTCATCGGCGAGGTGGGCGGCAACCTGGAGGAGGAAGGCGTCCGGTCGACCGATCTCCCGGTCGTCACCTACATCGCCGGCGTGAGCGCCCCGCCCGAGAAGAGGATGGGCCACGCGGGCGCGATCATCGAGGGAGGGGAGGGCGACGCCCGGTCCAAGGTCCGGCGGCTTCGCGCCCTCGAGATCCCCGTCGCGTCCCGTCCTTCGGAGATACCAGGACTGATCCGCGAGGTACTATGAACGGCGACCTGATGCTTGCAACCGCATGCGACGTGGCGGTGAAGATCGGGGCGCGGGCGATCGTCTCATTCGTCGAACCGGCGCCGGTTCTCGCGGAGGTGCCCGATATCCCGATCATCCGGGTGCAGGAACTCCAGCTCGACGTCTTGAAAGACCTCACCATGCACGATATCCTGGAGGTGAGCGAGCGGCACATGCTCGACGCCGCCGTCCACCTCTACCTCCGGCGCAACCTGGAGAGCGGCCTCGTCGTCGGCGTCTTTCCCTACGCCGTCATCCTCTACGACATCGAGGAGGGGAAGAACTTCATCAACTTAAAAGACTTCTCCGACATCGTCCCCCGCGAGGTGCTCCACGCTGCCCTCACGCTGGCCCTCGAGATCGCGGTCGAGGGGAGGGAAGGGAGAGCCATCGGCACCGCGTTCATCATCGGCGACCCGGAGGAGATCTTCCGGCACTCCCACCAGGCGATCCTCAACCCCTACCAGGGGCAGCCCGGAACGCTCCGGGACATCAAGAACCGGGACAACTGGGAGAGCGTCAAAGAGTTCGCCCAGCTCGACGGCGTCTTCGTCATCGATAAAACCGGCGAGGTGCGGGCGGCGGGCCGCTACCTGGACGTCACCGGGCGGGGCATCTCTCTTCCCGGGGGCCTCGGAGGGAGGCACCGCGCAACCGCATCCATCACCCACGAGATCCCGGCCATCGGCATCACGGTCTCCGAGAGCGGAGGCATGGTGCGCATCTTCAGGGACGGAAACTGCAAGATCAGCATCCGTTCCGACATCCGCCTCCGTAGTGACGGTTAGAAATGGTTATATGAATTGCAATCATTTCTCTTATCACACTTTAGAACTACGGTGGATTTGATGACCAGGAACATCAGCGTAGAAGGGCTTGACCAGATCCCGATCGAGAAGCAGCGGATAGAACTGGTGGAGCGCAAGTGCCTCGGGCACCCGGACAGTCTCGCAGACGGCATCGCGGAGTCGATCAGCAGGGCACTCAGCAGGTCGTACCTGGAAGAGTGCGGCAGCGTCCTGCACCACAACACCGACCAGGGGGAGGTCGTTGCGGGCGAATCGCTCCCGAAGTTCGGCGGCGGCACGATCACAAAGCCGATCTACTTCCTCATATCGGGACGGGCCACGAAGACATTCAACGGCATAAACATCCCCGCAGACGCGATCGCCGTCGAGGCGGCACGGGACTACATCAAGTCGATCCTCCCCGCCATCAACATGGACCGCGACATCATCGTCGACTGCCGGATGGGCAAGGGGTCGACCGACCTGCAGGACGTCTTCCGGTCCTGCGAAGGAATGGTCCCGCGGGCGAACGACACCTCGTTCGGCGTCGGGCACGCACCGTTCAGCGAGGCGGAGAGCATTGTCAGGGGCGTTTCCGCGTTCATCGACGGTACGCTCCGCCCGAAGTACCCCGTCATCGGCCAGGACTGCAAGATCATGTGCCTGCGTGACGGCGATGCCATCACCCTGACCATCGCGATGGCGTTCGTGGACCGCTACTGCTCGGGCATCGCCGAATACATCGAGCAGAAGAACTTCCTGACGGAGCAGATCGCGGCGGTCGCAAAACAGTTCACCAAACGATCGGTCAACGTCGCCGTCAACACCGCCGACGACCTCGAGGGCGGCAGCGTCTTCCTGACGGTCTCGGGCACCTCCGCCGAGATGGGCGACGACGGCTCGGTCGGCAGAGGCAACCGTGCGAACGGGCTGATCACCCCGAACCGCCCGATGAGCATGGAAGCGACGAGCGGCAAGAACCCGATCAACCACATCGGCAAGATCTACAACCTCCTCGCGACCCAGGTAGCGCAGGACTGCGTCGCGAAGGTCGACGGCATTGAGGAGATGTACGTCCGTATGCTCTCCCAGATCGGCTACCCGATCGACCAGCCGCACGTGGCGAGCGCCCAGATCCTCACGAAACCGGGCGTCGACATCAGCTCCGTCAAGCCCGATATCGAGGCGATCATCGACGAATGGCTGGAGAAGACCCCCACCATCACCGAGAAGGTTATCAGGGGAGAACTCTCTACCTTCTAACCCTCTCTCAATATTTTCGGAGTTGTTCTAACCCATGAGTAAACCGTCACCCCGGCACCCCGTGCCCGGACCCGGACTCGTTCGTCTCGCCATCCCGAACAAAGGGAGGATCTCCGGGCCCATCAACGAGTTGATCGAGAAGAGCGGCCTCCACCTGGCCGAAGGCGGCAGCGAGCGCAGACTCATCACCCGGACCCGCGACCCGAACGTGGAGATCCTCTTCGCCCGCCCGATCGACATACCGGAGTACGTGGCGAGCGGCGTTGCCGATCTCGGGATCACCGGGAAGGATATGGTCATGGAGCGGGGTTCCGCGGTCGAACAGGTTCTCGACCTGCAGACCGGAAAGGCCACGCTCGTCGTCGCCGTGCCGGAGGAGTCCGACATCGAGACCGTCGCCGACCTTGCAGGTGCAAAGGTGGCGACCGAGTTCCCGGCGATCACCCGCGCGTTCTTTGCCGGGCACGGGGTCGCCGTCACGATCGTGACCGTGGGCGGAGCATGCGAGGCGACGCCGCACCTCGGGATCGCCGACGCCATCGTCGACCTCTCCTCCTCGGGGACGACGCTGCGGACGAACCACCTCCGCGTCGTCGACGAGGTGCTTGCGTCCACGACCGTCCTGGTGGCGAACCCCGCCTCGCTGACGGCCAAGCGCGAAAAGATCGACGAGATCATCCTCGCCCTCGAAAGCGTCATCCGGGCGAAGGGGCAGTGCTACCTGATGATGAACGTCCAGCGGAACGCTCTTGCGGACGTGCGGGAGGTGCTGCCCGGCCTCTCCGGGCCGACGGTGATGGACGTGGCTTCCGACGAGAATCTGGTCGCCGTTCACGCCGTCGTGAAAGAGGAGCGGGTCTACCAGTTAATCAACCAGTTAAAGCGGGCCGGCGCAAAAGACATATTAGTCATGCCCATCGAACGGATCATACGCTGAGAGCATGGAGATCTATCCTGCAGTTGATATCCTGGACGGGCGATGCGTGCAGCTCGTGCAGGGGCGGCCTGAGGCGGCGACGGTCTACGGCGATCCGGCCGCCTGGGCGCACCGGTGGCTTGACGAGGGAGCCGACGGCCTTCACGTCGTCAACCTGGACGGGGCGTTCGGCCGCGCGCGCAAAAACGCCGACCTGATCCGGGCTTTCACCCGCGAGACGGAGACGTTCACCGAACTCGGGGGCGGTATCAGGAGCGTGGAGGATGCCGCGGGGTGGCTTGACGCCGGCGTCGACCGGGTGATCGTCTCGACCCAGGCCGTCCGGGAGCCGGAGATGATCCGAACGCTTGCCGAAGAGTTCGGCGGCGAGCGGGTGATGGCGGGCATCGACGCCCGGGCCGGCGAGGTGATGATCGAGGGCTGGGAGCGCCCGGCAGGCAGTTACCTATCCTGGGCGGAGCGGTTCGAGAGCCTCGGCGCGGGATCGCTCCTCTATACGAATGTGGACGTGGAGGGGCTCCAGCAGGGGATCGCCATCGAACCCGTGACGGAACTCCTCGCGAGAGTGAAGGTCCCGGTCGTCGTCTCGGGCGGGATATCGAGCCCCGGGGACGTCGCGGCGCTCCGGGATGCCGGAGCGGCGGGGGCGGTCCTCGGGTCCGCCCTCTACGCCGGGAAGGTGCGGCTCCCGGAGGCCATGGAGGCGGCGCATGCGAACGAGTGAGGTCCACCGCGCGACACGGGAGACCGATATCACCCTCTCCCTCGACCTCGACGGGACGGGGGCCGGAACCATCGAGACCGGGATACCGTTCTTCGACCACATGCTCGCGTCGTTTGCCCGGCACGGGCGGATCGATCTTTCCGTCCGCGCGACCGGCGACCTTGCCGTGGATCCCCACCACACCATCGAGGATATCGGGATCGTCCTCGGGACGGCTCTCGCCGAGTCGGTCGGCGACGGGAGAGGGATCACCCGGTTCGCGGACGCCGCCGTCCCGATGGACGAGGCGCTCGCCCGGGTGGCGCTCGACGTAGGCGGCCGGGGCTACCTCGTCTTCGAGGGCGACTTCTCGCCGGTGGGCCCGGGCGGCATCCCCGGCGACCTCATCGAGCACTTCTTCCACAGCCTCTGCAGCCATGCCGGGATCACCGCCCACATCACGGTCACGGGCAGGAACGACCACCACATCTGCGAGGCGGCGTTCAAGGCGTTCGCCCGGGCGCTCCGGGCCGCCGTGGCAATCGATCCTGCGATAGGCGACGTGCCGAGCACCAAAGGCTCGCTGTGAGCCCGGGAGCAGGATAACTTTTTTTTGACCGGGGTCCCGTCCGGTTTCTCCGGGAGAAGCCTCACCCCAACAACGACGTATCGGCTCCTAAGACCTGCGTTCTGCGACGGATGCCCGATTCCACCTTACCGACGCATAACCGGGCTGAAATCGAAGATAGAAGCGTCTGACACCCATCACCTGCCCGGATACCCACCTGCAGGCCGGGCAGGCGACGCTCACGTTCGCTTCCGCTCGCGCTTCACGGTATCCCGGCAGTCGCCGCACGCGGCACTCACCCGCCGGACACGAACCCCGGAGCGAGGGCTACGATACCGTCGACGACAGGAACCACAAAGAACGTCCGGGTCTGGGAGAGATTTGAAATGGGGCCCAAACGGACCCCGGTAAAGAGAAGGAAAGAGAGGTCGATTTACGCGGATTTAACCGCGAGGTCGACGTCTTCCGCCTTGATCGTCTTGCGTCCCGCGTGCTGGGCAAGCCTGTTGGCTTCCTTGGTCAGCTCGGCGATGTACGCCTCAGCCTTGGTAACCAGTGCGGCAGCAGCGTCGCTGCCCACTCTCTCAGCACCATTCTTTTTTGCGATACGTACAACCGCAGCAATAGGTAGATCTGCCATAATCTCATTCCACCTCTAAAAAGAGGTGTATTAGTTAATATTTAAACGTTTCGGGATAATCTCGGAAATCTGCGTTTATCTTCACCATTGAGGGTATGTCTGGACAGGGCACCCCGATAACCGGCAGGGAACGGTGCCGATTGAAAAAACCAAAAAATGGACACCAACCCCCCATTAGATAACAAATCACGGACTTTTTAATTGCGCCAGAGATTTCGCAAGCATTACTGCATTGGTATAATCTGCAGAGGCGCGCGACGTATCCACGAAAATTCTATCGATATTTACCACCGGAGCACCATGCCCCGCCCCGGCTCCGAGGAAGACGAGCGTGCGAAAGATCAGGTTCCCGGATATCCCGTCGGGCGCCACGACCATCCCGTACCTCCCCACCGCCTCCTCGATCAGGATCTCGGTGTGCTCCGCACCGGTCAGGCGTGCGACGAGCTCGGCATCCGCCATCGTCCGGTCGACGGACGGATGCCGCCCGATATCCCCGAGCCGCCCTCCCGAGAGGATCGCCACTCCCTCGGCGAGCCCGAAACTCCGGGCGATATCCCTGCCTATTCTGACGAACCGCACCTTTTCCTCGACCGTCCAGCCCTCGTCGACCCCGACGGGGGCGAGGAGGAAGAGGCGGCCGTCGGCGGTCTCGAGGAGGGCGATCCGCTCGAGGCATTCGACACCCGCAGTCTGCTTGAGGTATTTCAGGGTGGATGATGCGGGGAGAGTGCCCCTGACGGCGGCATCGATCCTGCCGGCGTAGAGAGCCTCGATGAGCGCGACCTCCGGCTCCACGGCCTCGACGACCGTAGCCGCATCACCAAACGAACCGGCGGTCCCCGGAGGGGAAAAAAGGATGATATCGACCTCCCGGCCGACCGCCCGGACCGTCGAGAGGATCTTTGGATCTGGGGACGCCGCACCAAGCCCGACCGTTACCGGCATGCCCCTCCTTCGGGGAAGAAGCGCATGATCCCTTCCCGGTCCAGATCGAAGACCTGCGTCTCCCGGCCCAGGTACCTGACGGAGAGCCTCCGGCTCCCGTTCACCTCCCCGATAGCGGCGGCGGTGATCCCGACGTCGGCAAACCGGCGGCGGACCTCCTCCACGTTCTCCGGTTTGACGGTCAGGATGAAACCCATGCCGGGGTACATGCGCACCCACTGCTCGAAGGAGAGGTCGATCGCCGAGAGGTCCGGCCGGGGTATCGCCTCGAGGTCGATCACCGCGCCCTTCCCGCTCACCTCGAGGAGCATCCCGAGCGTCCCGATGACGCCCGGGTTGCTGATATCCTTCCCGGCCGTCACCAGGTGCTCTTTGCCGAGATCCTCCATCACCCGGATCTGGGCCCGCACCGCTTCCGCCGACTTCATCGTGACCGAGTCCCAGTTGAAGCAGCACGACGGGTGCACCCGGCCGTCGAGGTCTATCGCCGCGACGACCACGTCGCCCTCCTCTGCCGTGTTCGAGAAGATGATCTGGTCCATCGTGGCCGTCCCGAGGATCGCCACATCCACGACGCTGTAGGGCGTATTCGGATGCAGGTGCCCGCCCACGATCGGGACGCCGAACTGTGCGGATGCCGCGACCATGCCCCGGGTCACTTCGTCGCGGAGCCGATCGCTCGTGACGGAGAGGATATCGACCATCGCAACCGGCCTTCCGCCCATGGCGGCGATATCGTGAACGTTCACGAGCACGGCGCAGTACCCCGCCCAGAACGGGTCCGCCTCCATCAACTTGCTCCAGATACCGTCCGCCGCAAGAAGCAACGCGTCCTCTGCGTTATGCCGGATGACCGCGGCATCCTCACCGAACGAAGCGACAACATCGGGGCTCTCTATCCGGAGAGACCGGATCATATCCCCGATCTCCTTCTTCCGGGTGACGCCCTCGTATTCCCTGACGGCCCGTGCTACCGTATCGGTGGAGCAATCCTTCACCACAAGAACACCAACATTCCAGGTTTCTTTATGGTATTTTGCCTCATCAAAGATAATGTATTTGATTCACCGGTATTATGCACTCCGTTCCGGGAACCGATCGGGAAGAGAACTGCCGGCCGGCATTCGGCCGGGACGGGTACGGCCCCCTTGTGGCGCGTCCTCCGGATCGTCTTGCATCCGCACCGGGGTGGCATTTTTGATGCACCGCACCCAATAGTCAGGTATGGACTGGGTGGAGAAGTACAGGCCGCAGCATCTTCAGGATGTCGTGGGGAACTCCGGCGCCGTCAGGCTGATATACGAGTGGGCGCGGGACTGGTCACGGCAGAAGAAACCGCTCATCCTGTACGGAAAACCCGGCACCGGCAAGACCTCGAGCGCGTATGCCCTCGCGAACGACATGAACTGGGAGGTGGTGGAACTGAACGCCTCCGACCAGCGGACGAAAGCGGCCCTCGAACGGGTAGCGGGCGCGGGCTCCACGACGGCCAGCCTCTCCGGTGCGAGCCGCAAACTCATCCTGCTGGATGAGGCCGACAACCTGCACGGACAGGCCGACCGGGGCGGGGCGAAGGCGATCGTGGAGATCATCGCGGCGGCGCAGCAGCCGATCATCCTGATTGCAAACGACTACTACTCCCTCACGAGAGAACTCAAGGCGGTCACGGAGCCGGTGCAGTTCCGGGCGCTCCAGGCCCGCTCGATCGTCCCCCGCCTCCGCCAGATCTGCGCCGCGGAAGGCGTGGCATGCGATCCCGCCGCGCTCGACGATATCGCGAACCGCGCCGGCGGGGATATGCGGGCCGCGGTGAACATGCTCTACGCCGCGGCGATCGGGAAGGAGCACCTCGCGGCGGGCGACGTCCACACCTCCGCAAAGGACGAGCGCTCGACCATCTTCGAACTCGTCGGAGCGACCTTCAAAGGGAAGAGAGACGCCGACCTGCTCCGCATGGCGGTGGAGGTCGAGGATACCCCCGATGCCATCGAACAGTGGCTCGAGGGGAACCTCGACCACATGCCCGACCTCGCCTCCCGGGCGGAAGGCTACGCCTGCCTCGCGAGGGCGGACGAGTACATCGGCCGGACTTACCGGCGGCAGTATTACACCCTCTGGCGCTACGCGAGCGCGGTCATGCTCCTCGGCGTCGCCGACGCCGCCGGCGGGCACGGCGTCCACGGCCGCATCATGCCGCCGTCGCGCTGGCAGAAGATGGGGGCGTCGAAGAAGCAGAAGGCAGTCCGGGCGGGCCTCTCCCGGAAACTCAGCGAGATGACGCACATACCACAGGATGCCCTCCGGGAAGACTTCTTCACCGCGATCACCATCCTCGTCGAGCGGGACCCTGCAACATACGTCCGCGAGTTCGACCTCGACGCCGACGAACTGAACCTCTTCATCCACGACAAGGCCCGGGCCACGAAGGTCGTCAAAGAAGTGGCGAAAGAGGAGAAGGAGAAGGCGAAGAAGGCCGCCGCCAAAGAGAAGGCGCCAACGAAAGGCAAGAAGTCCCGGGACGACGACCCGCCCGCAGATACCGGAGAATCCCGGCGGGACCCATCCCCGGGCCAGGCGACGCTCTTTTAAAGACGGCGACAGCGGTAGCGGTGGAGGAGGGCCGGGCCGCAGTCCACGACCTCGCCGCCGTCCCCGTAGATCTCGCATCCCAGGTGGTAGACCAGGAGGTCGCTGTCGATCCGGTCGGCAAGCGCGATCAGCGGCGGAACCATCTCCACGCCGGGCCGCACGGCGTAGATCAGGTCCGCGCCCTCATACAGCCGGAGATCCGGCTCGAAGACGTCGTCGGTCACGACGGTAAGCCCGTCGTGCCGGATGCCCGGCCGTATGTCGGTGCAGAGCATCAGGGCGCCGGCGGCCGCTATAAGCCCTGCTGCCTCGGGATTGTTGCCGACGCCCACCTCGACGGCCCGCCGGTAGCGAGCGGCGATATACTCCCCGATACTCCGTTCAATATGTTTATACCGACACATTACCCAGAGATTAGGTAATGGGCATCAATATTCTTTGGGACCCGCAGGCACCGGTAGGTGTCGAGCTCCCGGTCGTCCGGATGATCGCGATGATCCTCGGGAAAGAACCCGAACTCGTCGAATACCCGTTTCTCATCGACGGTTACGACCGGAACCGCAACCAGCACGATGCTCAAAAGATCCTGGATCGCCTGCAGGACACCCTCACGCGCAGGTACGATATCGACGGCCCCCTGCTGCTCGTCACCTCCCGCGACCTCTACGTCAACGGATGCGACTTCGTCTTCGGCCTCGCACGGCCGGCATGCGGCGTCGCCGTCGTCTCGACCGCCCGCCTCGGGAACGACTACTACGGCAGGACGCCGGACGACACCGACCTCATCGACCGGACGGCAAAAGAGGGCGCGCACGAACTCGGGCATCTCCTCGGGCTCGACCACTGCGAAAACTCCGAGTGCGTCATGTTCCGGCCGAGAACCCTGGACGAACTGGACAGAAAGAGAAAGATGCTCTGTCCGGCCTGCAGGGAGGCGCTCGCGTCATTAGGCGGGCGATGACGACAAAACCCGGTGCATCTCTCATAGATTCGATCCCCACTGCCGAAAACTCCCGCCGGGCGAGCGTCTTCAGGCTTTTCGACAGGAACCAGGCAAACAAAAGTATTAAACGAGCGTGCCGGGAAACCTAGATCACGATGGGATACTCTTCTTCCTTGATCCAGCGAAAGTTCAAAGATATCGTCGGAAGGCGGTACGACTCGGTCCTGAAGGACTACGGCGAGTTCCTGCTGACCGACGAGGAGATGCTCGTCCCCGAGATCAGGTCGATCCTGGTACCGCTCGACTTCTTCGTTCACGACATCACCGACGAAGCAATCGACGTGCTCTCCGCCTACGACGCCACGATCTCGCTCGCCTACATCACCGACACCGAGGTGATCGAACTCCTGGAACAGGCGCTCGACCGTGAATCGACGGAGGAGTTCCGGAAAAAGAAGGAAGAGTACGGCCGGAAACTCCTCGAACGGACTGCAGCCAAACTCGAAGAATACGGCTTTTCGACCCAGACACGGATGTTTGTCGGACATAAGGGCGACGACGTCGTCCGGATGGCGAAGAACCACGACATGGTCGCGCTCTGCCGCCGCTACGCCGACGGGGAGTCGACCGACGCCTCGGTAAGCCCGATCGTTCTGCGCATCTGCCAGCGGGTGGAGACTCCCGCGCTCATCTACTGAAGGGTGCACGGATGGAAGCAGTGGCGCTGATCGCGGTAGCGGTCTTTCTCTTCACCTACGCACTCATCATCGACGAGCGGATCCACCGGGCGGTCGCCGCCATGCTCGGTGCGGCGATCGTGGTCTTCGTCGGAATCGTTCCCTGGGAGGCCCTCCTCGAGCACGTCGACTTCGGGACGATCTTCCTGCTCCTCGGGATGATGATCATCGTCAACACCGCGCGGGGCAGCGGCCTCTTCGAATATATCGCGATAAGGACGGCGAAACTCGCGAAAGGCAGCCCCATCCGGGTTCTCGTCCTCTTTGCGATCGTGACCGCGATCGTGAGCGCGTTCCTCGACAACGTCACCACGGTCCTTCTCCTCACCCCGATGCTCCTCTATGTCGCGAGGGTGATGAACCTCAACCCCATTCCCTTCCTTGTCACGGAGATCTTCTCCTCAAACGTCGGCGGGGCTGCGACGCTCATCGGCGACCCGCCGAACATCATGATCGCGTCGTCTGCGGGACTGACGTTCAACGAGTTCATCATCCATCTCGGGCCCATCATGATCGTCGACATGGCGATCCTCCTCCTGATGATGTACGTCATTTACGGCAGGTCGATGAGGGTGAGCGCCGAAGAGCGGCAGGAGCTGGTCCGGACGCTCAACGGCCTGGACGAGCGGGCGGCGGTCACCGACAGGTCGCTCTTCAACAAGTCGGTGGCAGTAATCGCCTTCGTGGTCCTCCTCTTCTTTGTCCACGACCGGATCGGAGAGATCCTGCACGTCGTCCTGCCGTTCGTCGACCCGGCGATGGGGCTCGAACCCGCAGAGGTGGCCCTCATCGGTGCGGCGACCCTCCTCTTCTGGAGCAGGCAGTCGCCGGAGGAGATCTTCGAGAAGATCGAGTGGCCGGCCCTCTTCTTCTTCGGCGGGCTCTTCATCATCGTCGGTGCCCTCGTCGAGACCGGCATCATCTCGAGCATCGCCTCGGTCATGATCGAGAACGTCGGTTCGACCGGTGAGGCGATGTTTATCGTGGCCTGGTTCGCCGCGATCGCCTCGGCAATCGTGGACAACATCCCCCTCACCGCGGCGATGATCCCGCTCATCCACGACCTGGGGACGACGATGGACGTCTACCCGCTCTGGTGGTCGCTCGCTCTCGGTGCGTGCCTCGGGGGGAACGGAACCGCCATCGGAGCGTCGGCGAACGTCGTCGTCATCGGTATCGCCGAGCGCGAGGGGATCGGCATCACGTTCATCGACTTCCTGAAGGTGGGTATGCTCGTGCTCTTCGTGACGGTGGCGGTAGGTCTTGGAATGCTCTGGCTGAAATTTGCGATGTGAACGACATGAAAATTCTCGTGCTTATCGATGGTTCGAAGTGGAGCCAGAAGGCGGCTCTGCATGCGATTGGATTGGCAAAGCGGAAGAATGCCGAGGTAGTCCTCTTCTCGGTACTGGATATCGCGGAGGCAAAGACGATGGCATTCAACTTCTGCGCCCAGAGTGGAATCTGCGAGCAGTTGAAGGACTACGAAGGCCGGATATGGAAAGATATGCGAAAGAGCATCGAGGATGACCAGAACAGCATCCTCTCCCGCTACCAGGGTGAGAGGGTTCGATGCTCCTCAAAGATTGTCGAAGGCGCAATCAGGGACGAGATTCTCAAGGAGGCAAACTCCAGCGAATACGGGCTGATCGTCATGGGTGCTTTCGGCAGGAGCGGAAAGTCCCGGATCACCGCCCTGCTCGAACAGATCGGCGGTGCGGTCAGACCGCCGCTGCTCGTCGTCCGGTAACCATCCTTTTTTCTGGCCGCGGTGATGCGGAGTTCCCTTCGCGGCTTCGCGTCCTTCGCGTGAGACCGTATCGTTGCTCAGCCCCACCATCTCACGCGAAGCCGCGAAGACCAAGTTGATTGTGAGTTACGCTCCGGATGAGACATCCGTCGCTCTTCGCGTGAGGCCTGTAGCCTTATCCGGAAACAGGTCGTGAAAACCAGAACTCAAGCACCATCAGGTGCGAGAAAAAAAGTGGTCCCTCGGGCTCATTCCACCTGCTCGAGATCTTCCGAGAGGTCTCCCGAGAGATCGACCGTTAAGAAGTCGCCGCCGGACGGGAGCGCCATGGTGAAGTTCATCGTGGTGTCGACCTGCACGGTGCCCTCCGCCAGGATCATATCGAGCACGTGGCCGCCGGCGGTACGGTCGTCCGTGATGAAGTGAAGGTGGTAGCCGGGGACATTGATCCCCTCTGCGAGGTCCGGCGTCCAGAACCCGACAGCCGTTCCGGTGACGTTCTCGAGCGTAAAGACCGTCTGGTTCGCCGTCACATCGGCGAGCCGCGGGTACGGCTTCTCCTGGGCGGGCACGCTCCGGGTCACCAGATGCGGGAAGGTGCCGTCCACCCGGATAGCGTAGAAGAGATTCTTCGAGGGGAGCTCCGCCTGCACCCGGCTCTCGAGAGCGGCCAGGTTCATCGGCTCGTCGATCGCGACCGTCATGTCCGAATCGAAGAAGGTCGCGGCCGCGAACGGCGTCGTCGCGTCCCCGTCAACCGGATAGGCCCGCCCATCGACCCGGATCAGGTACCACTCGCCGTCGACGCCGATCAGTTCCCCGTCGAGCCGGTCGCCGCACCCGATCCCGAAGTCCCCGTGCCTCGCGAGCTCGTCGAACGTCATGCTGCCGTCGTAGGTCCCCTGGAGGAGCGCGTCGATGGTCGAGACCTGAAAGAGCGTATCCCTATCGGCTCCTCCCTCCGATACGGGCGCGGCCGGGAAGGGAGCGACCGCAAGGCCGATACAGGCCCCGACAAGAAGGAAGGCGGCGGCAACGACGGCGTAACGGAGCAACCTGTCCCCGGTCATAAACCGCCTCACAACTCCCCGATATCCTCGTACCAGAGGTCGGGATGCTGTTCGATGAACGTGCCCATCATCGCCTTGCAGACGTCGAGGTCGAGATCGAGCACCTCGACCCCGTGCGACTCGAGGAACTCCCGCGCTCCCGCGAAATTCACCGATTCCCCGGCGACGACCTTCCCGATCCCGAACTGGACGGCCGCTCCCGCGCAGAGGTAGCAGGGCATCAGCGTGGAGTAGAGCGTACACTCCGCGTAGCTACCGATCCTCCCGGCGTTCCTCAGGCAGTCGATCTCGGCGTGGAGCACGGGGTCGTCATTCTGGACGCGGCGGTTCCGGCCACGACCGATGATCCGGCCGTCGCGCACCAGCACCGAGCCGATAGGTATTCCGCCTTCCCGCAGACCCGCTTCCGCCTCCTCTACGGCGCACTTCATGAATATATCCGTACAAATCTCCTCCCGGGCGCTCAGTTCGGCACATAAACTGATTGCAACACCCTGTCAGATATAAGAAGACGTTCCTGAATAATAAACGCATACGGGACGAAAACGGCAGTTCGGAACACCGGCGGGCGAAGGTTCCAGACAGAGCCGCCCCTTCAGACGGTCGGGATCTCCCGCTCGGTTCCGATCTCGTCGAGCGCCTGCCTGCCGGCAACCCTGACATCGCGGTCGGCGTCCCCGAGGAGGCGTAAAAGGGGTTCCCGGGCCCGCGGGTTGCCTATCCGGCCGAGCGCCCAGGCCGCCATCCTCCTGACCCGGGGTTTTGCATCGTCGAGCAGCCGGATCAACGGCTCGACCGCCCGGGGATCGCCGATCTTCCCGAGCGCCCAGGCCGCCCCCATCCGAACCCAGAGGCTGTCGTCTTCCAGGCTCCCTATCAGCGGGAGGACAGGTTCGCGTCCATCGAGGATCCCGAGCGCCTTCGCCGCCTTCCACCGTACCTCGACATGTTCGTCCTCCAGTGCCTCGATGAGCGGCCGCACCGCGCGGCTGTCGCCGAGTTCCCCGAGCGCCTCCGCAGCCCGCCACCGTTCATTGAGATTCCCGGACGCAAGCATCGAAAGGTGTCTGTGGAGTACCTTCTCCCTATCGAGACCTTCGGTCTCTCTCCCCGGCACCGGCGGATCCCTCCCTGCCATAGGCCACCTCACGCCCAACTGGGGTCGGCCGGGCATAAGGTTTTGCCACGGGAGATGCTCACAGGGGTGCATTTTTCTACTCTCCCTGCCTTCACCATAGTATGGAGAGTTCGACGGTTACACCGGAGGGGACGGCGTTTCCCCCGGATCTGGAGCGTCTCGGCGTCGTTGCCGGAGCGAAGATCGATATCAGAGACCTTGATGCAATGGGTCGCCGCCACAACTTTCACGTCTTCCTCTACTTCGAGGGTGATCTGGCCAGAGACTCCACGCTCCGGGAAGACCTGCAGGAATACGGCGGTGTGCCCGAAACGGAACGCCCGTTCGTCGACCTGAACGCGTTCCTCCGGTACGCCGGCGAAGAGGATCCCCTCTTCACCCGGCGCCTGGACGAGCTCCCGCTGGTCATCGAAGTCGTGGCCTACGGGGAACTCAGGACAGAAGAGGGCAAACTCGTGCCGTACGTCAAAGGGCTGATGCCGTTTCTGGACGAACTCACGATGGAAGATACCCAGACTGCATCCTGAACCGTCTCTTTTTATGAAAGCCTGACGGTACCCGCGCCTTTCAGGATATCCAGGCTCACGTCGAAGTTCCTGACCGTATGGGTGAGCGCACCCATGCTGATGATATCGATCCCGGCCGCGGCATACCCGGCAAGATCGCCGCCGGCGACGCCTCCCGAGACCTCGAGGGTGACCTGTTCCCGGAGACCGCGGGCAGCCAGCGTCCCGACCGTCTCCCGGACGGCGTCCGGCGCCATATTGTCGAGAAGGATGATGTCGGCACCGGCAACTGCTGCCGTGACGGCATCCCGTGCAGTCTCGACCTCCACCTCGACCGCCCGGTAGCGGCTCCGCTCCTTTGCCTTCCGGATCGCCTCCGGGAGCGGCACCAGCGCGAGATGGTTATCCTTGATCAGGACCATGTCCGAGAGGCAGTAGCGGTGCGGGTCACCCCCGCCGAGAACCACCGCCTTCTTATCGAGCATCCGGAGTCCCGGAGCGGTCTTCCGGGTCGCGGCAACCCGCACGGCGGGGGAGACCGCCCGGACGGCGTCGACAGATTCCCGGGTCCGGGTCGCAATCCCGCTCATCCGCCCGATGATGTTGAGCGCCGTCCGCTCCAGGAGAAGGATCGCCCTCGCGCGGCCTTCGAGTTCGAGGAGAACCGCTCCGGGAGCAACCGGTCTCCCGTCGGGGATGCGCTGACGCACGGCGACCCCGTAATGCTCGAAGAGCGCCCGTGCCTCCTCGAGGCCGGCGATGACCCCTGCATCCTTCGCCCGGATCACCGCCCGGCAGGCGACGTCGGGGACGACCGTCTCAGAGGTGACGTCGCCCCACGGCGCATCCTCCCGGACAAAACGGAGCAGATCCTCGATCGGGATCATCCGCATCACGCTCCGACGGCGATCATCCGCTCGATCGCCCGCCGCGCCCGGTCCATGACTTCGGGAGGGAGGACGACCTCGTGCTCCTCGGACTCGAGTGCCCGGCGGAGGTCGGCAAGCGAGATCCTCTTCATATCCGCGCAGACAGCCTCCGGCTTCTCGTAAAAGACCCTTCCGGGGTAAAGCAACCGCAGGCGTGAAGCCATCTCCCGCTCGGTGAAGACCCACCAGGGCTCGTCCCCGCCGGCCGCGGCGTCCCGGACCATGCCCCCCGTGGAGGCTATCCGGTCGGCCTGCTCCTGGACTTCCGGCGGGCATTCGGGGTGGCAGACGATCTGACCGCCTTTCTTCCGGGCCGCCTCGACGTCGGCAAGGGTGAACCCCGTATGGACGTAGCAGTGGCCGCCGGGAGGCAGGGGAATGATCGTCTTTTCGGGGAGCTCCCGCTGGACGTATGCCGCGAGGTTTGCGTCCGGCCCGAAGAGGATGGTGTCGTTTGGGAGCGACCGGACAACCCGGACCGCGTTTGCCGAGGTGCAGGTGATGTCGGCGAGCGCCTTGCTCTCCGCCGTGCTGTTGACGTAGACCACCACAGCCGCGTCGGGGTGCTGCCGGCGTGCCTCCCGGATCATCTCCGGGGTCAGGAAATCGGCAAGCGGGCATCCTGCGTCCTCTACGGGGATGACCACCTTCCGGTCGGGGTTGAGGATCTTTGCCGTCTCGGCCATGAATCGGACGCCGCAGACGACGAGCAGGTCCGCCGCGGTCTCCTTCGCCTTCACCGCGAGCTCGAGGCTGTCGCCCACCACGTCGGCGAGTCCCTGAATCTCCATGGGCTGGTAGTTATGCGCCATGACGACTGCGTTCTTCCCGGCCTTGAGCGCACGAATCTCCTTTTCCATTGTTACGTACCCACCACCAGAGGGTTCTCGAGGTTCTTTAAGAGCGTCAGGATGGAGAGGGCCGCCATATAACTCGTCGCCGGGTTATCGGGGCTCGGGACGTTCCTGACCCGGACGTAGATGTCCCCGAAGTCTCCCTCGACGAATAACTCGTGGATGTTCCTCTCCGCCGCAGGGTCGACCCAGAGTTCCACGTCGGCGTCCCTGCCGGCAGCGAGTCCCAGCGCTACCGCGACGTTGATGTTTTTAGGGTATTGTTTTATACACTCGTGTGCCAGCCCCTTAAATATCTCGGTCGGAGCTTCGGCGGTCATCCCGAGCGACGCGGGAGGTTTCGTCGTCCGCAGGAGGAGTTGCGTCGGCGGCGAGATCTGGCCGACCTTGAGGTTGTCGAGTCCGACGATGGCGCCGCTCGGGATGCGGATCTTCTTTCCCATCTCCCGTGCGACCTCGATGAGGTGCTCGCGGAACTCGTCGTCCGCGAGAGCTCCCGCGGAGAGCACGGCGATGTCTCGCCCCGACCGGAGGACCGCTTCGCTATATATCCTGACGGCGTCGACCGAGGCGGCTTCCACGACGATCGAGAAGTCCTCTTGCATGAAGGCGTCGAAGTCCGTGTAGGGCCGGGCATGGCAGAGTGCCGCGAGTGTCTCCGCCCGCCCGGGGATGATATCGAAGACGGCGGTGACCTGGATGCTCTCGGCGTGTGTGGCGATGATATGCCCGACGTTGCCGCATCCTAGCAACCCTATTTTAATCATCGAATAAAGAAGTTGTAATGTCAGCGTTTAAGTATTGTGCTCGTCACGAATCCGGTCGAAAGAGGAGGAAACTATCCTCCGACCGATAGGGGTGACCGGACCGCCGGGAACCCGGGCCGGCCACCGACCGCGCGCAGGGGGAGTCGATCGCCATCACGTTTGAGGGACTGCAGGATAGACGGGTCTACATCGAGACCTACGGGTGCACCTACAACCATGCCGACACACAGAGGCTCGCGGCGATACTGGACGGGCTCGGCTGCACCATGACCGAACACCCGGAAGAGGCGGACGCCGTCATCGTCAACACCTGCACGGTGATCGGCGCGACCGAACGAAAGATGCTCCGGCGCCTCGCTCTCTTCGCCGACCGCGACCTCTACGTGACCGGATGCATGCCGGTCGTCCAGCTGGATAAGATTCGTTCGGTCTGCACGCCGCACGTCATCCGCCCGGACGAGATCCACGAACGTGCCGGCAGCGTCGGCACCCGGGGGCCGGGGGCAACCGGCGTGGTGCAGGTGGCGAGCGGATGCGTCGGCCGGTGCAGTTACTGCATCACCCGGCTCGCCCGGGGGCGGCTGATAAGCGCACCGCGCGAAGCGATCGCCGACGCCGTCCGGGCTCTCGTCACCTCAGGCGCCTGCGAGATCCAGCTGACCGGGCAGGACGTGGCCGCATGGGGGCTTGACCGGGGCGAGTCGCTCCCCGATCTTCTGCAAGAGATAGCAGAGATCCCCGGGAGGTTCGCCGTCAGGCCGGGGATGATGCACCCGGCCACGGTGCTCGGGATCCTTGAGCCCCTCGTCGACGCCTACGAGAGCAAGAAGATCTTCCGATTCCTCCACCTCCCCGTCCAGTCAGGCTCCGATACCGTCCTCGAGCGGATGCAACGCGGCTACACTGCCGCCGACGTTCTCCGGATCGTCGATGCGTTCCGGGAGCGTTATCCAGATATGATGATCTCCTCCGACTTTATCACCGGGTTTCCCGGAGAGACGGACGAAGAGTTTTCACAGACGCTCGAACTCCTCCGGAGGGCGGCGTTCGTGAAGGTGAACATCACCCGCTACTCCCGGCGGCCCGGAACGCCCGCCGCGGCCTTAAAAGACCTCCCCGAGCGGATACGCAAAGATCGCTCCCGGACGCTGCTCGCCGAAGCAAACCGGGTCTACGACTCCTACAACGAGCGCTGGATCGGGCGGGAGACATCGATCGTCGCGACCGAGAAGAACGCGCCGGGATCGACCGTCTGCCGCAACCCCTGCTACCTCAACGTCGTCGTGAAAGAGGATCTCCCGTTCGGGTTTGCCGGGAAGGCTGCGATAACCGGGAACCGCCGGCACTACGTCACCGCCGGACTGATCACCTCCGGCGACGAAGGGATTTAGCCCCACCGAAACTTTTTCTTCCGTCAAGGCGTATCCTCTTCCCATGCAGGGGATCACCGGGCAAGAACTCTCCTCAAAGAAGGCGGAATACCTCAAGTACATCCACATGCAGGGCAATGTCGTGAAGACGACCGAGATCGCCGTCCACTTCTCCGTCGCGCCCTCGACGGTGACGAAAGCGCTCACGGATATTGCAAAAGCGGGATACATCGAGCATACGCCCTACCACGGGGTGCGGCTCACGACGCTCGGCACCGAATACGCCCGGTTCCTGGTCCGCCGTCACCGGATCGTCGCCCTGGTGCTCAGCCGCCACGGGCTCGAGCCCGAAGAGGCCTGCAGGGAAGCGAAGAAGATCGAGCAGTGCTTCACGAAGGAACTCACCGACAGGATGTGCACGTCGCTCGGGCACCCGATAATGAGCGTCTGCGGGGAGATCGAGCACGATCACCGCTGCTGCGGTTCTCGCGGCGGGTACCGCGGGTGACGGCGGAACGTCTCCTGGCGCGGGGAAAATTTAGATAACTACCAAATTTGGAGTGGAGAACGATGGGGACGAATGGCAACAGCAATACCACTTCTCTATCTCTCGTCGCAGCCGTATTCACGGTCTTTTTGCTGGCGGCAGCCACGGCGGGATGCACCGGCACCGACCGGCAGAATGACGGGAAAATCGTCGTCGCAGTCACCATACCGCCCGAAGAGGAGTTCGTAGAACGGGTGGGCGGCGATCACGTCCGGGTGATCCTGCTGGTGCCGCCGGGAGCCGACCCGCACACCTACGAACCCCCGCCGGGGGTCCTCGCCGACGTCGCGGAGGCGGATATGTACGCCGTGGTCGGTTCGGGGATCGAGTTCGAACTCGCCTGGCGGGATAAGATCGCCGCCCTGAACCCCGGGATGCTGGTCGTCGACTGTTCGTGCGGCGTCGACCTGATCGCGACCGGTGAGGGCGATCATGCGGGAGCCGATCCACACATCTGGACGTCCCCGAAGAACGCGAGGGTCATGGTTGAGGAGATCCGCGAAGGGCTCATAGCGGTTGATCCGGAGAACGCCGAAGACTACCGTCGGAACGCCGATGCCTACCTCGGGGAACTCGACGCCCTCGACGCCGAGATCACCGGTGCGCTCGCCGCATCGGGAGTGAAAACGGTCATGGTCTACCACTCGTCGTGGGCCTACCTCGCCCGGGACTACGGCTTTGCTGAAGTGCCGATCGAGAGCGAGGGCAAGGAGCCCTCGCCGCAGAGGCTGGAGCACCTCATCAAGCAGGCGGAGGAGGAGAAGATAAAGGTGATATTCGCGTCGCCCGAGCATTCCACCCGGAGCGCTGAGGTGATCGCGGACGCGATCGGGGGCACCGTGGTGACGGTGAGCCCGCTCGCGAAGGACTACCTCGCGAACATGCAACGCGTGGCCTCGGCGTTTGCGGAGAGCGGCAGACCATGACCATTCCCGTGATCGAGGTCGAGGACGTCCGAGTCAGGCTGCGCGGCCATACCGTTCTCGAAGACGTGAACCTCGCCGTCCACCAGGACGACTTCTACGCGATCATCGGGCCGAACGGCGGCGGGAAGACGACGCTTCTCAAGGTGATCCTCGGTCTCCTCCAACCTTCCTGCGGCACGGTCAGGATCCTCGGCGGCACGGGGGCGGCGGCGAGGAAGGAACTCGGTTACGTCCCCCAGTTCCGGACGTTCGACTTCGAGTATCCCATCACCGTGCGGGAGATGGTCATCTCCGGCCGCCTCGGCCACATCACCCGGTTCCCGCGGCGTTACGGGGCCGAAGACCATGCCCGGACGGAGGAAGCGCTCAGGATGATGGGCATCGCCGATCTCGCCGACCGGCAGATCCGGGATCTCTCCGGCGGGGAGCAGCAGCGGGCGATCATCGCCCGGGCGCTCGTCGGCGACCCGAAAGTGCTGCTCCTCGACGAACCGACGGTCTACGTGGACGCCCCGACAGCGGCGCAGTTCTACAGTATCCTCGACCGACTCCGCGAACGGATGGCGATCGTCCTCGTGACCCACGACATCGGGGTGATCCCGGAGCACGTGACCCGGGTCGCCTGTTTAAACCGGCGCCTCTACACGCACGACACGAACGAGATCACGCCGGATATGCTCGAAGCCGCATACCACTGCCCGGTCGATCTCATCGCCCACGGGGTTCCGCACCGGGTCTTTTCGGAGCATACGGAGGAGGAGTGAGTATGTTCGAGATTCTCGGATTCGAGTTCTTCAGGAACGCCCTCATCGCCGGGGTGCTCGCGAGCGTGGCCTGCGGCATCATCGGCACCTACGTCGTGGTGCGGCGGATGGTCTCGGTCAGCGGCGGCATATCCCATGCGGCCTTCGGGGGGATCGGCCTCGGCTACTTCCTCGGGATAGACCCGCTCCTCGGCGCGACCGGGTTCACCGTGGCGACGGCGCTCGGGATGGGCACGCTCCAGCTCCGTGCCCGGCAGCAGATGGACACCATCATCGGCGCGGTCTGGGCGGCGGGGATGGCCATCGGGATCCTCTTCGTCTACCTGACACCGGGATTCGCCCCCGACCTCTTCTCCTACCTCTTCGGGAACATCCTCCTCGTCCCAAGGGGAGACATCCTGCTGATGGGGGTGCTCGTCGTTATCATCGTCGCCGTCGTGGCTCTCCTCTACCGGGAGCTCCAGGCGATCACGTTCGACCCGGACTACGCGACGGTCATGAACCTCCCGGTCGAGCGGCTCTCGCTCCTCCTCCTCGTGCTGATTGCGCTCACCGTGGTGATGCTGATCCGGGTGGTGGGGATCATCCTGGTGATCGCGCTCCTGACGCTCCCGGCGGCGATCAGCCGCCTCTACACCACCCGCATCCGGAGCATGATGCTCCTCGCCGTCATCCTCGGCATCGTCTTCACCGTTGCGGGGATCCTGCTCTCCTACCTCCTCGACGTCCCCTCGGGCGCGACGATCATCCTCGTGAGCACGCTCGCGTATGCGGGCGCCCTCGGGGCCGAGCGCCTCCGGCAGGGCGACTAGCAGGACAAACCGGTGCGCTTATGCCCGCTTACGCAAGAGGTGAGTGAGCAATGGATCCGATCATCGAAGAGGGATACGCCCGCCTCCTCGAAACCCTTGAGGAACTGCAGGCGAAGAAGGAAGAATCGGCCTCGGAACTCCGGGGCAGCATGGGTGCCCTTCTTGCGCGGATGGCCGCCGATACGGCGCCGGTCGTGAAGCAGATCGGGCTCGAGATGCTCCGGCGCGCAAAGAGGGAAGCGTCGGGGGATCTCTACGACCAGGAGTTCTACGAGAAGAAGATGATCGTTCTCGGGAAAGGCGACCCGCTCCCCTACCGCCCCGACGACCCGACAAAGCCCGTCGATGCGCAGATCTGTGTTCTCGACGAAGACGGGGCCTTCCATGAACTGATGTACACCAACACCGATATCCGGACGGACTCATACCTCGCGCCGCTCGCGCCGGAGGAGGCGTTCGAGGTCTACGGCTACGAGCTCGTCTTCATCCTCTACCGGGCGCTCTACGAGTACGCGCAGAAGGACGAGGAGCTGACGGCCGCGCTCGCGCGGACGCTCGAGTATCTCGGGTCCTGAAAAACATTTTTTTGGAAAGCGCCCCCGGATATCAAGGGGTGCCGGGTTTCGCGGGCCTCCCTGGGGGGATTTGATCGCTGCATGCGTGCTGCAATAGACGGACAGACAGGACTCATTAAAAGCCCGGTGCAGTGGACCGTGGTGGGTGCGAGGAGGGGCTGACGGGGAGTGCGAGCGAAGCGAGCTTGAGCACCGGAGGTGCGAAGGGGGGTGCGCCCCCCTCGAAGAACTTCGTTCTTCTCATGCTCCCTTCGGTCGCACTCCCCATTGTCCCCACCCCCCGTGGCGATATCCAATGGAAATCCGTGCACGGGTTCGTGGTGTCCCTATGAGCAATCGGCGAGACACCCCGAGGCTTCGGCAGGCTTTGGCACCCGCAGGATATAGTGGGGCGACCGGCAGAGGCAGTCCACCGTTATCAATACGCTGCCTTCCCCCGCCCCTAACCCTTCACCGCCGTCCGAAGATGGGAATGAGCGGTTCGGTGAGGTCGCGCCCGGCCCCGAGCGCCGTGAGCGGATACGAGCGCTGGAACTGCTGTCCCTCGGTGTTTTCGTAGGTGACGACCGCTTTTGCCTCCGAGACCATCGACGGCAGGTTGAACCCGGATTCCTCGTCAGGGTCGAGCGAGGCGACTTCGAACTCGATGTTGAGCGGGACGAGGGCGACATGGATCCTCTGCGCCTTCGCGGTCCCCGTATTGGTGACGATGATCTCCCGCGCATCCTCCGAGAGATCCACGGTGACGAGCGGGTAGTTCCCCGTGTCTCCCATGATATGGAGGCTCATCAGGATAGCGATCATGAGCACCAGCGCTATGAGGCCGAAAAAAGGCTCGATGAAGAACAGCGCGAGCGCAATGAGGCCACCCACCACCAGAACGGTCTTCTGGTTCTTATCCATGCTAATGGGTTGGTTCGCCGGGAATTATAAGAGTAGGTTTCGTGTGCGGGAGCGGCGGGACAGGGTCCGGGCTCTCTGCCCGGGAGCCATCCGCGTTCATCATCGAGGAAGGGCAACACGACCATATACCGTCATGGCGAAGTACGTACGAGACAGTATGCTTGAGTTGAAGTTCGTTCGTGCACACCCCGAGATCGTCCGGGCAGACCTCACGAAGAGAGGAGACACCGAGAAACTGGCCTGGGTCGACGAGGTGCTGGAGATGGACAGGAGGGCACGGGAACTCACCGTTGCGATCGGGGATCTCCGCAACCGGAGAAACGTCATTTCCCGCGAGATCAGCCAGGCGAGGAAGGCGGGGAACGATATCACCGAACTCCTCGCCGAAGCCGCAGGCCTCCCGGAACGGATCAAGGAGGTGGAGACGGAACGCGAGACGCTCACCGAAGCGGTACGCTACCGCCTGATGCGGCTCCCGAACATCCTCCACGAGAGCGTGCCCGTCGGCAAGGACGACTCCGAGAACGTCGAGATCCGGCGATGGGGCGAACCGGAGATCCCTGCGTTCGACCTGGAGAACCACGGCGCGCTCGCCGTCGAGCACGGTTGGGCGGACTTCGAACGCGCGGCGAAGATTGCCGGATCCGGGTTCTACTTCCTGAAGGGCAGGCTCGCCCTGCTCGATATGGCGCTCCAGCGGTTCGCGATGGATATCCTCGTCGAACACGGGTATACCCCGATCATTCCGCCCTACATGATGAACCGGGCCGCATACGAGGGCGTGACCGACCTCGCCGACTTCGAGAACGTCATGTACAGGATCGACGGTGAGGACGAGTACCTCATCGCGACGAGCGAGCACCCGATGGCCGCGATGTACTGCGACGAGATCTTCGAGGAGAAGGATCTGCCGCTCCGGCTTGCGGGGCTGAGCCCGTGTTTCCGCCGCGAGATCGGGGCGCACGGGCTCGATACGAAAGGGCTCTTCCGGGTCCACCAGTTCCACAAGGTGGAGCAGTTCATCTACGCGACGCCGGAGCAGTCCTGGGACCTTCACGAGGAACTGATGGCGAACGCCGAGGAGGTCTTCCAGCGGCTCGGCCTTCCCTACCGGATTGTCTCGATCTGCACGGGAGATATCGGGACGGTCGCCGCGAAGAAGTACGACCTCGAGGTCTGGATGCCGCGCGAGGAGCGCTACCGCGAAGCGGTCTCCTGCTCGAACTGCACGGCCTACCAGGCGGTTCGGCTGAACATCAAGGTGCGCAACCCGACCGAGTTCACCGAGAAGCGCTACGTGCATACCCTGAACAGCACCGCGATCGCGACCTCCCGCGCGATCCGGGCGATCCTCGAGAACAACCAGAACGAGGACGGCTCGGTCACGATCCCGAAGGCCCTCAGGCCCTACCTCTACGGCAGCGAGACGCTGTAAGCACACCGGCCCTCCGGGAGGCCGGCAATACTTTTTGGTCCGGACGATCCAGCCGCCTCAGCCGCAGGCATCCTGCATTGCCGTCGTTCTTCGGTAGCATACTGTCTTCCGGCAGAGAGATCGGCCGGCCAAAAGTGGAGGGGCTTTTACTCTCCTACCACCTCACGGGATCGTCCGGACGATCCGCTCCTTCGTCACCTTCCCGGCGATGAAGCGGGCGAGAGCGAGGAGCGCGAGCCCTGCTGCCGCGAAAATACCCTCCGTCGTCACCGAGAGGCCCCCGCCCGGTGTGACGCCCTGGAGCACGACGATGAGGAAGATGAACCCGAAGATGAAGACGAACCCGAGGATCTGGTTCTCCCGCATCCCGAGCGCGAGCTGGGCCGCGCCGATGAGCCCCGCCGCAGCGGCGATCCAGACCGGGACGACGACCGCGAGGTGAAGGATGAGCAGGGGTTCGCCGGCTATAGGAGCGCTCGACAAGGTGTAAACCACCGCAATGGTCACTGCGGCCGAGGCAAGGGTCATCAGGTACGCCGGCACGGCGACCCCGACGGCCTTCCCCTCCCAGAGGCGGCGGAGAGAGACCGGGGTGCAGAGGAGCGTCTCGATGGAGCCGTCCCGCTTCTCCCGGAGGAAGGCGTCGGCGCAGAAGAGATAGCCCATAAATGCCCCGACCGGGAGGGTGATTGCGGCGATGCCGCCGGCAACGGCCGTAGCGTCTTCACCGGCGCTTGCAGCGATCCCGAGGGCCGACATGACCGGGAACCATACGGCGAAGATGAGCGCCGCGATGAGGGCACTCCGGTTCCGGAGGGCGAGCCTTATCTCGCGCCGGGCGATGACGGCGAGCGTGCTCATGCCCCGCCCTCCGCCTGGCCGACGTGTTCGAGATAGATCTCCTCAAGCGACCGGGACGACCGGCGGACTTCCTCGATCCGGAACCCCGCCCCGACGAGGGCCGCGACGAGATCCGGTGTCGCACCCGGGTCGGCGAGGGTGCAGTGGAGGGCGTCGCCGTCCGGTTCGCACCCGGTGACGTACGGCAGGTTCCCCACGACCTCGCACGCGCCCTCGCCGGCACCGGCGAGGGAGACCGTCACGGCCGGGCGGCCGGAGGCCCTGGTGAGGTTCTCTACCGAGTCGAATGCCCGGAGCCTGCCCTCGGCGAGGATCGCGACCGTGGAGCAGATCCGCTGGACTTCGTCGAGGTGGTGGGAGTTTAAGAACACGGTCATCTCCTCCCGCCGGGAGAGTTCGACGATAAGGTCGCGGACCATCCTCTGTGCGCCGGGATCGAGGCCGGAGGAGGGTTCGTCGAGGAAGACCACCTCGGGCCGGTGGAGGATCGCCCGGGCGATACCGAGCTTCCGCTTCATGCCGGTCGAGAACGTCCCGACCGGGTCGTCCCGCCGGTCGGCGAGGTCGACGAGCGCGAGGAGTTCGTCGATCCTCTCCACAGGCTCTTCGACGCCGTAGAGCCCGGCGTAGTAGGCCAGATTGCCGGCGGCGCTCATCCGGTCGGCAAGACCGTTGTTCTCGAAGAGCACCCCGACCCGCGCCCGCGCATCGTCGTCGACGGCGAGATCCCTCCCGAGGACCCGGACCTCGCCCGCGCCGGGGGCAAGGAGGCCGAGCAGGATCCGGATTGTCGTGGTCTTCCCGGCGCCGTTCGGGCCGAGGTAGCCGAAGATCTCGCCGTGCCCGACGGTGAACGAGACGTCGCGGAGGATCTCGCGGTCGTCGAAGGAGCGCGAGAGCCCCCGGACCTCGACGGCGCTCATACCCGCCTCCTCCTCCCGCGCCGCACGGCACAGGGCCGGGAGAGTACGGGACGGATATCGGGGGGCATGCGGAGAAGTTCGGTCGCATGACCGTTGGTAACCATAGAGATAATTCGCCGTGCAGAGCGTAAATAAGTGACTTTTCCATGAAAGACGGGAATGGGAAATCCTATCTTGCCGTGGACGATACACTCCCTTCATGCGCCGCAAGACCCGCTGCAGGGTCCGGCGGTTCTAAAAGGAGCCACTACCATGGAGTTCGCTTACGGCATCGACGACCGGCCGCGACCGGCGTCGCTCCTCATCTTCGGCCTGCAGTGGCTCGCGGTGAGCGTTCCCCTCGTCCTCATCATCGGCAGGGTGGTTGCCGGGCTCGAGGCCAACGGATCGACCGTCCTGTACCTCCAGCGACTCTTCCTTCTCGTCGCGCTGGTGCTGCTCGCGCAGGTGTATCTCGGGCACAGGCTCCCTCTGGTGCTCGGCCCGGCGACGGTGCTCCTGGTCGGCATCCTTGCAAGCCTCGATGCAGGATTTGGGGCAATCAACGCATCAATCCTGATCGGCGGGCTCCTCCTCGCCAGTCTCGCGGCGACCGGCCTCATCGGGCACCTCCAGAGGCTCTTCACGCCCCGGGTGGTCGCGGTCGTCCTCATGCTCATCGCGTTCACCCTCGCACCCACCATCCTCGATCTCATCACGGACGGCGGCGGCACGGTTCCGGCGACGCAGACCTTCCTCTTTGCCGTCGGGCTCACCCTCGCTCTCTTCGCCGCACACGGATTTCTTAGAGGCATCTGGCGATCGACCCTGGCGCTCTGGGCGATCCTCCTCGGCACCCCGGTTTATATCGCCCTCTTCGGTGCGGTCTCCCTGCCGCCCGCGGATACCGCCCTCGTCGCGCTGCCTGAAAACCTTCTCGCGCCGCTTGCCGTGCCCGACGCCGGGGTGCTCGCAGCGTTCCTGATCTGCTACCTCGCGCTTGCCACGAACGACCTCGGGTCGATCCAGTCGGTGGGCAGTTTGCTCAAGGCCGACGGAATGGGCGAACGGGTGAACCGCGGGGTGGCCGTCACCGGTCTCGGGAACGCCCTCGCGGGCGTTACAGGAGTGATCGGCCCGGTGAACTTCTCGCTCTCCCCGGGCATCATCGCCGCCACCGGGTGCGCGTCCCGGTTCGCCCTCGTCCCGGCCGCGATAGCGATTGCGCTCATGGCCGCATCGCCGCTTGCCATCGGCTACCTGGAGAGCATCCCCGCGCCGGTCATCGGCGTCGTCCTCGCCTACGTCATGGCCGCCCAGATCGCAGCGGGGCTCATGCTCGGGCAGGAGAGCGGGGCGGTCGGGACGTTCGACGGAGGGCTGATCGTCGGCATTCCCCTCCTTCTCGGGACGCTGGTGGCCTTCCTGCCTCCGGAGGTCGCCGCAGGTCTCCCGGCAATGATCCGCCCCCTGCTCACGAACGGCTTTGTCGTGGGCATCGTCACCGTCCTCGGGCTAGAGCACATCGTTTACCGGCGGCGACCGCAGGAACGAAGCTGAACGGATGCGCTCTTGTATCGCCTCCCGTTTCCCGCGACTCGAAGTGAGAGAGAATATCACCGGATAACCGCAAATGCGGCATGAATTTTGGACAGGCGACCTGGAGAAAGGCATAGCGTAAAGAGAACGGTAGGAAACCGAGATTCGAACGCACGACCTCCCGGTGATCTGCCGGGTGCACTACCTGTTCAAACAACTCCTGAAAACGAGATAATATGAGAAACGATGGGCCCGATGCGATTCGAACGCATGACCTCCCGGTTATCAGCCGGGTGCACCACCAGCTATGCTACGGGCCCGAAACACCTGTATTAGTGCCTACAAATATTGTACAATCTTCAATTTAAAGGTTGTGCAAGGACTCTGCTCCTGAATCGTCGGAGAACGGCGGCGGCAAAGAACAGGCAGGGGCAACGGCTCGGGGCGAACTCCAGGGATCGGTACCCACCCGGAAAAGGAGCCGGTGCGCATGCCCGCATCGAGGACGCAACCGCCAATTCTCCCCGGTGAACGATGGTGCGCAAAGATACGGGCCGTCGTGACTACACGCAATACCCGGCGTTTCGGCACTGGAATGTTCCGGACAGGCATCCAAAGGGCTATGTTGAAAACCGATGATAGAAGTATAGTTGAGTGGAACAATGGCAATACGATACCTACTCGGAAACGAGGGCATCGCTCACGCATGCCTGGAGGCAAACATCGATTTCGCCAGCGGCTACCCGGGAACGCCGTCCTCCGAAGTGATCGATATCCTCCGGGTGCAGAAGGAGCGGCCCTTCACCGTGGAATGGTCCACGAACGAGAAGGTCGCCTTCGAGAACGCGCTCGCCGCCGCCTGGTGCGGGGTCCGCGCACTCTGCACCATGAAGCACGTCGGGCTGAACGTGGCGGCCGACCCCCTGATGACGAGCGCATACACCGGGGTGACCGGCGGGTTCGTCGTCCTCTCCGCCGACGACCCCTTCGCGCACAGCTCCCAGAACGAGCAGGACACCCGGCGCTACGCGCACTTCGCCCGGCTCCCCTGCCTCGACCCGGCTTCGGTCCAGGAAGCGCACGACATGATACGGGACGCCTTCGCCCTCTCCGAGGAGTTCGGTCTGCCGGTCATCTTCCGCCCCACCACCCGGATCTGCCACTCGAAGAGCGACGTCGACCTTGGAGAGGTCGGCACCGAATACCGGACCGCCGAGTTCCAGCGCGACCCGAAGCAGTACGTGGTCATCCCCGCGCACACCCGGGTGCTGCATAAGGTCCTGAACGAGAAACAGCCGGCACTTAAACGGCGGCTGGTCGAGCTCGGCTACAACCGCCACACCGTCCGGGGCAGAACCGCCGTCGTCGCGAGCGGCGTCTCGGCCGCCTACGTCCAGGAGGTGCTCCCCGAAGACGTCTCGCTCGCGATCGTCGGCGCCTACCCGATCGACGAGGAGTGGCTGGCGGCCTTCGTCGACCGGCACGAGAAGGTCCTCGTCGTCGAGGAACTCGACCCGGTCGTCGAGGAGGTCGTTCGCCAGGTGGCGACGAAGACCGAGGTCGTCGGTAAGATGACCGGCACGGTCCCATATGAAGGGGAGTTCACCCCGGCGATCGTCGCCGCCGCGCTCCAGAAGGCGGGTATGAGTCCCACGACGACCTTCCCGGCGGCCGCCCCGGCCCAGGGTGTGCCGCCCCGTCCGCCGATCCTTTGCGCAGGGTGCATGCACCGGCCGACATTCTATGCGATCCGGAAGGTCTTCCGCGACGGCATCTTCCCGAGCGACATCGGGTGCTACACCCTCGGGCTCCAGCTCGGCGCGGTGGACACCACCATCTGCATGGGCGCCTCGATCACCGTCGGGAGCGGGATCGCCCGGTCGGGAGAGGAGCGCACCGTGGTCTCGACCATCGGCGACTCGACGTTCCTGCACACGGGCATACCGGGGCTCCTGAACGCCGTCTACAACGGCGCGGACATGGTCGTCGTCATCCTGGACAACCGGATCACCGCCATGACCGGCCACCAGCCGAACCCCAACACCGGAATGACGGCCACGGGCGAGGAGAGCACCCCGATATCGCTCGATGCGATCTGCCGGTCGTGCGGGGTCTCCTGGGTCGAGACGGTCGACCCCTACGACCTGCCCGTGCTCCTCGACACCTTCCGAAAGGCGAAGGAGAGGAGGGGCGTCCGGGTGATCATCGCGAAGCAGCCCTGCGTCATCACCGCACGGAGAAGCGGGATCAAGCGCAAACCCTACACGGTCGACCCCGAGCGGTGCACGGGCTGCGGCGCCTGCCGGTCGTTCGGCTGCCCGGCGATCGCGTTCGTTGATAAGAACGCGACGATAACCGAACTCTGCGCCGGCTGCGGCGTCTGCGCGGACATCTGTCCGTCGGGCGCGATCGTCATGGAGGGACGGCGATGAAACCTTCGTTCGACATCCTGATCGTCGGAATCGGCGGCCAGGGAACCGTTCTCGCCTCGAACGTCCTCGGGGAGGCGTGCATCCTCGAGAACCGGACCGTCCGGAGCGCCGAGACCCACGGGATGGCGCAACGCGGCGGGTCGGTGGAGAGCCACATCCGCATCGACGGGAAGCACGGCTCCCTGATCGTGCCGGGGACGGCCGATCTCCTCGTCGCCTTCGACCTCCTCGAAGCCCTCCGCTACCGGCACTACCTCCCGGCAGGAGGGAGGCTTGTCGTGAACCGGCACCTGGTCGTCCCGACGTCGGTCTACCAGCAGGATCTCGACGTCCCCGACGAGGAGAGCATCCTCGCCGCGCTCGCCGACCTCGACGTCACCTGCATCGACGCCGCGAGCCTCGCAGAGGAGGCGGGGAGCATCCTCTCGCAGAACATCGTGATGCTCGGGGCTGCGTCGGGCGACATCCCGCTGCAGCCCGAGACCCTCGAAGAGGCGGTGCGGCGGTGCGTGCCGCAAAAAACCGTCGAGGCCAACACCGCAGCATTCCGGCTCGGCCGGGAGAAGGGCGCCGGCGCGCCCTGATCGGGAGGCTCCCGGGGTTTCCCCGCTCTCCCCATCACTACCGTCAACCGCATCCAGGTATTTCATATGCCCCTTCGCGCCCTTCGCGGCTTCGCGTGAGACCCAATCCGGGTCTCAAAACCTTTGGCTCACGCGAAGGCGCGAAGATCGCGAAATAGCGGTATGAAATGTGTAAAAGTCCTGGAAGACATGAAGCACCTTTTGGCGCCCGCAACCTGTATTACCCATCCTGCCGAGCTGGTATGCCATGAGTGAGCGGGGTAGCGTTGAAGGGCCGTTAGCGGTCGACGATGCCGGGCGCGAGCGGCAGCTCGCGTTCTTTGAGAAGCCGGAGGTTCCGGACTATATCCAGAGAATCGTCGAGTCCTACATCGAGAAGAAGACCGCCAAGTCCTGGGACGACCCGGTCGTGCTCGACCGGATGCGTAACGCCATCCTCGCCCAGAAGAGCCGGTACTGGAACGAGAAACAGGTGAGTTACCGGAAGGCTTACCAGGTTCTCGGCTACCTGGCCTACCACGCGCCGGTCTACCTGGTGCAGTTCGAGCACATCCTCTGGCAGGTCATCAACCAGGGGCTCGCAAAACCCCGGATGCGCATCCTCGATCTCGGCACCGGGCCGGGAGTCGTGCCGCTCGCCGTCATCGACCTTCTCGGACGGCTCGGGAACGGTTCCGCGGATGTCTACGCCGTCGAACGATCGGAGGAGCACCTCGAGGCCTACAACGCCCTCGTCCCGGTCGCCGCCGCGGCGCGAGGCAACGCCGTGCAGGTGCATAAACCCATCCGTGCCGACATCGGGGCGCTCGAGGCCGGGGACCTGCCCGACCGGATAGACCTCATGGTCTTCTCGAACGTCTTGAACGAACTCCGCCACCTCGATACCGACCGGCGCGCCGATCTCGTCGCCGGCCTCGCCGAACAGCTCGCGCCCGACGGGACGATCGTCGTCGTGGAGCCCGCCGACCTCGCGAACTCCACCGCCATGCGGCAGACCGTGCGGGCGATCGCGGAGCGCGGCCTTACCGTCTACAGCCCCTGCTCGTTCATCCGGGGAACCGCCTGCAACCCCGCCCGGTGCTGGACGTTCGAGCAGAAGGGCGACATCCGGCCGACCCGGCTGATGGAGCGGCTCGCGGCGGGGAAAGACGGCTACCGGTTCATGAACGTCGATATCAAATACTCGTCAGCGCTCCTGCGCAAAGATGCGAAGACGCAGCACGCCTACCGCGTCCCGCCGGGGGCGAAGTTCGCTCCCCTCTCCCACCTCCGCCGTCACCGCGACAAAAAGATCAACGTCGTCGCCGCGCTGATGTCCAGGAACCTCGGGGATAACCGGACGAAGGTCTACAAGGTCTGCGACGGGACGCCCGCGGACCCCACGTATGCCGTCGTCCCGGCGACCCTCCGCGGCACGAACCGCGACGCGCTCGCAGGTCTCCCCTACGGCGACATCGTCCGGCTCTACGGGGTTCTCGTCCGGTTCAACCGCGACCACGATGCCTACAATCTGGTCGTCCTGCCGGGGACGCGGATCGAGCCGGTCGGGGGTTTGGGAGGAGAAGGGGGCAGGCTGGCGGATATGTAAGCAGGAGTTACTCCTCCTGCCGGCACTCAGGTATAGTTACCGTCATCTTATCACAGGCGAGAAGAGAAAACAGGAACCGATTGCAGAACGGGCTCTTCGATAGCACCTCAGAGCAGTAAGATCTCGATAAAAACCCGATCAACTGGACCGTGGTGGCTATCGCGTCTGGGGGAGGGGTTTCAGGGGAGGGGGGAGACCCCCCTCGAAACTCTTCGAGTTTCTCATGCTCGCTGCGCTCGCACTCCCCTTTGTCCCCACCCCCCCATGGCGATACCCCCTCGAAATCCGTAAATGGGGTATAGCAGGTAGCAAGTACCACCGGCGATTCCGCATGCCGATAACGTCCCCGGAAAAACCCTATGATATTAGCAAGGTTGCGGTGAATCTGCCGGACTGAGGGCATTCGGCCAAAAAAAGATACTACGCCCCGCCACCACCGGCACGGAACGGAGAGACGCCCCTCAGAGCGTAGAGCAGCCCCCCGTAGCCGAGACTGACCGCGACGATCTGGACGATCGTCCCGAGCAGCGGGATGAAGGTGAGGACCTGCAGGATCACGAACCCCAGGACAAAGATCCACGAACGCCCCGTCTCCCACCCCGCCCGGGAAGCGATGACGTCCCCGAGGGCGTACGCGACAAAGAGCGACGAGAGCATCAGGGCGACGATGAAGAGCATTCCTGCGACGAGCGCGATGGGGAGGCCGATGACCGTGACCGCGACGATGACGAGGATGATCGCCGATACGATGATTGCGACGAACCCGAGAACCGTCAGGAGAACCGGGCTCTTCTCGACCTGCCCGACCACCGCCGCAAACAGGTCGGGGAACCCTCTGATGAGGAGAAGGCCGAGGATCAGGAACCCGACGGCGAAGAGCACCGAGAAGAGGTCGGGCAGCAGTCCGGGCTCCTCCGGCTCCTCGAACGTCACGTTCCCTGCCGTGCCGGGATTGTTGAACGTCCCGCCCGACACCGTCAGGTTGCGCAGAACCGAACCCGCGTTGGTGACTTCCCCCGCGCTGATGAATGCGTCACGCTCGATGACGGCATTCTCGCCGATCCTGACCATACCCCCGGTGACGAGGGCGTTCGTCGCGTTCCCGTTCAGTTCGATCTCGCCCCCGGCGGCAAGCACCTTCCCGCCGACATCGCCGTTGACGATCAGGGTGCCGCCCGCGGCGATGACGTCGCCGGCGACCGGCGCATCCACCGTCACCATGCCCCCGGCGACCGTCAGGCTGTCTACGGGGGCGTTGACGGTCACGGATCCGCCCGAGGCGACCACATCGTCGGGGATGGGGGTGTCGATCACCTGCTGATCTCCGCCGAGGAAGGTGAGCGCCTGGACCGCCGACGGGATGAGCAGCAGGCCGAGAATCAGCACTGCCAGATACTTCATATATCAGGAATAGATCGCCCCCCTCAAAAATCTTCGTGCGAAAGGGGAGGCGATACCGGCGCGGCTATGTTCTCGGCCGATACGAAGGCCGATCCTCCCGCCATCCGGATAAACCGCCTCTCTTAAACCAGATCACCGAGGCGGCGCTTGAGTTCGGCGATCGCCTCGTCCTTCCCGGAAACTTCCGACTCCTGGACGGAACGAATGTTCTCCTCGACCGACGTGGCCACCCACTCCTTCGGGACGCCGGACGCCGCGAAGAGCTCCTGCCACTCGTTGGAGCCGAACGGGATGACCCTGACCAGTTTGCCGAGGATGTTCCAGTCGACGACCCGGTACTCTTCTCCGGTACCGGTATCCGCCACCTGTACCGACCGGTCGTCGTTGCACCTGATGACCCGGGCGTGGATGACGTAGACGCTTACCTCGTCTTTGTCGGTGAAGGTGACCTGGACGACGTCGTCCGGCTGCGGGCTCTCGGGAACCACGTAGAGGGCGATATCGCCCGGATACATCAGGTCCGGCTCGTATCGGTCGGCGATGCCGATGTAACCGGTATCGGAGACGTAGAGCCGGAGATACTCCTGGTAGAACTTCCGGACGATCCAGTAGACCGCTCCCGGGTGCGTTTCCGCCAGTTTCAGGAGAAGATTGTGGATGGCGCTCGGAATGCTTTCCGGCCGATCCAGCACCTGACGGGCCAGATTCTCGTACGCTTCCACAACCCCGGCCTCTTCCTGCGTTGCCTCTGCCATACTAATAAACCCCGGTGCATAATACCGGCGGTAGGATAAAAGTGTTCCTCCGTGTATTCCCGGCACGCCGCCCGGATCAACGTGTGCACCCGGCCCCGTACCGACTCCGGCGAAGAGGAAACCGCCGGCCGCCGTCGCCGAGTACGCGAGGAGAGACGGGAAGAAGGGAAAAACTATAATGCTTATATTCGACCATGACCATACAGTAAAGCAGAGGATATTGATATGGGTGGCATAAAGGATTCTACGTATCTTGATGTCCAGAAGGCCCTCGCCCGGCGGTTCTCTCCCCTGGACGGGTGGCAGTTCTCATGGTCCCCCGCCGGCAGTGCGCAGCCGGAGGGTCTGCTCTCCCGCCGGGTCGCCGGCAGGACGGAGCGGGTGCTCGTGAACGTGAAGATGACTCCCAGTGTCCCGGCAGGTGCCGTTGAGGCACTCGAGGCTGCCGCAAGCGCCAGCAACGCCGACAGGGCTGTTCTCGTCGTGCCCGGCGGGGCGGCCGTCCCGGAGGTTCCCGAGGGAGTCGACGTCCTGGAGATGGGCAACTGGCAGATCGTCGGCGGCCGCATCGCCTGGGCGAAGAACATCGAGCGGAGCGCGTTCCTCGAGGAGGAGCGTGCGAGAAGGGGTCTCGCGTAAGGCGGCCCTTCACAACACTTTTACAACGACGTTTCGATAGTCCTCTACCTAAGAGAGGAGCGTTCCATTTTCGGGATTTGAACACCCATTCACTGTCAGTCCAGCTCCGGCGAGCCCCGGCACCCCGGGCGGGGTAGATGATGCCCATACACATGGATGAGTGTGTTTGCCCACGATCCGTCCCGGGACCGGGGCCTCATCTGTCAGGCGGGATCTTCATCATTCGCGCGGCTCCGATTCCCGCCTCGTAACGGCCGTTTTCAGGGAAAGAATCGGTCCGATACCTCCGATGTGTAGACGCGTGTCACAGAAAAGGTATATAGTGGAACATTGATTTCCAACCATGTACGCCGGATCGTGCATCCAGGTTGTGGTTCTCATCGCCGTCCTCGCAACCGCCGGGTGCCTCGAACCAGCCAGCCCGCCCGTAAACGCCACACCGGAGCCTTGCGAGACCTGCACCGTCCCCGAGGGATTCTGCGGCCCGCCCGCGGTCTGCCCGGGGGAACCGGTGAACGGTGTCTACGTCTTCACAGACAAAAACATCTACCGGATCGGAGAGGTGGTGGAGTTCGGCATCGTCAACTGCGGCGATGAACGAAAGGCGTTTAGCCCATTTCCGTGGGTGATTCAGGGATGGGTCACGAACGCGTCCGGGTTCACTTATCTGGTAGGTTACTGGGTGGTGGGGAATTGTACCGGTGGCATGTGGGAGACGATCGGCGTCGACGGGTGGTTTAGTACAGGCGAGACGATGTACCTCAATCCTGGGGGGAACTGGACGATGCAGTGGAACACTACGGACTGGTGGGAGACCGCAAAGAGGAGAGGAGACCACGTAGTACCGTTTCAATATCGGATGAGGAGTGATGGGTCCTCATATCAGATCAGCGACGACCCTCTTGCTCCCGGGATATACCGGGTATGGTACGACAAGGTATGGTACGATAACAACGCGTATAACAACGCGTCCAAGGAGTTCGAGTTCGTGTGATGGGAGAAGCGGATAACTCCGGCCCCCGGAGGCACAAGGATGTGCACACAACTGGAGAAACCACAATGAAGTCACGTATTCCCCCATGCATCGCAACGATAATCCTCGTCGTCCTTGCCAGCGCCGGGTGCCTGGGACCGGCCGATACTGCCGTAAATGCCACCCCGGAACCGACACCGGAGCCCTGCGAGACCTGCACCGTCCCCGAAGGATTCTGCGGCCCGCCCGCGGTCTGCCCGGGGGAGCCGGTGAACGGCGTCTATGTCTTCACGGACAGGAACGTCTACCGGATCGGGGAGGTGGTGGAGTTCGGCATCGTCAACTGCGGCGATGAACGCATAATGTTTGCTCACCCATCTCCGTGGCAGGTTGAAAGATGGATCACAAACGCACCCAGGGGCACACCGGACAACGATACCGACGGTACGTGGGAGATGGTCGGCCATGTTGCAGGATTTGTTCAAACAATGGCATGGCCTCTTCATCCCGGAGAGACAGAGACGACGCGGTGGAATACTACAGACTGGAATACTCCAGAGTGGGGGAGAGAGGTACGGCCGATGAACGACAACGTCACCCTCACCCCCGGGACATACCGGATACGGTACCCCTGGATCGGGATATCCCGGGGGGACCGGATACATTACGTAGAGGGCAACCTCAACTTCACCAAGGAGTTCGCATTCGTATGATGGCGTTGAGCAGGCGGCCCCGTGCCAGCGCGCAGCCCGGTGGGTCCCGTTCACCAGGAGGGGTAAGGATGTGCACGCAACCGGAGAAACCACAATGAAGTCACGTATTCCCCCATGCATCGCGGCGATAGCCCTCATCGCCGTCCTCGCAACCGGCCGGGTGCCTGGGACTGGCCGATACCGCCGTAAACATCACGCCAGAACCGACACCGGAACCCTGCGAGACCTGCACCGTACCCGAGGGATTCTGCGGCCCGTCCGGGGTCTGCCCGGGGGAGCCGGTGAACGATGTCTACGTCTTCACGGACAGGAACGTCTATCATATCGGGGATGTGGTGGAGTTCGGCATCGTCAACTGCGGCGATGAACAGGTGGAATTCAGCAACCCGTCCCCGTGGCGGATCGATAAGTGGGTCACGAACGCATCCGGGGGCACGCCGGGGAACAATATAGGCACATGGGAGATCATCGGCGATGCCGGGTGTACTCCATGTGCAAGGTGCTACCTCAATCCGGGACAAAACTGGACGCTCTATCGAACCTCAGCTCAGGAAAGGGCAGCCGGAGATCTCAAATACAGCTGGACGGAGGAACGGGTGCGATGGAACACTACAGACTGGTGGGATACTGCGGAGGCGAGCGGAAGTCCTGTACACCCATATGAGATTCGGATTCACGACGACCCCCTTACCCCCGGAAAGTACCGGATATGGTACGGGCGCAACCTCACCAAGGAGTTCGAACTTGTATAAAGGGGGGAAGAAGCAGAGTAACTCCGGGCCACGGGACCAGGGTTTTCACGCCGTTTTCCGTGCGTAGAGAGAGCCGGCACGAACCAGGGGTGCAGAACCCCGGTCGACCGGGCCGTGCTATCGCCGGTTCGGGGAAGGTCACATCCCGAAATCAAAGAGCGTCGTCCGCGAGGGGTCGACGTCGTGCCAGTCCCACCCGAGCGGCTCGATGATCCGCGAGAGAGGGCCTTTGAGCGTCTTTTCAAGCATCGTCTCCCAGTCGACGACGAACTCCGGCGGCACCTGGTCGGCATACTCGAAGCAGACCACGTCCGTTCGCGGGTACTTCGCCGTGACGGCCTTGATGTAGACGCGTTTGGGTTTGCTGCCCCGCTTGAAGTCGGTCCCGAGATGCATGTTCGAGTACTTGGCGCCCCGGATGTGGGCGTCGTCGTTCTCGTAACTATCCAGGCTCTTCCCGATACCGCCCGGAATGCCGGCCTCGTCGAGGGAGTACTCCCCCCGGCGGTACTTTCGGATGACGTCGCGGAGATACGCCTGCACGTCGCTGAACGCGTCCCCGCGAAGGATCATCTCGATGACGGCACGCTGCACCTCCCGCGTGATCTGCGGAGAGTCGCTGCGCCGGATCTCGAAGCCGACGACGTCCACCTCGTCGACGTCCTTGCCCTCCTTCCAGACCAGGTGCCCCGCGTAGCGCTTCTTCTTGCCTGCCTGGAAGAAACGGCGGTAGACCTTCTCGAACTTGATGGAGAAGTAATGCGTATCGGCGTTCAGCTCGGTCTTCGCGAAGTCGCCGTAGCTCGCGTTCAGCTTCGCCTCGATCTCCCTCGCCCGCGCAATGGTCGCCTCGAGATCGCCCGGCGGAACCTCGATCATGCAGGAGTCAGTGTCGCCGTAGAGCACAGTATAGCCGAGATTGGTGATGATATCCCGGGTGTGCCTGATGATCGCCCGGCCGACCGAAGTGACGGCCGACCCGATCTCGCGGTCGTAGAGCCTGAACCGGGTGTAGCCCGAGACCCCATAGTAGGAGTTCATGATCACCTTCAGGACGTTCTGCTGGAGGTCGTAAAGGACGTACTCCGGCGACCCGAAGGGGTAAAGGTTTCGGAGCCGCTTGCGCTCGTCCCGCTCCTCCAGGAGCTCGGCGATGATGCTCCGTGTCAGCCCGTCCGGTTCCCGGGAGAACCGGATGCCGTTCGGGGCCCGCAGTTCGCCGTCCGGGTTCTTCGTCTCGGGCGAGGCGTTGATCGTCATCATCGCCATAGGGTAGAGCGATTTCAGGTCGAGAACCACCACGTTCTCCCTTAGACCGGTCGCGGGCTCAAAGACGGTCGCCCCCTCGAACTCGTCACCTGCAGCGAGCCCTTTTGAGGGGAGAACGAACGTGCCCGACGCCTTCCGGAGAACGAAGATGTCGATGACGTTCGACGAGTTCAGCGTCCGGTCGAGCGGGCACCCGACGTACCGGGCGATCTCCCGGTAGAACTCGATGATGTTGTTCTTTTGATCGATCCCGACGCAGAGCTCGACGTCGCGGTAGTTGTACTCCACGAGCCGCTTCGGGTCGGTACGCCAGAGGTCGGTGATCGTCCCGGTGTAGCGGACCTTCGTCACCCCGAGTTCCTCCCCGGCGATCGCATCGAGCCGGTACGACTCCTTCTGGGCCTGGTGCATCTTCCGGTAAGCGCCGAGGAGATCGAAGATCGAGCGGCCCCGGACGGCGTTTCGCTCGGTCTGTCCCGGGATACGAGCGAGATCCTCGGCCTTGAGGCCGAGCGCCCCCATCCGTTTCACGATGTAGGGGATATCGAACTCTACGAAGTTCCAGCCCGAGAGGATATCGGGGTCGCGTTTTTTGACGTAGTCGACGAGCCCCTTGAGCATCGCGATCTCGTCCGGGTACCGGACGACCCGGTGCCGCTCTTGGACGCAAAGATCGGGCGCATCGCCCGCCGCCTCGCCGGGTTGCCAGAGGAGAGTCGTGTAGTCGTCGTCGAACGAGTCCCAGCAGGTGACGCAGATGATCGGGTCGCGCTCGGGCTCGGGGAACCCCTGCTCGTCCACGCACTCGATATCCATGATGCAGGTGCGTGCAGGAGCCTTGATCTCGGCCGGCGCGAGTTCGCAACACTCGATCTCAAAGGCACCATCGAACGATTCAACTGCACCGGCAGGTAATTCGACACCGGCGGTAAGACCGCAGTCTATCATGAACCGGGTGGTAAACGGGATATCAGCCTCATAGTGGTGCGAAAATACATCGCGGACGGCACGGACATCGCCGGGACGCCGGGTGTAGAGCCGCCGGAGGGGAACGCCCTGGATAGAGCGGTAGGTCGTATTCTCTTCAACGCCGACGATCTCCTGCGGGAGAGATCTGCCATCCACCAGATCGGCAGGCGCATAGAAGTAGGGCCGAAAACCGCTCACCCTGACTTGAATGGCCTTTCCGGATGCGTCCCGACCGAAGATATAAACGACCGGGGTATCGGCACCGACGTTACCGTACTCCACTTGATGAATACCGACACGGATCTTCCCGAAGTCCTCCAGCGTTGCCGGAACGCTCATGCCGGACTCAAGCACCCGGTCAACCATCGAATCTCCTGCAGAGTTCCCGCACGAACGCTCCCGCCTCCGCCATCTTCGCGGACTCCCAGGTATCGAGTTCCCACTCCTCGATGCCGAGGATGCCCTCGCGGCCTATCCGGGCAGGGACGCCGAGGGAACAGCCGGAAAGACCGAATTCACCGTCGAGCACGCACGAGCAGGGCAGCACCTCGCGCCGGTCGTGGAGGATCGCCCGGATCAGCATGGCGATGTGATACGCGGGCCCAAAGACCGTCCCCCCTTTGCCGCGGATCACCTCCATGCTCGCCCCCCGCATCCGGGAGAGGATTGCTTCGCGCTCACCGGTATCAAGATCGCTGCCGGTCTTCGAGAAGACCGGCACCTGGCGATCGCCGTGCTCCCCGAGCACCCAGGCCGGCCCGGGGATCCCAACCTCGCGGAGGAAACCGGCAAACCGCGCGCTGTCGAGCTGGCTGCCGAAACCGATACACCGCCGCCGGTCGATGCCCATCATCTTCCAGAGGCCGTAGTTGTTCGCGTCCATCGGGTTCGTGACGGAGATGACGACACCGGGGAACCCCTCCAGGAGCTCGCTGCACCGCTTCGCCACCGGGATATTGGCCTCGAGGAGGTCGGCCCGGGTCTTGATATCCGGTGTCCTCGGGGTGCCCGCCGCAAAGACGAAGATATCCGCATCCCGCATCGCCGCCGTTTCGGTGGAGATCGCAACGTCGATACCCGTGTGTTGCAGGTCGAGCACCTGTGCCCGGAGGAGGGGCTCGTATACGTCGTAGACGACGATCTCGTCTACGAGACCGAGCGCGGCGGAGAGGAACGCCGTCTCGCCCCCCACCTTTCCGACGCCCAAGATTGCAAGCGAGGTCATAGTATCGGTCCTGATTCTAAGTAGTGGTATATGTTATGCGCGCAAAGAGGCTCCCGACTGCACGGAGAATAACGATCCGGCGGGGAAAAGAGCCTCTTTACCGCTTCCCGTGCCGGTACCCGGGCTCCGGAGAGCGGAGCACATACTTTCCTGTTAGTACACTTGGCGCGAGAGTATAATAATACTCTACTCCTACCTTTTTTCAATGGTTACGCTTTATCCAGGCCCCATCGAGGTCGGCGGCGTCCGACTGAGGAACCACCTGCTGCTCGCGGCCGGCGTCCTCGGTACCACCGGGGCGTCGCTCGCCCGTATTCTCGCGAACGGCGCGGGCGGTGTGGTCACGAAATCCATCGGCCCGAGCCCGAAAGAGGGGCACCCCGGCCCCTGCCTCGTCGTGGTCGACGGCGGCATCATCAACGCCATGGGCCTGCCGAACCCCTCGGCCGCGTTCAAGGGCGAACTGGCTTCTCTCGCGGGCGAGCCGGTGATCGTGAGCATCTTCGGGGGGACACCGGAGGAGTTCCGGACGGTCGCCGGGTGGTTCGCCGGCACGGCATCCGGGCTCGAACTGAACCTCTCCTGCCCCCACGCGGAGGGCTACGGGGCGGCGATCGGGAGCGACCCGGCTCTCGTCGAGGAGTGCACCCGGGCCGTAGCCTCCCTCGGGGTTCCGACCTGGGTGAAACTCACCCCGAACGTCGCCGATATCGCCGAGATCGGGGCGGCCGCGGAGCGCGGAGGGGCGGACGCGATCGTCGCGGTCAACACCGTGAAAGCGATGCGGATATCGACGGCGCTCCGGCGGCCGGTGCTCGGGAACCGGTTCGGCGGACTCTCGGGGAAGGCCATCTTCCCCGTCGCCGTCCGGTGCGTCTACGACCTCTACGAGGCCTGCTCCATCCCGATCGTCGGGTGCGGCGGAGTCTCCACCGCCGACAACGTCGTCGAGATGATGATGGCGGGAGCAAGCGCCGTCGAGATCGGGAGCGCCGTCATCGACGAGATCGGGATCTTTGCTGCGATTGCAGACGACCTCTACAGCAGCGACGGCGTCGACGCGGGCGAGATCGTGGGGTGCGCCCATGCATGAGCAGATGCCCGCAGCGGTTACGATAACAAAGATCGTGGAGGAAACACCGTCGATCAGGACGTTCGTCTTCGACCGCGAGATCGCCGCCCGGCCGGGCCAGTTCGTGATGGTCTGGGTGCCGGGCGTGGACGAGGTCCCGATGGCCCTCTCCTCCCCGTCCTCGATCACCGTCCAGAAGGTCGGCGACGCGACCGCCGCTCTCTTTGCGATGCACGAGGGCGACCGGATCGGGATACGGGGTCCGTACGGGAACGGGTTTGCCGTCTCCGGCAGAACACTTGTCGTCGGCGGCGGCGTTGGGGCCTCCCCGCTGCTGCCGCTTGTCACGACCGGGCAGGTGGACACCTTCCTCCTCGGCGCCAGAACGGCCTCCGAACTCCTCTTCGCGGAGAGGATACGCGATGCGGCGACGCTGATGGTCGCGACCGACGACGGCACCGCCGGGCACCACGGGTTCGTGACGGAACTCATGTCGAGGGTGGATCTCGCCGACTTCGACCACATCTGCGTCTGCGGGCCCGAGATCATGATGGCGGCGGTGCTCGCCGTCCTCGACCGGGAAGGATGTGCCGGACGGGGACTCTTCTCCCTCCATCGCTACATGAAGTGCGGGGTCGGCCTCTGCGGATCGTGCTGCACCGACCCGCACGGCCTGCGGGTCTGCAGGGACGGCCCCGTCTTCTCCGGCGACGTCCTGATCGACAGCGAGTTCGGGCGCTACGCGCGCGACGCAAGCGGGAGCAGGCACCGGATTTAGCGCCCTATCGGGCTAAAATAAAGGGATCAGGCCAGGAAATCATCCCGGGGTTCAAAGAGAAGGGAGAGGATGTTCTCCACCCACCCAACCACCCTTGAGGTTATCGGGACCTCCTCTCGGGCATCGGCGCTCACTCCCGCCGCTGTATCCGTGCCAGTGTCCTCGGGGGTCGGGGGGACCGTCACGCCGGTCGTCGTGTTTTCCGACGGTTCGGTCTCGTTGATCACAGCCTCCGGCGGATTCCAGGTCTCGACCAGGTCCGGATCGTTTGTGAAGAGACGGATCGACCGATCGCCCTCGCCGCCCCCGACGACGAGGAACGAACCGTCGGGGGTCACGGCGACGGACTCCGCACGGCCCTTGAGGGCGATCTTCTGGACCTCGGTTCCCGTGCGGTCGAAGACGTAGATTGTCCTGCCGGATGCAGCGAAGATCCTCTTAGCCTCGTTCGTCAGGGCCGTTGAGATGACGGCATCCCCCACGGGATATTTCCAGAGGTGCTCCCCCTCCCCCGTGGAGAGATAGAGGCACCGGTCGACCGATCCGGCCGCCACGAACCGCCCGTCGGGGGTGAGGTCAATCCCCCTCACCAGTTTGCCGGTTCCGTAACTCCAGGACTCTCCCTCCCTGCTGTTGAGGAGATAGACCCCCTGGTTATCGCAGCCGATCGCGATCCTGCGGCCGTTCTTCGATATCGCGAGATCGTAGCTGTCGGTCCCCATATCGTAATCCCAGAGTTGCTTCTTGTTCCGATCAAAGATGTAGACCGCGCCGTTGTCGCAGCCGGCGGCGACATACGTGCCGTTCGATGAGAGATCCACGCTCCGGTAGACAAAACCCGTCTTCTCGGTCCAGAGCAGGTCTCCGTCCCCGTCGTAGAGATAGAGCTTGTCTGCAGCAACGCCTATCCGCGACCCTTCGGGCGATATCCCGACACTGTTCACCCGCGAACCGGCGGGGCTCTCCCAGAGAACATTTCCCTGCTGGTCAAGAACGTAGACCACCGAACCTGCAGAGGCGACGATCATGGAACCGTCGTGCGTGACCGCCACGGAACTGACGGGGCCGTTGGCCCCCTGCCCCCAGACCGGAACATACTCCCCCCCCTCGTCCGCGGAGGCAACCCCACACAGGGCAGCGGTAAGGCAGCATAACAGAAGGAGCACCCTCTTGATACGCCCGGAATCCACAAGCCCGGAACAAGCCCGGACCCTAACGGTAGAACTGGATGAAGTCACTTCCCCCGATGACATCAGGCCCTGATCCACGGAGATAATATATATGTCTTTCGGGCAACGTTCCGCATCAGGGTTCCGGGACGGTTCTCCGGCTCCTGCCCGGCCTCAATCAGGGACGGCCGGAGGCCGCCGCGGTTTCGGGAATACCGGTAGAACATTTTAAGGGCCCGGGGAACCCTGAGCCGGGTCACGAGAAAAGGACGGTTCACGACCGGAATGCCCGCAAGGACGGTACGGAGGGCGGCCCCCCACCCGCTTACGGGTCGGGGCTCCAAACGTTCAGCAAGGGTCACGCGGGTCGTCGGTATCGTGCCCTGCCGCAGGATCGATCGACTCCAGGTCTTCGAGATTGTTGATATTCGTAAACGTCAGGAGACCCGGATCGATCTCGCGAATCTTCTCCACGCCAACGTACCGGGTATCGAGGCTCCAGATCATCGCCCGGAGCGAGAGCGACTCGTGCTCCTCCAGGTAGCCGAGCAGTGCGCTCCTCCGGTAGACCGCGTGGAGCGGCTCGAGCATATCGGCGTTCCAGCAGGGAATGGCGGCATCGTAGCCGACGGCGGCATCGAAGAGCAGCCGGACCACCCCCGGGTGGATGCAGGGCATGTCGCAGGCGGCAACGAAGACGTATTCGCCGTGCACCGCGAGCGCCCCCGCGTGCAGGCCGCCGATGGGGCCGAGACCCTGCCGGACGTCCGATATGCACCTGATATCCCCGATATGGCCGAACCGCTCGCACTGCCCGGGATCCCGCGCGACGACCACGATCTCGTCCGCCACTTCCTTCAGGGTGTCGATGAGGCGGTCGATGAAGGTCTTGCCCCGGAACGTAAAGAAGTACTTCTCCCGCCCACCGGCACGCCGTGCCGCTCCGCCGACAAGGACTATCGCAGATCGCATGCTCTTCTCTCCCGGCCGTCAGATCTGCTCCCGGAAGCGGATCAGTTCGGCGATACAGGTGTTGTAAGCCGCATCGATGCCGTGCTTCTCGGCGAGCGCCGCCACCGCACCGTTCATGAAGTCGATCTCGGTCTTCCTCCCGCCGGCGATATCCTGGAGCATCGACGAGTGGTGGGCGGCCGTCGCGGGGAGCTGGGTCGTCCGGAGATACTCCAGGTACGCCTCCGCGGTCTCCCAGGGGAGGGGGACGCCCTCGGCCTCCGCCACCCGGTAAGCCTCCTCCACAATCGCGGCGACGACCGCCCATGCGTGCGGATCGACGAGCGCGCCGTAAGGGACGTTCATGAGGGCACCGAGCGGGTTTAACGCGCAGTTGTAGAGGGTCTTGCCCCAGATGTCCGTCCTGATGCCGGCGGTCGCCTCCGCCCGGATACCGGCCTCCCGGATGAGGGCGGCGAGACGCTCGACCGCGTCATCCGTACCGGACGGGAACCGCCCGAGTTTCATGGGCGCCGCCTCCACGGAGACGTGGACCGACGCGTCGCTCCGCCACTCGAACCCGGTGATGATCATGGCGCCGATGACCCGGTCGGTGAACCGCGTGATGATCTCCTCGTTTCCGATACCGTTCTGGAGACTCACCACCTCGCGCCCCCCGACGGCGTCGGCGAACTGGCGGCAGATCGCCTCCGTGCCGGTGGACTTTGCGGCGACGATGTAGTAGTCGGCGTCCCGCCACGCGTCGGGGAGATCCTCGGAGCAGCTGAACCGGTATGCGCCCTCTCCCCATATACCAGTCATTAGAAAACCCCGTTTCCGTACCGCATCCGCGTGCCGCGTCCTCGCTACGGCGTGAACGTCCGCAACGCGGGACAACTTTGCAGCAACGGTCAGCCCGACCGCCCCGGCACCCAGGACCACGATCTTCATTTCAATAGTATTATGGCGGAGTTACCTGTTAATTCCTCGCTTTTCCGGCGCGCAGACATCTCCCCGGCGCTCCATCTCAAGCAGGATCTCTTTGATCGCGAGATCGGGGGAGAAACCGCCCATGCCGGTCTTCGCGACGACCCGGTGGCAGGGCACCACGATCGGGGTCGGGTTCCGGGCCATCGCCGCCCCGACCGCCCGGGGCGCGGTTCCGACGATCCGGGCAACCTCACCGTAGGTGACGGTCTCCCCGCAGGGGATTGCCCGGACCGCACGGTAAATCCCGGCAAAGGTCGAGTCGCCCTCGGTCGCGACGCTCCGGAGGGAGGCAAGATCCGCCGGCCGCCCGGCGCAGTAGCGGAGGATCTCTTCCGGGACCGACCCTGCGATGCTCTCACGCGCGAACCGCACCCGGTAGACGAGGTCGTCCTGCCATGCGACGTGGACGTGCCACAGGCCGAACCGGCACGACCCGGTCAGGATCGCCATCTCTCGGCCTCCTTTCGGAACGCTTCGACGGTGCATGCCGTCATCTCCTCCTGCATCCACGGCGGCAGCCCCGCATGAACCCGGCGCTCCAGGAACCTTCTGTCCCCGAGGATGAGCATACCCCGATCATCGGGCGTCCGGAGCACCCGGCCGAGCGCCTGCAGGGCGCGGTTGACCGCCGGGAGGGTGTAACTGATGAACTCCCCCTCCTCCCCGAACTTCATCCGGAAGTAGTCGATCACCATCCTCCTGACACGGTTGAACGGCGCGAGCGGGAGGCCGATGACGAGCGCCCCCGAGAGCATCTCGCCGCGGTAGTCCAGGCCCTCGCTCCACTTGCCGCCGCAGACCGCAAAGAGGATGCCCGAGCGGCCGGTTCCCGGGAGGGCCATGAACTCCCGGAGCATCGCGGCCGAGGCTGTGGCATCCTTGGACTCGATGTAGATCTGCTTCTTTCTGATGCGGGGTGCGCACCGCTCCGCAAAGGTGTTCAGGAGGTCGTAGGAGGGAAAATAGACCGCGAGGTTCCCGGGGAGGCGGGCAAACGTGGTGATGTAGTCCTCGGTCCGTGCGAGGTTCTCTCTGTCCCGGCGCATCGAGTAGGCGGTGGTGATGTCGTTTGCACAGAAGATGCGGCGGTTCTGTGGGGGGAAGGAGTTCGGGAGCGACATCGCCGTGACGGGAAGGTCGCCGAAGTAGTAGCGGCGGTAACTCTCGATGGGGGAGAGCGTCCCCGAGATCAAAACGCAACAGGCGTGCGCCCGGGCGATGTCCTGGAGTTTGGTGCTCGGGTCGATGTTTCGGACCTCGAGCGCCACAGCCCCGTCCTCTTCTTTGCGGTAGACCGTGAGGTATGCCGGGTCGGCGGCGGAGCGGAAGATCCGGTAGAAGAACTCGGTCAGCCGCTCGATTGCGCTCTCCCGGAACTCGCCCGCCTGCATATTCTTCTCGCGAATCCCCTCGCTGATCTTGAGGAGGTCGTCCACGATCTCCTCCACGCTCCGGTAGAGCGTGCCGGACAGGATCATCTTCTGAAAGACCGGCGGCTCGAAGAAGTCCTCCGTCTCATAAGAGCCCTTGAGCGCCTCCATGAACCGGGTGATCTGCGGCAGGATCTGGACTATGGCGTCCGCCTGCGGCGATCGCCGCCGTCCGGAGAGTTCGTGACCGGCCTGCACGATGTCGCGCTCCTCGATCGTCACGCTCTCGATGCTCTGGACGACGTCTCCGCAGTTGTGCGCTTCGTCGATGAGCAGCAGGGCGTCGTGCCCCTCGATCCCAAGCGACTGGTAGAGCTGTTCCCGGATCATGTCGTCGAAGAGGTGGTAGAAGTTCACGAGCACCACGTCGGCGTCCCGGGCAGCATGCATCATCGTATCATAAGGGCAGATATCGCCACAGAACCCGGCGAGCTGGTCAGGCCAGATCAGCTCGGTGCTCACCCGCTCGGCCCGGACACGCAGGGCCGCCGACGGGATCATCTTCAGTCCTCCGTCCTCGGGCTCCACGAACGATTTGCCGTGGATGAAATAAGGGCAGATGAGCGGGTGCTCCGGGTCCATCTTGCGGATCTGCTGCTTTATCTGGCGATCGTTCGCCGGGACGAGCGAGCCCTTCTGCGCCCGCTCCCGCATCAGCGCCGTCGAGAAAGACTTGACGCCCTCGCACCGCCGGTAGATATCGCCCTCGCCGCCGAGCGGGCACATGCTTGACTTGCCGATGAGGTAGGCGAACTTGAGGTTGCCGCGCTTCTTCCGGATGAGCTCGAGCTCGCGCATGAACGTGGCGAGCTGGCTGATGGTCCGGACGGCGACGAGCACTTTTCGTCCCCGGCTCTCCGCGAGGAGCGCGGAGACCACGCTCGACTTGCCGCTCCCGGTCGGCGCATCGATCATGGCGATGCCGCCGTCGCGTGCGATGGAGGCGGCCGCTTCAAGCATCTCCCGCTGATGGGGCCGGTACTCCCGGTACGGGAACCAGTCGTCGAGGCTATCCATTGCATACAGTTCGACGGCTGACATCAATGTAGTTTGGGTGCCCGGGGCGAAAGTGAACGGTGGCGGTACTGCCCGAACGGCGGAAGGGAGGGAGGGCGCAGACCGGGACGCCCTTGCGGAAGTATTATATATTAGCCCGCTTACCGCTCGCCGGTGAGACTGTATGTCACTCAAGGCTGAGGTCATTGAAAAGGTATCGGCTCTTCTCGCGGCTGCATTCGGCCTGATCGCCGCTCTCGCATGGAACGGAGCCATTCAGGAACTTTTCGCGGAGATTTTTGGAGATCAGAGCTCGCTTGTCGCCATGTTCGTGTATGCCATCGTCGTGACGATCATCGCGGTGATCGCGGTCATCCTGATCGGCCGCGCTGCAGCGAAGGCGAAGAGAGAGGATGAGATAGCGGCAACAAGAAGGTGAAGCCCAAAAATCCCTTCATTTTCGATAAACCCACCTGAACCACCCGGATATCCTATGAGCCTGCACGACGACCAGGTGACGGGTGGAGCGGCCCCCCGCTCACGACCGGTCACCGTCACGGTCATCGACTACGATGAGTCCCGCCTCGAAGAGCGAACGTACACGCTGCCGGGGGAGTTCCGGCTCTCCGTCCTCCATGAGGGGGTCATCTGGATCGACGTCGACGGCGTCCACGATACCGGGGTGATCCAGGCGGTCGGGGATGCCGTCGGGATTCACCCCCTGACCCTGGAGGACATCGCGAACACCCGCCAGCGGCCGAAGATCGAGGATTACGGCGATTACCTCTACGTTGCAGTCCGGATGCTCGCTCCCGGAGACGGCGAGTTCCATAGCGAGCAGGTCAGCCTGGTGCTCGGGAGAGGTTACGTCGTATCCTTCCAGGAACACCCGGGCGACGTCTTCGAGCGCATCCGGGAGCGGCTGCGTGCAGGAGCCGGGCGGCTCCGAAGCGTTGGGCCGGATTACCTCTTCTATGCCCTGCTCGACGCGATTGTCGACGGCTACTTCTCTGTGATCGAGGTCTTCGGGGAGCGTATCGAGGCGGTCGAGGAGGAGGTGGTGGCTGACCCCGACCGCGGGACACTGCAGGTGATATATGCCTTAAAACGATCCCTGATAGCGCTCCGGCGCTCGGTCTGGCCGCTCCGCGAAGCGGTTGCACAACTCGAACGGGGCGAATCGCCCCTGATCGGGGAACAGACGCTCGTCTACTTCCGGGACGTCTACGACCACACCATAGAGGTTGCCGAGACCGTGGAGACCTACCGGGATACGATGTCCGGAATCCTCGACGTCTACCTCTCGAGCCAGAGCAGCCGGATGAACGAGATCATGAAGGTCCTCACCGTCATCGCCACCATCTTCATCCCGCTCACCTTCATCGCCGGGGTCTACGGCATGAACTTCGCCTACATGCCGGAGATCAGCCATCCCTGGGGCTACCCTGCGGCCCTCGCCTCGATGGCGGTCGTCGCGGTCGCGATGCTCCTCTACTTCAGGAAGAAAGGGTGGATCTGAACCGCGGCCGCCACCCCTTCCCACCCCATAAGCCCGGATACCATTATATCCCGTTGCGTCGAAGTCCGCGCCATCTTGCTGCGAGGAGAAGCAGGGCGAGGGGTATGCAGGCGGACCGACGGCAACCGGAGAGGCAGGAAGAGAGACGGGCGACGCTGAGAACCGTCGCCGTCATCGTGATCTCCGGCACCGCCACGGCCCTGTTCCTGCTTGCAGCACTCCTCTACCCGGACATCTTCCTCGAACGCGTCTTCTACACGTCCCTCACGATCAGCCTCGTCTACTTCTTCTTTCTCGTCGTCGAGTCGCTCACCCTCCGGCGCATCAAGGACGAGCGGGAGCGCTACTCGTTTCGGAGAACGGTGTCCATCTTAAAGTTCGTCGTCGTCGCCGTCATCCTCCTCCGGGTCTGGATCGACACCAACTACATCTTCGTCGCCTACGGGATCATCGGTGCCGGGATCGCCGTCGCGCTCCAGGATCTCTTCAAGAACTTCGTCGGCGGGATCCTGATCATCGTCTCGCGCACCTACCAGATCGGCGACCGTATCGAGATCAGCGAGACGATGGGCGACGTTCTCGATATCGGGATCCTCGCGACGAAGATCCTGGAGATCCACGCCCGCGACGTGAAGGGAGATCAGGCAACGGGCAGGATCGCCGTCGTCCCGAACGGTGCCGTCCTGTCATCAAGGGTCTTCAACTACACGATGGATCACACCTTCGTCTGGGACGAGATCTCCATCCCCATCACCTACGGGTCGGACTGGCGGCGGGCAGTCTCCCTCTTCCTCGATATCGTTCGCCGGGAGACGGCGGCGACGTCCGGACGGGCCGAGCGGGAGATCGAGAGGATCGGCATGCGTTACTACCTGCCGAGGAGAGAGGTGGAGCCGTCCGTCTACCTGACCCTCACCGACAACTGGATCGACTTTTCTATCCGGTACGTGACCGACGTCCGGAGGAAACGGGCCACGAAGGACGACCTCTCCCGCAAACTCCTCGAGGCGATCGAAGCGGCCGACGGTATCACCATCGCGACCGAGAACATTATCGTCTACGACGGCGGGCCGGTCGAAGACGCGTGATCTGCCCGACAGTGATGTTTTATACCTTGGGATGCATGCCCCTTACCCGGGATGATGTCCACGACTCCTGCCGGGCGGCTCGCCGGGTGATTTGCCGGGACCGGCAAGGCGTATCCGCCTCTTCCCCGGGGAGCAGGGACTCCGGAGGTGGCGATGGGGCCGGAAAAAACCTGTGGGATACTCTCGATCCGGGTGATCGACTACACGGAGGATCGCATCGAGGAGCACGAGTGCATCGAACTCACCGAGGCATGGTCGTGGATCGGCCGGGAGACGGTCACCTGGATCGACGTCGTCGGGGTGCCGGAGCGCGACGAACTCGTGATCCTCGGGAAACAGGCGGGGATCCACCCGCTCACGATGGGGGATATCACGGCCCCGGACCAGCGGCCGAAGGTGGAGGAGTTCGGGACCTACGTCGCCGTCATCGCGAGGATGCTCTCGGAGAGAGACGGCAGGGTCGCAAGCGAGCAGGTCAGCCTGATCTTCGGAGAGAACTACGTCATAACGTTCCGCGAGCAGCCGTTCCAGGTCTTCGAACAGGTCAGGGAGCGGCTCAGGAACGAGCTGAGTGTCCTCCGGGGCGCGGGGCCGGATTTTCTCGTCTACACGCTCCTCGACGCCATGGTGGGCGTCTACCTCGCCATCCTCGACGCGGTCGACGACCGGGTGGAAGACCTTCAGGGCAGGGTTCTGGCCTCCGCGGACCCGCTTGCCTTAAAACAGATCTACGAACTCAAGGAAGATCTCCTGACCATCCGGAGAGCGGCCGTCCCGGCACGCGAGGTTCTCGGGTCGCTCGCAAGCCGGGAGTTGAGCCTTGTCCGGAAGGAGACGATCCCGTACTTCCGGGATATTTACGATCGGTGCATCCAGGCGGCAGAGGTTGCGGAGTATACCAGGGATACGCTCTCCGGCGTGATGGATCTCCATACCTCGAACCAGAACAACAAGCTCGCCGAGATCACGACGATCCTCACCATCGTCGCGAGCATCTTCATTCCTTTAAGCTTCATCACCGGGTTTTACGGGATGAATCTCAGGGACATACCGCTCGAAGACTCGCCCTGGGGCTACCTGCTCGTTCTCCTCCTCATGCTGGGTGTCGCGCTCGCGATGCTTCTCTACTTTAAAAAGAAAGAGTGGATATGACGGCTATCCAGAATGGATTCCGTCGACTTTCGGGTGGTGATTCCGGTTTTCCAGTAGCGAGATGTATGGCGTCATAGAGATGAAAAACGCATCCGGGCATCCCGAGCACGGAGATGCGGTATTGGGGGAGAATGAGACAGGGGGTCCCCTGCCTTCACTTCGGGCCGGGGGCAAAGACCGCCAGCAGGACGACATCCTCCTTATCGGCAACAACCGTGTGGCGGACCCCGGGGGGCGTGGTGAATGTGTCCCCGGACTTGAAGGGTATCTCCTGTCCGTCGAGGATCATCTTCCCGCGACCGTCGAGTACGGCGTTCCATTCCCACTGGCTCTCATGGAGATGGTCGGGGACCTCACAGTTCTTTTGAAGCCGGACCAGATGGGTGGAGAATGACCCGTTCGTATCCGCTCCCGATGCGAGGTCCGCAAGGGTGACACCGGCCCATGCCGGGTTCGGGTACCACACGATCCGCCTTCCCGCCACTTCGGCGGAGAAGAAGGCCCTCCCCTTATCCAGGAATTCGGCGATGTTCTGGTTTTCCATAGGTGCTCCATAAATCGGATTGAACCGGGAGATCCCGGTTCAGTCCCTGACAGCCGGGAGGATCTCCTTGAAGATATCGATACCGAAGTTCACGTCCGGGCTGGAGTTTCCGAGACAGAAGTGGTTGATGCCCGCCTCTTTGAACCGCTCGATCTCCTTGATCATCCCTTCGGCGTCTGTGGCACACATGTAGTTCTCCTTGATGGTGTCGCAGTGGACGAGGTTCGCGTGGAGCTGGACCTCCTTCGGGTCATAGACCTTGTACTTGAACATCGAGGGGACGAGACATCCTGCCCAGAACCGGTTGCCCTCGACCGCTTTGTCGTAGTCGGGGTCGACCGAGTACCAGATGAGCATGGCGCGCTCCATCTTGCCCGGGTCCTTCCCGGCCTCGCGGGCGCCTTCCTCAAACTTGGGGATGGTGACGTCTTTGAGGGTCGACGGGGCGGCCGCGACGGTCATGAGATGGTCGCCGTACGTGCCGGCAAGTTTTGCACCCCTGGGGCCAAGACCGCTGAAGTAGAGGGGCACCCCGTCGTCGGGTTTGGTGTACATGAACGCCTTGTCGAGGGTGAAGTACTCGCCCTTGAAGGTGACGGGCTCATCGCTCTCCCAGAGTTTGCGCATTACTTTGACCGCTTCGATGGTCATGTTCTGGCGCTCCGGAACGCTCGGCCACTCGCCGGTGACCGGCACCTCGTTCATCGCCTCGCCGGCGCCCACGGCGACGCCCACCCGTCCGGGGTACATCTGCCGGAGTGTGGCGAACGTCTGTGCAACGATGGCCGGATTGTACCGCATGATCGGGCAGGTGATACACGTCGAGATAAACACCTTTTTGGTGGCCTGGAGTGCCGCACCCATCCAGGCCCAGGCCTGCGCCGACTGCGCATTGTCATGGTACCACGGGTGGAAGTGGTCATCCGCCCAGATCGAGTCGAAACCGACATTCTCTGCTCTGACTGTCTGTTCCAGCGCATCCATTGGGCGATACTGCTCAAGGGATGCAAAGTAACCTATTTGCGTTTTCATGGTTCTGGTCTCCTGAAGATCGGCAGAGTCACCCGACTATAGGCAGGCCTACCAGAACGTTAATACATTACCAGCGCTAACCAGAGCACTGGTATGGTAGCCGGGGCCCGCACGTCAATTCCACTTGCCTGTAGCGGATCACGGCCGTCCTACCCCATACAGGTACCTCTTCCGATCCTGCTATGTGCGGACTAATTGTCCACAAAGAGAGTAGTAAATGTAGCCAACCATATAGGTATTGATTATTGTTCAACATTGCAAGACCGGAAATATCAAATACCCGGATACTCACCACAACCAGATGAGATCGTATTGACGAGCGCTCTCCACATTCCTGAGACACATTGGGATTTTAAGCGCCCTTAACCAGGCGTACTCCCCGAACGGTAAAAAAAGCAGGAGTAGTAAGCGAGGGGATTAGGTTCAACAATAATAGATACTATTATATATTGTTTCCAGGGACGCTGTCCTCCTGCAGGATATGAGCACAGCGCGCCGGGGACGGCGTTTCAGCCTCTTCGCGGACAACTTCCGACACATCTATCATGAAAGACGCGATCTCCCCGGAGGGCAACTTGAAGATATAGTGCCAGATCCACGGCGAGGCCTCCCCTTTCCGGTACTGGAGGGGTGGCAGAAATTCTGGTTTTTCGGTCCCCAGAACGCGGATCAGGGCTTCGCGGACATCAGGGTCGGGAAGATCAGGGAAGACCTCAAAGAGTTTTCTTCCTACCAGGTCGGCCTTCTCCATCTGGAGGATCTTCTCCGTCGCATGATTGACGTCTTTGAAGATATACTCGTTTCCTCCGTCAATCGGCTCGTAAATCAGGACGCCATTACAGGTATTCTCAAAGAACGACCGGTAACGCGTCTCCTTGAAAGCCAGTTCCTTCCGGGCCAGCCGCTCCGTAGTGATATCCCTGAAGAGCATGGCAAACTCGTTTGGAGCCCCCCCGCTATCGCGCGTGATCGGGGTGAAGATCACATTGAAGTAAGCGATGCCCGACCGGGCGCTCGGAATCTGCTGATCTCGTTTCAGGCTGTCGAAGTCACAGGCAAGTTCCGTCTCGGCGATCTTTCCCTGCCGGATCAACTCAAGGAGCTTCCCCTTATTGCAGGAGATATCGAAGATGCTTCCTTTCGCCAGTTCCTGGATATGTTTCAGGCCGAGGATCTCCAGGGACGCGCGATTAGCGTTGAGAATGGTGCCGCTGGCCGTAAAGAGAATGATCCCGCTCGGGACTTTTTCAAATATTGTTCGAATCTTTTTCTCAGAGTCCTTCAGGGCTTCTTCTGTGTTCTTCCAGGTTGTGATATCCTGCAGGCTGATCATGATCCCCGGCTTTCCGACGTGGGAGACAATCGGCGCGAACTCAAGATAATATATGTGGTTTGTGCTGTCCTCGATGTACTGCATCTCGGAGAGATAAGGGCCCGATTGCCGGATCCTTTCAATATTCCGCATGACGGTTGAATCCGTGAAGATGCGGAGGTTCAGGTCGTAGAGGGGGATCCCGACGATCATTCTCTCATTGTGGATGCCAAGCATTTTGATGAAACTCGTGTTTACCGTAAGGACACGGAGGTCTGCATCCAGGACGACGAGTGCGTTCGAGAGACGATCAAATAGTTCCGAGAGCGGGACCCGCCGTGCCGGGGTATATAACTTCGACCGGCCAAACCGTTGCATGCTCACATCCCCGCTCGACTCGAGCATCTCGAGGTACTTGGAGACAGTGGCCCGGTTCATCCCGAGTTTACGAGCAATTGCAGAGATTGAGAGACCCCGCGGCGAATGCTCTTCGAGGAGATCGATGATTCTGCTGAACTTCTCCTGCTGCTCGCTCATGGATACCATCTTCCTGGCCCGCCGGGTCCGCACGGGATCGCGCCCGGCGAGTGACCTACAGTGTTACGTAGGCAGGAACGGTAATTTTACCTTTCGGAACCGGAAGGGTCATCTTCCGGAACCGGAAGGGTCATCTTCCGGAACCGGAAGGTTTACCTCCCCGAAACCGCAGGGAGCCCTGCACCGCTCCCCGGAGGACACGAACGGTAGTCGGGCCCCCAAAGCGGCCGGGAAAACAGCACTGTTCGTAGCACGGCCGAAAACGGGTAGACACGGCGGTTAACTCACAGGCGTCCTCCCGTAGGCCACGACCCCTTTTTAACGCGGTAAGCCAAACAAGTACCAACCATGGCAACCCATCCCATCGACTACCGGTACGGCACCCCCGAGATGCGTGCCGTCTGGAGTGAGGAGAACCGCTTCCGAGCTATCGTCACGGCCGAAGTGGCGCTGGCACGAGCGGAGGCGGCGCACGGGATGATCCCCCGCGAGGATGCGGAGACGATCGCGACACGCGCGCCGGAAGCGCGCCTCGAGCGGGCGAAGGAGATCGAGGCCGAGATCAACCACGACATGATGGCGATCGTCAAGGCCGTCACCGAGGTCTGCGGCGATGCGGGCAGGTGGATTCACTACGGCGCGACCTCGAACGACATCCTGGATACGGCGACCGCCCTGCAGGTCCGTGAGAGCCTCATGCTTATCGAGGAGAAACTCGGTAAACTCCTCTGCGTGCTTCTTGCCCGGAGCGCCGAGACGAAGACCCTCGTCTGCGCCGGCCGCACCCACGGGCAGATCGGCGTCCCGACGACCTACGGCCTCCGGTTCGCGATCTGGGCGAGCGAGGTCTCCCGCCACATCGAGCGCCTCCGCCAGATGCGACCCCGGGTCGTCGTCGGGCAGCTCACCGGTGCCGTAGGCACCCAGGCGGCGCTCGGGGATGCCGGGATCGAGGTTCAGGAGACGATGATGGAGTTCCTCGGGATCGGAGCCGTGGACGTCTCGAACCAGATCATAGCGCGGGACCGCTACGCGGAGTACTTCATGCTCCTTGCAAACATCGCGACCACCCTCGACAAGATCGGGCTTGAACTCCGGCTGATGCAGCGCTCCGAGATCGGGGAGCTCGCGGAGGCGTTCGGGAAGAAGCAGGTGGGCTCGAGCACGATGCCCCACAAGCGAAACCCGATAAAGAGCGAGCAGGTCTGCGGCCTTGCCCGGATCGTGCGCTCCGCGGTCGAGCCGGCACTGCAGAACAACGTCCTCTGGGACGAGCGCGACCTGACGAACTCCTCCCCCGAGCGGGCCCTCTTTCCCGAGGCGTCGGTGCTCGCCGACCACATCCTCAACGTGATGATCAACGTGATGGAGGGCCTCGAGTTCAACAAAGCAAACATCCGGAAAAACCTGATGCTGCTCCGGGGCGTGAACCTCGCCGAGTCGGTGATGATCGACCTCACCCGGCGGGGCATGAGCCGGCAGGAGGCCCACGAGGCGATGCGGACGGCGAGCATGCAGGCCCTCGCCGAGGACCGCGACCTCAGCCAGGTGCTCGGCGAGCGGCCGGAGGTCACGAAGTTCGTCACCCGCGAGGAACTCAACGCACTCCTCGACCCGGACGCCTACATCGGGACGGCCGTCCGGCAGGTGGAGCGGCTGATCGAGAAACTCACGCCGCTCTGCCGGTGAAGGGATCTTAAGCGGCCTTCATAGCTTGAACCGGGGAGGGGCATCGAAGAGTTTTCGATAGAGCGAGCTGAAGAGCGCGGTGTACTCCCCGGCCCTCTCGGTGGCGACGTACCGGATCCTGTCCCCCTCCGCCACTTCAACGATATACCCTTTTTCCACGAGAAACCGGAGATACTCCTGGCCGGTCTTTGAGTTCAGGTCGCACCGGTTGATGATGGCGGTAAACGACTGCGGCGTTCTGCAGAAGACCAGGATTTCCCAGTAGATCTCGAACGCCGTCCTGCGCCCGCTCATCGCCGATCCGTCTCCAGCGTTTCTTTCAGGAGAGCCTCGGACTCCTCGATCTCGTCGAGCCGCTCGTCCCAGACGTTTGCGAACCGGGAGAAGTAGTACGAGGAGGCAAGGCTGACGAGGGCGATCCCGAGCGTGAGGAGCATGAACGTGATGACCAGGTAGTTGTTGATGGTGAAGGAGATACCGTCCGCTGAGACGGAGAGGTGCTCCAGGCTGACAGCGAGCCCGAGAAGAAACGAGCAGACGCCGCCGAGCGTGCAGACCAGGATCATGGTGCGGACGGTTGCGCGGTTGTCGCGGTAGTGGGAGAGCATGCTTACGATGAGGCGGGTGAGAGCCTCGTCCGGGACCTCGCCTCCCATCCCATCGAGGTCGTCCTTGATCACCTCGATTCCTTCGAAGACCCGGACGCTGGTGAGAAGCCAGCGAAAGCCCGTAAGGGCGGCAACAAGCGCGACGAACAGGACGACCGGGGAATAGATCACATACTGCGCGGTGGAGAACGTCTCGTACATGGAGACCGCCTCTCCGACGATCACGCTGATGCCGAACGCCATCACAAGTGCGGCAAAGACGATGTTCGCGATGGCAACGATATAGAAGTGCCGGGTCTCGCTTCTGAACCGGGCAAGTGCTGATTCGTGCATGGGGGTTTTCACCGGTCTATCTATCTATTTGCGTTCTGCAAATAAAGAGAATGAAACTAAGATACGTATCCGGAGTGGGTACGGCGCCGGTCTTTCAGGATCGGTGCATGAATACCCTGTGTATGCTTTTATGACTATTTAGAGACAGAAGCAGAGGAAAGGATGCCGCGGTTGACCCCCCGAGGATGCCCGGATCAATGATTCCCTTCCCGGGTCGCTTGTTCCGCACCGACGGTCTCCACCACCCGGTCTTCGGTCGTCACGGCCGGGAGAACAATGACGCGGAGACGGTGTCTGCGGGATCGCACCTGCACGAACTCATGGCGGCGAGGGCGGCCCTGCCCCCGCCCGGAACCATGTGGTCTCAGAACTCTTCCGCAATGCCGTAGCCGTACGACCGCAGCACCCGGCTCCCCCTCTGTTCCGGGTATGCGGCAAGCACGAGCCCCCGCGACTCCAGGAACTCCTCGGCGGAGACGATGGAGATGGGCTGTATCTGCTCGTCTTCGCCGGGCACCATCGACCAGGTATGGATGTAGTAGATGTCAGGCAGCCCCTCCTCTTCGTGCAGGTAGAGATCCCTTCCGCGCCCGAATGCCCCGCCTGCGTCACCACCCCGCGGCGCGAGGTAGAGCCAGGCATCGCGGTCGGTGTCGAGGAGGATCTCGCCTTTCTCGGATTGAATACATTTTTTCATGGTCAGTCACCTCTGCCCCGCCGGCCGTGCAGGGCAGTTCGGCAGGCGGCGACGATGAGCTCCGGGAGCCCGGTGAGGTGGCCATGGCCCTTCCCGCGGCCCGGGCCGCGGAACAGGAGGTTCCGCCACCGCCCGCCGGTCGGAGATAGAACGGCCAGTATTATATAATTTACTATTATTAACATCAAGTAATACAGTATTGACATTTTTAACATAAACTCCTACGCCGTCACCGTCCCGGTCTTTCGCCGTCCGACCAAACCCGGCACCGCTGTCATGCCGGGCAGTGCCCCGGGAACCAATCGAAGTTGTCCCAAAAGTACCTCGTGGTTGAAGATCCACGTCGTTTAGAGCGCTCTTACGTACGTTCTAAACGAATTAAGCAACTTCCTGCGCCAGATCTCTGACACGGCTTCCCATTAGCTATCGCCACGCGGGGGAGGGTCCGGGGAGGTGCGACCGGAGGGAGCTTGAGAAGACCAGAGGTCTTCGAGCGGGTGCCCCCCTCCCAGCAGAAGCGTTTTGGGACGACTTCATCGATACGAGAACAACGGGTTTGTTAAACCCCGTCCCGCCCTGCTCCCGGCGATCGCAACTCCCAGGCACGACGGTTCACCGGACGCGCACCTGACGATGCTCGATGGACGCTCCCTGAGGGGCATCCCGATCCTGAGGATTCACACCTCTCCGGGGCGACCCTTGAAGATACACTCGGCGGGATATGGTCGAGCGTGGTGGCGCTGATCCTCTCCCGTCGTCGTCTTTGCCGTCGCATACACGCGGTTCATGCGGACGGATATCCGATGATAGACGGGCGCGCACTTTCGCTCCCCGGGAAGGGCTGCATCGGAGGCAAGCCGATTATTCCACCGGGTTTCGATATTTGGGGAAGGTATGCAGGGTTCTTACCGGAGTATGCACTCATACCCGCGATCCGGGGATCGAGGTATATTTCCACTGGATGTCGGCAGTACTGCCGGGAGATGGAACAACGAGCGCGTATCAGGAGAATGCGACGGCCCGGGTACAGCCACGACAGTTCGATGTTTGTCACAGAAAAGGTATATGGGGGAACGTTGACGCCTTGAACGGTGACACCGTGTACGGTATCCCGCGGGGGCCGGGAACCCCGATTGCCGTCGTATCCCGGCCCCCAAATACGTGCCCGGAGGGCAATAGGGCTGCTGGCTGCCAGGGGATAGCCGTTGCGGTTCCGTGTCCCTCCAGGCACTGTTACGGAATTTCGAGTGACATAGTATCGCAATGGGAAGGAAATGTGCCGAAATATATCCATGAGACGCACAGGAGAGGCCTGTATGAACCGAAAAACGATATGTATCGTCCTGCTGCTGATCGCGTCCGCTCTCCCGGCAGCGGCCGCACCCGTCGTCCAGCTGACAAACGATTCGGCATTCGATTCGTACCCCTTCTGGTCACCGGACGGCGCCAGGATCGCCTTCGTCTCATCCGACGGAGTTCATGCCGGCATCCGGGTGATAGAGCGCGACGGCCAAAACCCGGTACCGGTGACGGACGACCGTTCGTGGAATCTTTTCACCGAGTTCGATCCCTGGTCACCGGACGGGAAGAAACTCCTCTTCCTCTCCGACGGTGGAAGAGGGCTCGACCTCTGGACAATGAACCCGGACGGGACCGGGAGGGTGCGCCTGACCGAAGGCGGCCGCATCGTCCCCATTCCGGGGCTATCCGGCTACGGGGCGGACTGGAACACCGATGGAAAGCGGATCGTCTATACCTCCTGCCTCTTCGATGATGCAGCCATCCAGGAAGTGAACCTCTCGGCCATCCGCACGGAAGCGGACATCTGGATCATGGACGCGGACGGCGGCAACAAGAAGCAGCTGACGACCGATGGAGATGCGCGTTTGCCCCTGTGGCAGCCGCAGGGGGACAGGATCGCATACCTCGCAGACAGATCCGGGAACCGGGAGATCTGGACCATGCAGAGCGACGGAACGGGCAAGACACAGGTGACGTTCAGCGAGGGGAGCGTATCCGAGTATTCCTGGTCCCCGGACGGCACCAGGATCGCCTACGTCGTCGCGTCACCGCCGGGGACATTGCCGGAGTTCTCTCTCCGAATTATCAATAGCGACGGATCGGGTTCGGAGCAATTGACAACCGGAAACCGGGACACATCACCAGTCTGGTCGCCGGACGGTACCAGGATCGCCTTCCGGTCGGAGTCGCGGGACCGGGCGCTCTGGGTGATGAAGAGCGATGGTTCCGGCCTCGCACCCCTCGGCCCCGATAACCCGGCATACATGATGCAGCAGTGGTCTCCCGACGGCAGAACGATCGTCGTGAGCGATGGAAACGACCTGTATGCGATCCCGCTCGAAGATCCGGCGGCACCCGCATCGCCGGGATTTGAGGTAGTTTCTGCAGCGGGTGCACTGCTTCTCACGGCATGTCTGCTCAGACTGCGAAAGCAGGAATGAGTGAAGAGCGGAGACATGCCGCATGAAGGCGATTACCGGTGGCATTATGGACCGCAAAACGTTAACAGGTTGCGCCATCGCCGCCTTCACATATCACTCTCCTTCTCCCGTGCTCCCCACCGTGCGGTTACCACGCGGACGGCAGCGGCGATATAACCCATCCAGCCAGACCAGTATGGTAAGCCAAGAAGCGCTCAGCAACCACCCAATGGAGATAATCCTTCATCCGTGAGCACCGCAAGGTGTGAGCGGGTATCCCCCTCCCGGTAGTGATGTTTTGGGACAAACTCATTGCATCACTACGGGAACCATGAGTCCAAAGACCCGGATCAAAGGAACACTTCTCGGATTACGCACTGGTCGCGCACAGCATCCCCACCACCTCATAGGGATTGTTGGCCGGATTCTTCAGGTCGGCAAGCATCTGTTCGTTCACCTCGAACTCCTCCATCACCGTGACGTAGTCCCCGGGGTTCCCGATGTTCTGGACCATCTCGACGGTCCGTGTGGGCTTCTCTCCCCACGAAGGCCCGGTCCAGGGCGTCGAATCGAACTGGAACCCAAGGGCAAGCGCACGGCCGGTCTTCTGTTGACCATCCCAGCGGATGAAGATTCCCGCCGGGCGGGTGCCGTACGCCTCCGTCAGTGCCTGTTCGTCTTCCCCGGAGAGCGGGAAGATGTAGTGGCCGCCTTTTCCGGGGGTAAGGTCCCAGAGGATCGGAAATATGTCGTCCTTGCACCACATGGGACAGGAGATGACCACATAGGAAGTATCGTTGGTGATCGGCATCTCCTGCTCGACGTACGTTGCGAGCAGATATCCGCTGGATACACCGGGACAGAAGTGATTGTGGAGCATGACGCACGACATGAGGTCGTACGGTGCCCCGTGCGCCCATGCGTTGGCGATCGGAACCAGCGAGGACGCGTCACCCAGGTCCTTCATGGTCGCATTCCCTACCTCGGTGTCGGCGAGCATCTTATTCAGGTCGCCGGTGACGACAACGACCTTCGAGAATGTCTTAAGGAGGGGCGTCGCCTTCAGTTCGGCCGGACTTTTGGTGTAACTGGCTTCGTCGGGCACCAGGTAGACGGCCTCTCCGGACTTCTTGTTATAAAAGTAGAACCAGAGCGGTTTCCAGTCGGCCCGGTTCACCTGCCAGAGCGTGTTGTCCCCGTTCTGCAGGCCGCTTACCTTTGTGATCCCCGATACCGCCCGCTCGGTCGTCTGGCCGTCCACGACGGCACGACCGGCGTTGGTCAAAACAAGGACATTCGGATCACCTTTACTGAATTTCAACTGGTCCATCGCGGTCAATGCCGCACGCTGTCCCAGTTCGTCCATACGATCCGCGTCCGGCAATGCCGCCATTGCCGGGAAGCAGAGCAGGCATACCAGCAGGATGCCGGATAACAGCTTAATAACATTCTTCATAGTATCGTCGCGCAGGAATCCCGGATTTCAACCGGGAGGGATGCGCGGCCTCCATTGTAATCAGTTCAAGGTCTGCGGGCGGCGCAGAATGCACCGGTCTCTTCCCGTAGCGATACCACAACGTGACCCTGACGTCACGTCCAGCATAAGCATCACGCCGATAACCAGCGAGACAGTGTTCTCATCGTTCCCTCTCTCATGCAACATTCACCATTGCCTCTTCAGCCGGGCAAGTCTCTCCGCGGCTGACTATGAGGGAATAATACTAACAATAATAAAAATATGATCATATGTGATTATACCCGCAACAAATAGCACACAACATATATCGCCACCCCCAATAGATACCATGCAAACACGTAGCGAGGCGGCAAGGCCACGCGCCCGAGGTGACGCTTCGCCGGGTTCGGGCAGCCGTCTCAGCCCGGGGAGGGCAGATTCCGGCCGAAACCCTCCGAACCGCCCGCATCTCGCGCCGACCGGTGTACGCACATTTATAATTTAACAGTGCAAACACTGACACAGATCCGTTTTTTGAGGCGTCCGCGTACCGCGTGAGCCTCATGGCGATACCTGCCGGATTACGGAATATGCCGACCATGAACCTGAAGGGCTGGATCGAACGTGACGGGGTGCGGCTTTCCCCTGCCGATGTAGAGCGGATGCTCAAAGACGGGCCGGAAGCTCTCGCACCGTGCGGCGGCGAGTTCCTGCTCACCTACGGTGACTGCATCGCCCGTGACGCCCTCGGGATCGTGCCCGGCCCCGTCCCGCCGGGGACCGTCTGCTCTGGCGGAAGAGAGATAGCCCGGGTAGCCCCCGATCCGGCGCCCTGCACCCTCGAGGAGGCGATCGTCACCGCGGTCGGTCTCCGGAGCGATGAGGGCGCGGTGGCGTTCTCCGGCGGCGTGGACTCTGCTCTCGTCGCCCACCTCGCCCGCCTCCCCTGCGTGGCGGTGGGGCTCCAGGGGTCGCACGATCTCGAGCGGGCGGAGAAGGCCGCCCGGATGATGGGGCTCGACCTCGCAATCGTCACCCCGACAGAGGACGAGGTCGCGGAGGCACTCGCCCGGGTCGTCCGGGTCATCCCCGACCCGACGAACCCCCTCGAGGCCTCGATCGCGACGACCCTCTCCTTCGTCGCCGCGTGGGCGGAAGAGAACGGCCATACCCGGATCCTTGCCGGGCAGGGGGCGGACGAGCTCTTCGGCGGCTACGCCCGCTACCTCACCTCTCCCGACCTCGCGGCGGAGCTCGAACGGGACTTCGCGGACCTCGCCCGCCAGAGAACGCGGGATCAGGTGGTGGCGGCGCTTCACGGGGCATACTTCTCGATGCCCTACCTCGACGTCAGGGTGGTGCGCGCCGCTCAAGCGATCCCGGCCGCCGAGCGGGTGCGCGGAGGGGTGAGAAAACACCCCCTGCGCGAGGTCGCCAAACGCCACATTCCCGCCGAAATCGCCACGGCCGAGAAGAAAGCGATGCAATACGGGAGCGGGATCTGGAGAGCGATGCAACGGCTCGCACGTGACAACGGTTATAAAAAGTCGGTACAAGGGTACTTAACGGAGATCAGTAGGGCGGAACATGATTACTGAGAGCGATATTGAACATATAGCAGAACTTGCGGATATCGGCATTTCAAAAGACGAGGTGCCGGAGTTCACCACCCAGTTCAACGCGATCCTCGACTACTTCGAGGTTCTCGACACCGTCGAGGGAGAAAGCGCCCCGGACGCCGGGGCTGTGAACGTATTCCGGGACGACGAGCCGCGGCCCGGTCTCTCGCAGGAAGAGGCACTCGCGAACGCAGGGTCGACCGAGAACGGGTTCATCAAGGCGCCGAGGGTGATGTGAGTGGCGGGAACCCTCGAATTCTCGCCGGACGACCGGTACAACGCCTTCATCACCACCTGCAGTAGAGCGCCGTTCACCGACGGGGCACTCGCCGGCACCGCCGTCGCGGTCAAGGACAATATATCCACGAAGGGCATCCAGACCACCTGCGCATCGAAGATCCTCGAAGGCTACGTCCCGCCGTATGACGCTTACGTCGTGGAACTCCTCCGGCAGGCTGGAGCCGCGATCGTCGGCAAGACCAACATGGACGAGTTCGGGATGGGCACCACCACCGAGACGAGCGCGTTCGCCCCCACTAAAAACCCAGTCGACCCGGAGCGGGTGCCCGGCGGATCGTCCGGCGGGAGCGCCGCCGCCGTCGCCGCGGGCCTCGTCCCGATGGCGCTCGGCACCGATACCGGCGGTTCGATCAGGTGCCCTGCGGCATTCTGCGGGATCGTGGGCCTCAAACCCACCTACGGCCGGGTCTCCCGCTACGGCCTCATCGCCTACGCGAACTCCCTCGAACAGATCGGGCCGATGGCACGGACGGTCGAAGACGTATCGAAGTTGATGTCGGTGATCGCGCGCTATGACCCCCGCGACTCGACGATGCTCGACCGTCCGTACGACCACCGGCCGTCGGCCGAGATCAAAGGGCTCCGGGTCGGGATACCGGAGGAGTACTTCGGCGAAGGCGTCGACCCCCGCGTTGCAAAGACCGTCCGCGACGCCATCGGGGTTCTCGAAGGGCTCGGGGCAGAGACCGTCCCGGTGAGCATCCCCGGCATGCGGCACGCGCTCGCGGCCTACTACGTCATCTGCACGAGCGAAGCCTCCTCGAACCTCGCGAGGTTCGACGGCGTCCGCTACGGCCCGGCGGTCGACACCAGGAAGTCCTGGCACGAGGCCTACCAGGACCTGCGGCAGGAGAGGTTCGGCACCGAGGTCCGGCGCCGGATCATGCTAGGAACCTTCGCCCTCTCGGCGGGCTACGCCGGCCGGTACTACGCGAAGGCGCAGGTGGCCCGCCGCAACATCAAAGAGGACTTCGAACGGGCCCTTCGGGAAGCGGACGTCATCGCCGGCCCGACGATGCCGACGACGGCCTTCCGCCTCGGCGAGAAGTCCGACCCGCTCTCGATGTACCTCTCCGACATCCTCACGGTGCCCGCGAACCTCGCCGGCATCCCGGCGATATCCGTCCCGTGCGGCAGGGTGGACGGCCTCCCCGTGGGGCTCCAGTTGATGGGAAGGCAGTTCGAGGACGACCGCGTCGTCGATACCGCTTATGCCTACGAGCAGGAGGTGAGGGCATGAAGACGATCGTCGGGCTCGAGATCCACGTCCAGCTCTCGACCGCGACAAAGCTCTTCTGCGGGTGCTCGACGGACTACCGCGACGACGAACCGAACACCCACTGCTGTCCGGTCTGTCTCGCCCTCCCCGGGGCGCTCCCGCGCCTGAACAAAAAAGCGGTCGATTACGGCCTGAAGGTTGCAAAAGCCCTCGACATGAAAGTCCTGGAAGAGTCGGAGTTCGCCCGGAAGAACTACTTCTACCCCGACCTCCCGAAAGCCTACCAGATCACACAGTACGACAAACCGCTCGCGGTCGAAGGGACGGTCGAGATCGAGGACGACGAGGGGCACGAGAAGATCGTCCGGATCACCCGTGTGCACCTCGAAGAGGACCCGGGGAGGCTCGTCCACGTCGCGGGCGGCTCGAAGTACTCGCTCGTCGACTACAACCGGTCCGGTATCCCGCTCCTTGAGATCGTCACCGAGCCGGACATGCGCTCCCCGCAGGAGGCGCGCCGGTTCCTCAACAAGCTCAGGACGATCCTCGAGTACCTCGGTGTCTTCGACGGCGACCGGGAGGGCGGCCTCCGCGTGGACGCAAACATCTCCCTCGAAGGCTCCGAACGGGTCGAGGTCAAGAACATCTCCTCCTACAAGGGCGTCGAGAAAGCCCTCACGTTCGAGGTGACCCGGCAGAAGAACCTGCTCCGGCGCGGCCAGAAGGTGACGAGAGAGACCCGCCACTTCATGGAAGGCCGCGGGATCACCACCTCCGCCCGCAGCAAGGAGGAAGAGCACGACTACCGCTACTTCCCCGAGCCCGACCTCCGGCCGCTCCGCGTCGCGGACCGGGTCGCGGCAATCGATCTGCCCGAACTGCCCGTCGCCCGGAAGAACCGGTTCATGACGCAGTACGGCATATCACTCAACCACGCCCGGACGCTGACCGGCGACCCGAAACTCGCCGACTTCTACGAGGCGGTCGCCCATGTCGACCCGGTTCTCGCCGCCACCTGGGTTGCCGACACCCTGCTCGGGGAACTCAACTACCGCGACATGGGCATCGCCGCCGTCCCGGCCGAACGCATCGCGGAACTCCTCGCGCTTCTGCGGACGGAGACCATCACCGATACGGTCGGCGTCCAGGTTCTGCGGGAGATGCTCGATGCCTGCGCCGCCGGCAAGCCCTGCGAGCCTCCCGCTGTCATCGTGGAGCGCGAAGGGCTCGCCAGGGCCACGGGAGACGAATTCGCGCAGGTCGTCGAGAAGGCGGTCGCCGCGAACCCCCGGGCGGTGGAGGACTACCGGGCCGGAAAGAAAGGCGCCCTGAACTTCCTCGTGGGGCAGGTGATGAAAGAAACCCGCGGGCGGGCGGACCCGCGGGAACTCGGGAAGATCGTATCCGAGTATATTGATACAGGCGGGGTGTAATCCGCAGTGCATCTGATCATAGCAGAAAAGAACATCTCGGCAAACCGGATCGCGCAGATCCTCGCCGGCAACGAAAAAGTGAGAGCGACAAAGGACGGAAGCGTATCCACGTATTCCTTCGACACGAAGACGGTGGTCGGCCTCAAAGGGCACGTGGTGGAGGTAGACTTCGAGCCCGGCTACACGAACTGGCGGAGCGAGACCCACACGCCGCGAACCCTCATCGACGCAGGCATCGTCAAGAAGCCGACCGAGAAGAAGATCGTCAACCTCATCCAGAAACTCTCGAGGAAAGCGGATCTCGTCACCATCGCGACCGATTATGATACCGAGGGAGAACTGATCGGAAAGGAGGCCTACGAACTCGTCCGTGCGGTGAACCCCAACGTCAGGATCAACCGTGCCCGGTTCTCCGCGATAACCCCGGCGGAGATCCGCACAGCGTTTGAGAACCTGACCGACCTCGACTTCGACCTCGCGGCTGCCGGCGAGGCCCGCCAGACGGTCGACCTGATGTGGGGGGCATCGCTGACCCGGTTCATCAGCCTCGCGGCACGCCGGGGCGGCACGAACATCCTCTCCGTCGGGCGGGTGCAGAGCCCGACGCTCGCCATGATCGTCGAGCGGGAGCGTGAGATCGAGAGTTTCGTCCCCCAGACCTACTGGATGCTCTCGCTTGCAACCGAGAAAGACGGCGTAACGATCGAGGCGCGGCATACCGCCGGGCGGTTCACCGACCACGAAGCGGCCCTCGCCGCGGAAGCGGGGACAAAGGAGCCGCTCGTCGTCACGGACGTGAAAGAAGGGCAGAAGAACGACCGGGCGCCGACGCCGTTCGACACCACGACCTTCATCGTCGCGGCGAGCCGCCTGGGCCTCTCGGCGGCGAACGCGATGCGGCTTGCCGAAGACCTCTACATGAACGGGTACATCTCCTACCCGAGGACCGACAACACGGTTTACCCGAAATCGCTGAACCTGAACGCGATCCTCAATACCCTCAAAGGAGGCGTCTTCGACAAGGACGTCGCCTGGGTGCAGCAGAACCGGCGGCCCGTCCCGACCCGGGGCAAGAAGGAGAGCACCGACCACCCGCCGATTCACCCGACGGGCTCCGCGACCCGCGAGGCTCTCGGGCAGGACCGGTGGAAGGTCTACGAGCTCGTCGTGCGGCGGTTCCTCGCGACCCTCTCTCCCGACGCGAACTGGGCGACCACCAGGTGCACCTTCGACGCGTCCGGCGAGGCCTACAAGGCCACGGGCGGCAGGCTCCTCTACGCCGGGTGGCGCCGGATCTACCCCTACTCGGAAGCGAAGGAGAACATCCTCCCGGTGCTCGCCCCGGGTGAACGGCTGCCGATCAAGAACGTGAACCTCGAGGAGAAGGAGACGCAGCCGCCGGCGCGCTACTCCCAGAGCCGGCTCATCCAGGTGATGGAGGAACTCGGCCTCGGCACGAAGAGCACCCGGCACGAGGTGATCGGCAAACTCGTCTCCCGCCGCTACGTGGAAGGCAACCCGCTCCGCCCGACGCTTGTCGGGAGAGCCGTCATCGACGCCCTCGACAACCACGCCGAGACGATCACGGAGCCGGAGATGACCCAGACGCTCGAGGAGCACATGCAGCTCATCAAACAGAGCCAGCGCTCCCGCGACGACGTCGTCACCGAGTCCCGCGAGATGCTGCATAGGGTCTTCGACAAACTCGAGGCGCACAAGTCGGAGATCGGCACCGAGATCATGGAACAGACCGCCGAGGAGCATACCGTCGGCCCCTGCCCCGACTGCGGCCACGATCTCCGGATCCGGCACATCGGCGTCTCCCAGTTCATCGGCTGCACCGGCTACCCCGAGTGCCGGTTCAACATCAGCCTGCCCGGCAGCACCTGGGGCAAGGCAATCCGGGTCGAAGCGACCTGTCCGGAGCACAACCTCTCCCACGTCCGCCTGATCCGGAAGGGCGCCCGGCCGTGGGACATCGGCTGCCCGCTCTGCAGTCACATCACCTCGAACGTCGAGGCGCTCCGGATGATGCCCTCGATGACCGACGATCTCATGCAGCGCCTGCACGCGCAGCACATCTACACGGTCTCCGAGATTGCGGGCATGCAGCCTGAAGACCTCGCAAAGGCCGTCGACGTCGGCACAAAAGAGGCCGTAGAACTCGCGAGAGAGGCAGAGGATGCACTCGAGGTTCTCCGCCGCCGTTCGGAACTCAGGAAGTTCGTCCGGAAGATTGTGCCCCCGAGAAGGGGCCGGAGCCACGCGAAGATCATCAAAAATCTCCTCGGACAGGGGATCGGCGATATCCACGCGCTCTCGGTGGCCGAACCCGCCGCGCTCAAGAAGGCCGGGATCCCGGAGGCTGCCGGAGCCGAACTCCTGGAAGCCGCCCGCGGGCTCTGCAACGAGCGCGCCCTCCGGGAGGCCGGAGTTCCCGCGGTCAGCCTGAAGAAGTACCAGGCAGGCGGCGTCGCGACTCTCGACGATTTCTGTTATCTCCCCATCCCCTACCTTGCAAGCAAAACCGGCATTAACCCGGAAACCGTACATAAACATGTGGATCTGGTCTGCAGGCACCTCGGGCGCCCTGCCCCCCAGAAGATCTCCAGGACAGTCTTTGAGCGCGGGCGAAAAGAACTCCTGGAGGTCCCCGGACTCGGCGAAGCGACCGTGGACAGGCTCTACCTTGCAGGCATCTACGACGCCGCAACGCTCCGTGTTGCCGACCCGGAGGAGGTCTCCTCCGTCACCGGCATCCCGAAGGCCAGACTCCGCGACTACATCGGCCACCTGAAGTGACACCATGCACGCGAACTGGAAGACCTGGGCACACGTAACGAAACTTGACCCCGATAAACGCCTCCCGAGAGGAGCCGTCGAGGAGATCGCAACGAGCGGGACCGATGCCCTGATGCTCTCGGGCACCCTGAACGTGACGCGGGAGAACCTCCAGGAACTCCTGGATCTGGTCTCCGCCTATGGGCTGCCGCTGGTGGTGGAACCGGCGAGCCCCGACTGCGCCATCTTCGACGGGGGTATCGATCACCTCTTCGTGCCGAGCGTGTTGAACACGAACGACGTCCGCTGGATCGTCGGGAAACACTACGCCTGGCTGCGCCAGGCGAGCGGCATCGACTGGGAGATGGTGGTGCCCGAGGCCTACATCGTCCTCAACCCGAACTCCGCCGTCGGCCGGGTAACGGGGGCGGACTGCAGCCTCTCGACCGGAGACGTTGCCGCGTTCGCACAGGTCGCGGACCGCTACTTCCGGTTCCCGATCGTCTACATCGAATACAGCGGAACCTACGGGGATCCCGCAATCGTGCAGGCGGCGTCCGAAGCTGTCGAGAACGCCACCCTCTACTACGGCGGCGGGATCCGTTCGGCCGAGCAGGCGGCGGAGATGGGGCGCTATGCCGATACTATTGTCGTGGGGAACGCGGTCTACGAGGAAGGGATCGACGTGCTCCGGGCGACGGTCCGGGCGGTACAGTGAGGCATGCCTGAGATCTCAATCGTCCTGATCGAGCCCCTCTACGAGGGGAACGTCGGGTTTACCGCACGGGTGATGAAGAACTTCGGGTTCACCCGGCTGGTTCTCGTCAACCCCTGCACGCTCGGCGACGACGCGATCATGCGCGCCTCCCACGCCCGCGACGTTCTCGAGGACGCCCGGCGGATGACGATCAAGAAGGTCTATAACGAGTTCGACTTCGTGGTCGCGACGACCGGGGAGGTGAGCAAGTCGGTCTGCACCCCGATGCGGATGCCCTACTACGCACCGGCGGAGGTCAGGGAGATCGTCGGCGATATCGACGGGACGGTCGCGATCCTCTTCGGGCGGGAGAACTGGGGGCTCGCGAACACCGAACTCGCGCGCGCAAACCTCATCTGCACCATCCCGACCTCGGAGATCTACCCGATCCTCAACCTCTCCCACGCGGTGGGCATCCTCTGCTACGAGCTCGCGAACCTGCCGCGGGGGACCTATCCCCTCGCGAGCCCCGTCGAGATGGATTCGCTCTACCGGCACATCGACGCGTTCCTGAACCGTATCGACCACCCGGACTTCAAGCGGGAGAACACGATGACCCTGATCCGCCGGGTGCTCGGCCGGACGAAACTGACCATCCGCGAGGCGAGCACGCTTCACGGGCTGATGCGCCGGACGGAGTGGCATCTCGAAAACAAAGAATAGTTTGCGGGAGAAATAGAGTGGAATGATTCTTGTCGACTGGCAGATAGAAGACCGCATCAGGCGCGGGCATATCAGGGTTGATCCCTTTGAACCCGGCCTGATTCAGCCAAATTCCCTGGATATCAGGCTCGGTTCGCACTTTGTCTGGTACGTTCCGGGAGAGACCGTGATCGACCCCTACGACAGCGAGACCGTCTGCAGAGACACCGAAGAGATGGTAGCCGACTCGATCGTCCTTGCACCGGGACGGTTCCTCCTCGCCGAGACGCTCGAGGCGATCGAACTCCCCGACGACATCGTTGCGAGCATCGAGGGAAAGAGCAGCATCGCGCGTCTCGGGGTCGAACTCCACCAGACGGGAGGCTGGATCGACGCGGGCTTTCGGGGGACGATCACGCTCGAGATGTGCAACGTGAACTCCCGGCCGGTCAAGGTCTACGCGGGGATGCCTATCGGGCAACTGGTCTTCTACAGAACAGATCGCGCCGCGCGCCCGTACAACATGAAGCAGGACGCGAAGTACATGGACCAGCAGCAGGCGACCCTCTCCCGCTACCACGAGAACGCGCGCCGCGCAGAGGAGTGATGCCGGGAATCCGGCGAGAGCGTCGGTCCGGGGCACATGCTCCCCGCCCGCCGAGCGTCATGCACTATATAGCAGGAAAACAGATATTGAACGATTCAACTGGAGATACCAATGCGACTTCTTCTAATCCACTCTGATCATATCGAATACGAGGCCCGGAAGAAGACGAAGGTCGCCGAAGAGGACGCCGTCCAAAAGGACGCCCTCGATGAGGCGCTTGCCGTCTTCTGCGCGGTTGAGTCTGTCGACGAGGAGAACATCGAGGATGCCGTCAGGCAGGCGGCCGACGAGATCGTCGCCACCGCCCGGCAGCTCGGCACCACCAATATCATGATTTACCCCTACGCCCACCTCTCCTCCGACCTTGCATCGCCGGGGGCGGCGGTGAGTGTTCTTAAGGGCATCGAGGGGGCCCTCGTCGGTACGGACGGCTTCGTCGTGAAACGCGCGCCGTTCGGCTGGTACAAGGCATTCTCGCTCTCCTGCAAGGGCCATCCGCTCTCCGAGCTCTCGCGGACGATCCTCCCGGGCGAAGGGGCTGCCGCGCCAAAGAAGGAGATCGAGCACGAGTTCTTCGTCATCACCCCCGAGGGGGACCGCAAAAACGCGGCCGATTACGCGAAGGAGGAGACGCCCTTCGCCGCCCTGATCCGAAAGGAACTCGGGTATCCGGGGCCGGAAGGGGCCGAGCCGGTGCACGTCGACCTGATGCGTGCGAAGGAACTCGTGGAGTACGAACCACGTGCGGATGTTGGAAACCACCGCTGGATGCCCCGGGGCAAGCTGATCCGGGACCTTCTCTCCGATTACGTCCTTACACAGGTGCTCGACTACGGCGGGATGCCGGTCGAGACCCCGGTGATGTACGACCTCGGTGATGCGGCGATCGCGGAGCACGCGGCCAAGTTCGGGGAGCGGCAGTACCGGTTCAAGAGCGGCAACCGCGACATGATGCTCCGGTTCGCGGCGTGTTTCGGGATGTTCTCGATCATGCACGACATGCACATCTCCCCGAACACCCTCCCGATGAAACTCTACGAGCTCTCGACCTACTCGTTCCGCCACGAGCAGAAGGGCGAGGTGATCGGGCTGAAGCGTCTGCGCGCCTTCACGATGCCCGATATGCACACCCTCTGCCGGGACATGGACGGCGCGCTCACGGCGTTCGAGGAGCAGCTCGCGATAGGCTGGAAGACCGGCGAGGATCTCGAGACCCCGCTTGTCGGGGTCTTCCGGTGCACCCGCGACTTCTTCGAGCAGTACGAACTCTGGGTGAAGGGGATCGTCGCGAAGTCTGGCGTGCCGATGCTGATCGAGGTTCTCTCGGAGCGGACCCACTACTGGATAGCAAAGGTCGATCTTGCGGCGATCGATGCACAGGGGAGACCCATCGAGAACCCGACCGTCCAGATCGACGTGGAGAGCGCCGACCGGTTCGATATCAAGTATTACGCCCCGGACGGAACGGAGGTCCACCCCCCGATCCTCCACTGTTCGCCGACGGGCTCGATCGAGCGGGTGATCTGCGCGATGCTCGAGGGCACCGCGGCACAGGAGGTTCCCTCGTTCCCGACCTGGCTCGCCCCGACCCAAGTCAGGCTGGTGCCGGTGGCGGAGCGGCACATCTGTTTCGCGGAAGAGATCGACACCCGGCTGAACGCGGCCGGCATCCGGGCGGACGTCGACGACCGGGACGAGAGCGTGAACAAGAAGATCCGCGAGGCCGGGATGGACTGGGTGCCCTACGTCGCGGTGATCGGCGACCAGGAGGCCGAGACCGGCCGGCTCATGGTCACCATCCGGAAGCTCTCGGAGAAGAAGAAGCCTTTCAAGGAGTCGATGACCGAGAGCGAACTCGTCCAGGCGGTCAAGCTCGAAACCGCTGGAAAGCCCTTCCGCCCGCTCTACACGCCGAGGCTTCTCTCGCGGAAGCCCCGGTTTATTTAATCTTTTTTTGCTGGGCCGGAAGGTCCTCCATTTTTCCAGCGAGTGTATACCCTCATGGGGAGCGACTGCCGGAGCGGTGGGAACTTGAGAAGACGCTTGGTTCCCGAAGCACGACGGTTCGTTAGAACCGGAGCGTGATCGCCATCTGGTGCAAGTTGCAACAAACAAAACGACCGAAGCGAGGAAAAATCCCAATGTAGTGGACCGTGGGAGTATCGCCACGGGGGGGTGGGGACAGGGGAGGGGGGTCTCCCCCCTCCCCTGAAACCCCTCCCCAGACGCGATACCCCTCGAAATCCATGCCAGTTAATCGAAGGGCTGTCAGTTACGAGATACGACCAAAGGTCTTCAAGCGCAGGAGTGCAAGTACCACGCGGCTGGGCAGCACCTACTGTCCAACCCCCTTCCCCCATTCCCCCGAACCCGCCCCACCATGGCCACCACCGCGATCCCTCGCCCACGAGTCAAGGCACCCTACCAAACCCCGCCCCTGACAAGGTTTAAAAGCCCCGGATGCTACTGTCCCACCGGTGCATGAAGTCATGGACACTGAAGAATACCGTTCCATCATATCGAATGCCATCGACCGCGAGATCGAGGCATACACCTTCTACCGCACGGTCAGGGAGAAGGTCACGGATGAGAACTTAAAGAACCTCTTCAACGAACTTGCCGGGGAGGAGAGCCAACATCGGAAGACCCTTGAGGGCTTTCTCACGAAGGAACCCGCGAAACTCGGGTTTGACACGAAGCGGGACTACAAAGTCGCCCAAACCCTGGAGACACCCCCGCTCTCGGCCGACTTGAAGCCGCTCGACGGCCTCGTCATCGCAATCAGAAAAGAACTCGACGCGATGCAGATGTACACCCAACTCGCGAGCCTCAGCGTGGATCCGGAGCAGATCGAGCTCTTCGAGAGCCTTGCCTCGATGGAGCGGGGCCACAAGGCGCGCCTCGAGGACATCTACACCAACATGGCGTTCCCGGAGGTCTGGTGAAGGCGAGGCCTCGCGGTTCCGCTATTCTTTTTTCGCACGGAGAGGGAAGAGGATATTTGAAGAAAAGGGTGCGGGCTCTTCCCCTGCATCAGTCGACAGGGCAGTATGCACCTTTGTAGAACCAGTTCCGGTAGACGATCGGAGTGATGAGCGTGGTCAGCAGGCTCATCAGGACGATCACCACGAAGATACTCTGGCCGATCAGCCCCGATTCCAGCCCGATCAGGGCGACGATCATCGCCACCTCGCCCCGCGGCGCCATCCCGAACCCGATGATGAGGGAGTCCTCACGGCACATCCCCATCGCCCGGGCAGGGAGAGCACACCCGACGACCTTGGTAACGATGGCGATCAGGGTCAGCACCACCAGGAAGAGGACCATGTCGGATGTGAGCGCGCGGACATCTGCGAGGATCCCGAGCGATACGAAGAAGATCGAAGCGAAGACGATCTGGAAGTATTCGGCGCCCTCGTGGACGCCCTTACTCTGCCGGAGCTCGACGCCGGCAAAGGCGACCCCGGCAAGGAACGCACCGATGATGCCCGATAAGCCCACCAGGTCGGCGAGCATCGCATACAGGAACGCCACCATCATGGCGAAGATGAAGACGAATTCCGGATATTTCCGCGCCAGGGGAGTTGCGTCCATTCGCTCGATGACCTTTCGGATGCCGAAGTACCCGACAGCACCGGCGACAACGATGAATCCAACGGCTTTGCCGAGCATCACGCCGACCGATACCACCGAGATATCCCCGCTCACCACCAGATCGGTGGAGACGGCAAGCACAAGGAGGGAGAGGACGTCGTCGATGACCGCAGCGCCGATGATTGCCTTCGCTGCCGGGGTCTGGAGCACGCCGATCTCCTTGAGAACGTTTGCGGTTATGGCGATACTCGTCGCTGTCAGCGCCGTGCCGACGAAGACCGCGCTCGCGAAATCGAACCCGAAGAAGACGGCGGTGGCGTAGCCGCCTATCCACGGGACGACCACGCCGACAAGCCCGATGACGCCGTAGCGCGGATCGAGGATATCCCTGATGTTAAATTCGAAACCGATGACGAAGAGGAGGATGATAGCCCCGAGATGCGCCAGGGTCGCGACGAAGTCCGTGTAAGTAATCAGGCCGAGTACGCTCGGTCCGACCAGAACCCCCACGAGAATCGCCCCGATCGTCGCCGACTGGTTGATGCGGGATGCCACGAGGTAGCCGGCGAGCGCGAGGAAGAGGAGGAGGCTCATTTGAATCTCAATTGCTAGGGCAGCGCTTTCCATGGTCACCCATGATCTGGGAGGGAGGCCTTAAGAAGTATGTGGAACACCGGAGAGTTGCAGCGCGATCCGGGACTGCTTCTCCGCCGCGCCGGAGATTCCACTGCCGATACGGGTCTCAGAGACCAATCCCCCACTACCGGACGAACCCGCTCCGTCCGGCATACCGGGCCGTATCCCCGGCCGCCTCCTCGATCCGGATGAGCTGGTTGTACTTCTCCACCCGTTCGCCCCGCGCCGGTGCGCCGGTCTTGAGGTGGCCGGTCTGCATGGCGACGGTGAAGTCGGCGATGAACGTGTCGACGGTCTCGCCGCTCCGGTGGGAGACCATCGCGCCCCAGTTCTGCTGCTGGGCGAGACGCACCGCGGCGATCGTCTCGATCACCGTCCCGATCTGGTTGGGCTTGATCAGGACGGCGTTGGCGGCCCCCTTCCGGATACCCATATCGATCCGATCGACGTTCGTGACAAAGAGGTCGTCGCCGACGAGTTCCACCCGATCGCCGATCGTTCTGGTCAGCAGCCGCCAGCCGTCCCAGTCGTCCTCGGCAAGCCCGTCCTCGATGACGATGACCGGGTATGCCGCCACAAGGTCACGATACCGGTCCACCATCTCGGCAGCGGTCAGGGTCAGCCTTTCGGTCCTGAGGTTATAGACGCCGTCGTTGTAGAACGCACTCGACGCCGGATCGAGGGCGATCCCGATCTCCTCGCCGGGCGCATATCCGGCACGTTCGATTGCTTCAACGATCAGGTCGAGCGGCTCGGTGTTCGTGGAGACTGCAGGGGCAAACCCGCCTTCGTCGCCGACGCAGGTCGTGTAACCCCGGGCTTTGAGGATATCTTTGAGCGCATGGTAGGTCTCGCTCCCCCACCTGACCGCTTCCGCGATGCCCGGAGCGCCGTAGGGAGCGATCATGTACTCCTGGAAATCCGGCCCCTGCCAGTTGGCATGAACCCCGCCGTTGAGGATGTTCATCATGGGGACGGGAAGGAGCGGCTTTAACGGGTCTCCCAGGTACTCCCAGAGCCAGAGACCCTCTGCAGCGGCGGCAGCCCGGGCGACGGCCATGGAGACCGCAAGCGTGGCGTTGGCGCCCAGGTTCCGTTTGTTCGGTGTTCCGTCGAGATCGATGAGCGCCTCGTCCACCGCCGCCTGATCGCCGGCGTCCATGCCCTGCAGGGTAACGGCGATCTCGCCGTTGATCTGGCTGACGGGTCTCTGCACCCCTTTGCCGCCGTAACGCTCTTTTACGCCGTCCCGGAACTCGACGGCTTCGTGCTTCCCGGTCGATGCGCCGGACGGGGTCGCAGCACGCCCGGACGCCCCGCCGGCAAGCGTGACATCCGCTTCGACGGTCGGGTTACCCCTTGAGTCCAGTATCTCGCGGGCATGGATTGATCGTATCCTCGTATCAACCTCGGTCATACTCGATGGCACCGTGGGGCGGGAGGGTATCGAGCGCAAAAAAAGGTATCGACGGCACCAGGCTCATCCAGGCGGCGGTGCAGGTGATGCTTCTTCCTCACCACGTCCGGCCGCAGTGCAGGCAGCGATCCCTGTGCATGCTGAGGATATTCCCGCACTCCGGGCATGTCCAGCGGACCTTCTCCTGTTCGACGAACTCCGCGACTCCCCGCTCCCGTATTTCGCGCAGGTTTTCGAGCACGCTCGTCCGGTATTTTGCATAGCGCTTGTCCAGGCGTTTCAGCCGCGTGCAGGGATATCCGGCGCATTCGTAGCAGTACTCCCCCGTACGGTCTTCGCACTGCCGGAGCCTGCACCGGGCGCAATACGCGTTCAGGCTGCCGGCATCCTCCGTCCGGCAGCCCGGGCATCTGTTCTTCTCCCGCAGGTAGGCGATGCAGAGCCCGCAGTTTATGCCGCAGGGGGCGATCAGGAGAGGAGAGAGATGGGTCATTCTCGTATGCTCGCCGTACGCCAAAAAATCCCTTCCGGTTTCGCCGCCGAACAGGATGAGAGTCCCACGAAATACTCACACGGAAGCAAGATACGGCAATGTGAAGGCCGGGCGAATGTAGTACCCCCGGGCGGATTCGAACCGCCGTCGCCGGATCCAAAGTCCTGCATGATTGACCACTACACTACGGGGGTACAAGAAATCTAAACCACCGAGACCCGCGGCATCGGCTCCTATATTCTATGTACCCCGGGATTATATCGGTTTGCTCACGGGGGGATGGGGGTCCCGTCCGGCGGCTCACGTCCGCTCGAAGTCGTCCTCGAACCGGATGATATCGTCCTCGCCGGTGTACTCCCCGATCTGGACCTCGATCAGTTCGAGCGGCAGGAGGCCGGGGTTCGCGAGCCGGTGAACAGTTCCCGCAGGGACGAATGTCGACTCGCCGTTTCGGAGGAGGGAGACCTCGTCCCCGATCGTCACCTCGGCGCACCCGGTGACGACCACCCAGTGCTCGGAGCGGTGATGATGCATCTGGAGGGAGAGGCGGCGATTCGGGGGGACGGTGACCCGCTTGATCTTATAGGACTGCCCCTCCTCGAGGTTCGTGTAGGAGCCCCAGGGCCGGTGAACCTGCGTGTGGAAGAGGGCACGCGAATCCCCCTTCTCGCGGAGGGCTTTTGCGATCTCGCCCACCCGCTGGGCCTCGTCCCGGGCGGCGACCAGGATCGCATCCTTCGTCTCGACGATGGCAAGGTCGTGTACCCCGACAGTGGCGACCAGACGGTCGGCGATGATCAGGTTCTCGGAGGAGTCGATCCCGATATGCTCGCCCCTGACGGCGTTACCGCTCCCGTTCTTTTTAAGGGCGGTGTAAAGTGCGTCGAAGTTCCCCACGTCGCTCCAGTCGCATTCAAGCGGCACGACCGCCGCCTTGCGGGTCTTCTCCATGATCCCGTAGTCGATGGAGAGAGCGGGGACCGCACCGTATGCCTCGGCGAGGGGCTGCTCGAACGCCCGGGCCACCTCCGGTGTGCACGCCTCGCACTCGGCAAGGAAGAGACCCGCGTCGAAACAGAACATGCCGGAGTTCCAGAGGTAGCCATCGGCGACGTACCGGTCGGCGGTCTCGAGATCGGGCTTCTCGACGAAGGCGTCCACGGTTGAGCCGTCGCCGAGAGGCTCGCCGGGGCGGATATAGCCGTATCCGGTGTGCGGCGAGGTCGGCCGCACCCCGAAGACAACCAGGTAGTCCTTGCTAAGCCGCTCCGCCCGGCGGAATGCATCGTGGAACTGCCCGGCAGCGGTGATCAGGTGATCCGAGGGGAGAACCGCAACCGTATCCGGCCCGTCCTCCCGGGTGATCTCGCGGGCACCGTAGTAGATCGCCGGCAGGGTGTTTTTGCCCACCGGCTCCACGAGGACGCGGCAGTCGCACCCGATGGCGGCGAGCTGGTCCCGGACCAGGAACCGGTGATCGGTGTTCGTGACGATCGCGATCTCCTGCGGCGAGGAGAAGAGGAGCGCCCTCTTCACGGTCTTCTGGAAGAGAGACTCGTCGTCGATCAGCGGGATGAACTGTTTTGGGTAGTGTTCCCTCGAGAGCGGGAAGAGGCGGGTGCCGCTCCCGCCTGCAAGTATGAGCGTCTTCATGGGATCGACTCCGTGCCGGAGGCACTCGATTGTATACTCTATGCGGCAGGGAGAATAAAAACGTAAGGTTCTCCGGGAGTTCGGACGAACCCGGCGGTCTCGCGATGCCGACCGGGGAGTCGGGCGGGGGGGGCATGGGGTTGCACCATACGGCGGAACCGTATCGCACCTAACAGTGTATCGGCCCCTCGGGCCCCGGAAAAATGAGTGATTCTCCTCAATCAAGCCCGGGTCATCGTCGAGTTCCCAGGATAGAGCGCCCGGGCCTGCGGGTCGAGGTCTTCGGCCACCGCAAGAACACGTTCGGCCTCAGGGTAGTTCCCGAGCCTGCCGAGCACCATGCCGTACGTCACCAGGGCAAAGATGCACGACCGGTCGATCGCGAGCGCCTGCCTGCACGCAAGCGCCGCCTCCTGGGGGCGGTCGAGCCGGGTGAGGATCACCGCCCGGTTGTTCCAGGCATAGACGTCGTCGTTGTCGCAGAGTATCGCCGCACTGAATGCAGCGAGCGCTTCCTCGTAATGGCCCTGCCTTTCAAGCGCCACACCCCTGTTGTTCAGGGCGGCCGGGTCGTGCAGACCCTCCGTGGCGACGTCGCTGTACGCCCGTGACGTATCTCTTTCATTACCCTTGCGGGCCTCCGGTGTAACCAATTGGGGCATACGTCTGCACCTAGCCCCTCTTACTGCGGAGTAACAATATATAGGTTCCTGCACCTGCCGTGCCCGGGAGCCTGGCGACCCCCAATCGGGCAACCGGGTGCCCGGAACGGCTACCGGCCGCCGTCGCGGAACCACGCCACGGTTTCGCGGAGCCCCGCTTCAAGCGTACAGCGGGGAGAGAACCCGAAGGCATCTCGGGCCCGGGTGATCTCGGCGAGCGAGTCGCGTACGTCCCCCGGCCGCGGCGGCTCATAAACCGGCCGGTGGTGTATGCCGGTGATCTCCGCGAGAATGGACGCAAGATGGTTCAAACTGATCCTGCTGCCCCCGGCGATGTTGAAGACGCCGGAGGCGCCGCCCTCCATCGCCTGGATGTTCGCCCGCACCACGTCGCCGACAAAGATGAAGTCGCGGGTCTGCTCTCCGTCGCCGTAGATGATCGGCGGCTTATCCCCGAGCAGGCGGGTGATGAACTTCGGGATCACCGCCGCGTACTCGGAGTTCGGGTCCTGCCGGGGACCGAAGACGTTGAAGTAGCGCAGGAATACCGTCCGGATACCATAGAGGTCGGCAAACACCTTCCCGTAGTGCTCGCCCGCGAGCTTCGAGACCGCGTAGGGGGAGAGCGGTCCCGGCGCCATCGTCTCGCATTTCGGGAAGACCGGATCGTCACCGTAGATCGCCGAGGTGGAAGCCGCCACGACCGCCGGGACGCCGCACTCCTTTGCGGCCCAGAGAACGTTCAGGGTTCCGGTCACGTTCACCTCGTTCGTCTCCAGCGGGTTTGCTACGGATCGGGGAACCGAAGCGACGGCCGCCTGGTGGAAGATGCCGTCCGCTCCGGCACAGGCATCGACAAGCAGGGCGAGATCGGTGACGCTCCCCTCGACGAACGTCACCCGGGGATGAACCAGGAGATGCTCGATGTTCTCCCGCCGCCCGGCGGAGAGGTCGTCGAAGATCACGACTTCGTGACCATCGCGTGCCAGCCGCTCTGCGAGGTTGGACCCGATGAACCCCGCCCCGCCCGTGACGATGTAACGCATATGGACTGATAGGCGCTCCAGTGATTTGAGCGTTGCCGGGAGAGAAGGAGAAGAGGGCGAAGGCACGGAAGTGGGTTCAGTAGATTCCTTGCCCCTTAACGCAAGAACCACAATAATAAACCGGTGCAGACACCGGGAACCCCACCCAACACGGCTGCACCCCGAGATCCCATGCCGGGTCGAACCCATATAGCATCATGCAGTTCATCCGGATCGCCGACGAGCCCGATCATTCCTCTTTTTTTCCGTTCGAGAGCGGGAAATACTGCTGATAGACGCGTTTGCGCTCGTCGATGTCGGTGTGCAGGTAGATCTCGGTCGTCTTGATGGAGGAGTGCCCCAGGTTCTCCTGCACGACGCGGAGATTCTTCGAGCGGCGATAGAGTTCACTCGCATAGGAATGCCGGATTTTATGCGGTGTAATCCCGGAAGGAGCGTATTGCTTGAAGAGATGCTGGACGGTTCGCGGGGAGAGGTGGTTGCCCTGCTGACCTGAAAAGAGCGGCCCCTCGATTGTGTTGCCGATGAACCGGTTAATCTCTTCGAGAGTCTCCTCGTCGATGAAAACCGTCCGTATCTTATCGCCTTTACCCTTCACCCGTATCGTCTGTTCCTCGAAATCGATGTCCTCGACGCATATCGCGCAAAGCTCCGAAACACGGACACCGGTGGCGTAAATAAGGCGGACGATCAGCCGGTCGCGCTCACTCTCAATGGTGTTGATCAGGCGGAGAACCTGGCTGTGTTTGAGATATTTCAGTTCCTGATTCTTGATCCGGGGCCGCTCCACCCCGAGCATCGGGTCGGCGACCACGGCGCCCTGCACGTAGAGATACTTGTAAAACGAAGAGAGCGTCGAGATCATCCGGTGGAGGGTCTTGGGCTTGTAGTCCTGCTGTTCCGATAAGTAAGAGAAGAAATCGGTGACGAGAGCCGAAGAGACGTTGACGTCGGCATCCAGCGGAGCGTTCTCGAACGCAGCCCCATCGAACGAGACCCCGTCCGAGTTCTGTCGTAACCAGGCGTATCGGGCGAAACGCCGGATGGTCTGCAGGTATTTTTCGATGGTCCGGGGCGAGTAGTTCCGCATCCGGAGGTAACTGCTGAAGCGATCCAGCCATTCCGAGAAACAGGCGTTATCCATTGTACAATAAATTAAATAACCGAGCATATCAAGATTGCGGTAAATGCCTATTCCCCGCAACGCATTCTGCCGCCAGAGAACGCGGGCCCGGCGCATGGGAGACCCACCAGCCGACCGCACGGCACTCGCACCGGGAGAGCCGTTAAGGAAAGAGACACGTCCCGGCCGCAGGAACCCGCCGATCTCCCGATACCCCGGGAGGGGCAGGCGAATAGCCGAGAAACGAGAGCAATTACCCCCCGGACCATGCCGCCGCGGGAGGCGACCCACAGTTCCCGGAACACACCTAAAACGCGCCAGAAAGTTGCAGAAAGGCCGGGCAGACCCGGATACTTAAAAAATGGACGGAAGGTGATGCAGATTGCTTCGGAGTTCGGAGGTATGAGGGGCTGCGCCCCAGGTGGGGGCGGGGAAGCAAACCCTACTGAATACGTTCCTTTTCAGGTATATGAACCCCATACCGCGCGGGGAGAAAGTGAACGATCCGGGAACAACACCGGTGCCACGCGACCCCCGCCGGGCGCCCATATATAAATGAACTCCACATGCGAGCACAGACACCCGATCGGCCCCTCAGACAACCTCTTGCATGGGAAGGATTACGATCCCGGCTCAGAATCGCGATATGAGGGCACCGGATCCGGATGACCACCCAAAAATCGGGGCAACGGCGCGCTCCGGGAGATCGGGCAGGACAAAACCAATTTGATGAAGATCCGTACTGCCGGGCATTTACCCGGGTGCCGCACCCTCAAAGCCCATATGCCCCGGGACCGTTCGGGCACCGCTGAGCCCTGAAAACGCAGGGTTTGTGGGTTCAAAGCAGTCCGAAGCCCAAATGAGTTTCCACATACCGCCCTCCGGACGCCACGGGGCCCCCCACCACGATCAAGACCACCTCCGAAGCCCGATACGATCTCACCCGTCAACCGTTATCGAGCACTCGAGCCGATTATTGTGCCGCAAACGGGAGAACAGCCCACTCCGATGACCGGATCACCGCCCCGAACCCGAGAGCAAAGAGACAGACATAAACCTTATGATGCTATATCATGACAGAGGGCGATCGTGACACCGGCAGCACCCGCACGACAAGACCGATCCCGGCGGCGCATCCGGTTTCTTTTGAACCACCGTTCAACCAGCCTTATTATTGAAATAGCAAAACCAACAAGAGGTAGATAAAATGGAAGAACCTGACAGCATCAAAGACCCGAACAAGTACCAGAAATTCAAGAAGGTGGATGGCGCCACCTACCAGCGGGTCAACCAGTTCCTGCGCAAACACACCCACATCACCGCCCGCGAGTGGGCGATCGCACGCCTCTGCGCAGACTTCAAGACCACCAGCGGCTCGGAGATGACGTTCATCGGGGAGAACCTCCCCGAACTCTGCCCGTTCATGGTCGACTCCTACTCCCCGCAGGCGGTCAACCAGGCAAGGAGCTCGTTCAAGAAGAAGGTGAAGAAAGCAGGTGCCACGTTCTTTTACGGGGCCATGTGCGGCTTTTTCACCGCAGAGGAACTCGACGAGATCCTCTTCGAGGCAAGCGAAGTCGCCCGGTTCCTGCTGGAGGTGGAAGGAACGAGCCTGAACCTCGACGACGAGATCGACGTCGAGGACCGGATCACCGAGGTGATGCGTGGCGTGGCCGAGGCGGCTTCGGTCATCCTGAAGACCCGGCCAGGCCAGGAAGGCGAGAGCCAGGAAGTACAGGAGCCGGAAGTACAGAGTCAAGAAGAAAAGGAGGAGATATGAAGATCATACAGATCGTCGGCCGCTCGAACACCGGGAAGACCACGTTCATAAAGAGCCTGATCGGGGCGCTTTCCAAACAAGGGACCGTCGGAGCAGTCAAACACCTGGGACATCACGGCTTTTCGCTCGAGCCCGGAAAGGACACGACCCTGTATTATGAATCGTATGCTGCTATATCTGGCGGTGTCGACGAGGAGAAGTCGGTCATCGTCAGGCGCGAGAACGATCTTAACTCCACACTGGAGATCCTCTGCAACGCCGGGGTTGAGTATGCTATACTCGAGGGGTTCAAGTCGAGATCGTTTCCACGGATAGTGATCGGCGATCTCGAAAGCGAGAACGTCGTGCTCCGCAACCCCACTATCGAGGAGGCGATCGCCGCACTCGACCGGTTCGAGGACTACTATACCGTCGAGGGGCTGGTCAGGGAACTGAAGCGCGAGTGCGACGTCTCGCACGCCGGGGCCATCCTCACGTTCAACGGGATCGTCAGGGAATGGTCGGGGGACGACCGGACCGAACATATGGACTTCGACGAGACCGTCGACACCGTTGCGGAGCGGATCCGAAAAGAGATGGAAACCGTCCCGGGAATCATCGGTGCCCGGTTCTATCACCGGAAAGGGCGACTCTATGCCGGAGAGGATATAACATATCTTGCTATACTTGCAGAACACCGGCAGGAGGCGTTCGCCGCCGCTGCCAACGCCATCGACAGGCTGAAACGGGAACTACACGACGTGGAGAAGTGATGGGATGCGAAACGGAAAACAGATGTTTGGAACGAACGGCGTGCGGGGCGTGATCGGAGAGACGATGACGCCGACCCTCGTCCTCAAGATCGGCGCCGCGCTCGGATCGATGAGGAGGGGCACCATTGCGGTCGGCAGAGACACGCGAACGTCCGGCGAAGCCCTGACCCATGCCCTCAAGGCCGGGCTCCTGATGACCGGGTGCGACGTGGTGGACGTGGGCGTCCTTCCCACCCCGGCCCTGCAGTACATCATAAAGACCAACCGGTTTGCCGGCGGCGCGATGATCACCGCATCCCACAACCCGCCCGAGTACAACGGCGTGAAGATCGTCGAGGCCGACGGCACCGAGATGTCCGATGAGGAGATCATCCGGCTCGAAGGCCGGTTCTTTGCGGAGGAGTTCGATGTGGTCGACTGGGACGGCGTCGGCAGCGAGAGCGCCGCACCCGACCGGCTGGAGGAGTACATCGAGGCCGTCGTGAACCACTTCCCGGAAGGCATCGGCAAGGGGATGACCGTCGTCGTCGACCCCGGTTCCGGGCCCGCGGCGCTCACGACCCCGATCATCCTCTCGAGAATGGGGTGCCGGGTCCATACCATCAACGCCCGGCTCGACGGCACCTTCCCGGGCCGGATGCCCGAACCGACCCCCGAAGGATTGCAGCCCCTCTCGGAGATGGTACTCGCTACGGGCGCCGACTTCGGGGTGGCGCACGACGGCGACGCAGACCGGGCGGTCTTCGTCGATACCAAAGGACGCTATATAGAAGAGAACTACGAGTTCGGTCTGGTCGAGGACTATGTCTGCGGTAGAAACGGCGGCGGACTCGTCGTCACCCCGGTCGCCACCTCCCGGCTGATCCGGGATATCGCGGAGAAACACAACTGCACCGTCGACTACACACCCGTCGGGAGCATCTACGTCGCGAGGAGGATGATCGAGCTGATCGGCGAGGGCAGGAAAGTCTCGTTCGGGGGCGAAGGAAACGGCGGGCTGATATACCCCGACCACCAGTTCTGCCGGGACGGGGGCATGACCGCCGCCATGATGGTGGCGGTGCTCGCGAGCCATCAGGACAGAAAACTCTCGGATATCGTCGACGAACTCCCCGCGTATCACCTGGTCAAGGAGAAATACCGTACCGCCGACCCGGCGGCGCTGGTCCGCGCCGTCGAAGAGGCATTCACGGGAGAGACCGTCGAGAAGATCGACGGCATCAAGATCGTCAGGGACAACGCCTGGGCGCTGGTGCGGGCATCGGGCACGGAACCGATGATCAGGATCATGATCGAGGCAAAGGACCCGGCCGTCGCGGACGCCATGTACCGGGAGATAATGATGGCCGCGACGGGCCGAAGGGCCAGAGCGTGAGAAAACCCGAAGGGTTTCGAAGCGCGACGGACGGGACGTCCGGAGCATGAGAAAACGCGAAGCGTTTTCGAAGCGCGACGGGTCGCAGAGCCAGAGCGCGAGCACCAGGTGCACGCGGTCTGTCTGGCACGATCGCCTCACCGCGCCGACCTCTCACCCGCAGGATCGGGACCCCATGAAGCAGTTCCGCCCGGGGTGCCCGGGGGGACTGCTATCATCCACCTTATCCCTGATATTTTTTGAGGAACTCTCCGAATTCATTGAAAAACATTCTTGTGAGAGGGGGGCAATCTATATATCGGATAATGGATATGCATGATGCAGAACCCACGGGAGAGCGCTGATCAAAATGGATGGAAAACTACAGATAAAACAGAAGATCAACTCCGCTATCTCTTCTGGCGATCTGCGTGAGCTTGAAAAGGTGGTTTCGGACATATCGGAGACCCAGACGAGGAAGGAGAAGAGATCGCTCTACGAGCAGATGAATGCCGCCCTGGTCGAAGCGGCGTTCAACGAAGGCCAGCCGGAACTCTTGAGCCAGCTCGTCGAACCGACCAAAGAAGAGATATTCGACCTCGCCAAGCGTGCCGCCGTCACCTATAGCGAGAAAAAGGATGAAGCATGGTTCTCGGCGATATTCACCCTGGTCGATAAACTCGATCGCAAAAGCCATCAATCCGATATCCTCGCCAGGATCTCCCGTGACCTTGTCCAGTCCGGGGTTGATTCCGGCGACATCCACTACGTCGAGAAAGGCGGAGAGGCCTTCGATAAGATCAGCATCCGCAAATACCGTTCTGCAATCCTCTCCGAGATCATCCCGCTCTTCATCCAGTACGGGCAGAAGCACCAGAACGTCGACATCATGCAGTATGCGCTCCAGATGCTTCCCGAGATCGGCGACATATCGCGGCAGTCCCAACTCCACGCCGACGTGGCCCGGGCGATTGCCGGGGCGGGCATCGAGTCCGGCGATATCAACCTCGTGATCCGCGGGCTTTCAAGCGCCACCGAGATCAACCAGAAGATCCGGCGCACCAACTCGATCGCCGATATCGTGGACGCGGCCTGGAAATCCTCGCAGAGGAAGGAGATTTCCGATATCGAACGGATCATCGACTCTCTCCCGGACGTCCCCGAAGAGCGGCTCACGGAGGTTCTCGCGATCCTGACCGAGCAGCTCCTCGACCGCCAGCGGGACAAGAAACAGGTATACACCAAACTGCTCAGGATCGACGACGAAAAAGCGTGGGCAGGCCAGACCCTCGTCCTCGAACTCCTGAAGAAAGCCGAGCGGAGTGGGGAGCGCTGGTTCCTCGAGAAAGCGTTCGAGTTCAACGCCCGGGGCGCCGGAGAAACCCAGCTCCCCATCGAAGAGATCGTCCTCTCCGGGATCGCGGTCGTCGAGAAGAGCGGCAACCCGACCATCCTCCTCGACATCACGCCGCTGATCGACGAGTCCTGCGATGCTGCGAAAGCGGCCCAGCTCTACCGGCAGATCACCGACGCACTCTCCCGCATGGGCGACTTCTATCACGCAATCGAGGTCATGAAAAAGGCCAGCAGCAGTGCACAGAGGATCAACGCCCAATTTTTCGACACCAGTGTCCGCCTGATCAAGGAGGGGGTCCGGCGCGACGAGATCGGGCTCGTCCGCGAGAACGTCCTCGCCACACTGGATATCGAGATCGCCGATTCGCTGGTTCACCAGGCGGTGACCGACTTCTGCAAGGAGTACGACTTTGACGAGGTCGTCAGGCATATTCCAGCCATAAAGGAGCTCGCGAGCTCGCACCGCGGACAGGACACCCTGCTTTTCGAGTGCAACACCATCCTGATCGAGCGAGGATTCGTTCGCCAGAAAGAGCCTTCGGCTCTCGTGGATCTGGTTGGCCAGATTGGAGAACAGGATCTCCGCGAGCAGGCCATCTCGACCATCGCAGTCGAGATGGCAAGGATCGGCGTCGCCCGGAAAGACCGGGATCTTCTCCGGCACGCAACCGGACTCACCTGCGAGATCGTGGACCAGCGGGCACGGGCCGAGGCGATGGGGGGCATCGTGGACCAGGCTGCCGTGCTCGCCGTTGAGGACGCCGACCTCGACCTGCTCCACGGGATGCGGGTTCTCTCCACGTCCCTGCTGGAACGGGACTACTGCCTCTTTGCGATGGGCAAGGTCGTCCACGGCCTGATCATGTACGGGATCGAGCAGCTCTCGCTCCAGGCGCTGGACGAGGCGGGCCAGATCCTCTCCCAGATCGCCGACCCGTCCCTGCAGCGGCAACTGGCCGATCCCCTCGTCGAAGGCTACGTCCGGGTCGGGAGCCTGCAGGTGGCAGACCAACTCACCCGGAGGAAGGCGCAGATCTTCGACGGCATGATGGAGCCGTTCGAAATAGCGCTCGACCTCCTCAAGACCAGCACCCCGCACGAGGAGGTATCGATCAAGATAGCAAGTTACGTCGATATCATGCTCGAGTACACACAGATCTACGCGAGCCCGATCTTTGCGGCACCCATGTCGCTCTTCTCCCTGGAGATCGACGGCGACTACGAGCGAACCGCCATGATCCAGCGGATCCTCACGTTCTTTACCGATTACACGAAAGAATTCGACTCGGCCGATCCCTATGAGGTGACGGCTTACCTGCTCGAAGGGATCGAAGGAGGGGCGGCAGCACAGCCTGTGCTCGAACTGATGTACCGGCTCTTCGAGCACACCGGCGACGTCTATGCACGCTACACCGGGATGTACCGGATCGTGAGCGCCTACTCGGCTCTCGAAAACGTCGAGCAGGCCGAGACGATCATCCGGAGACTCCACGAGACCATCGGCGACCTCTCCGATCCGTCCGTCCGCGCGATCATGCTCTCCGACCTCGCCGGACTCATGGCCGGGATCGATCACGATGCAGCCAGGGAGTATCTTGCCGAGGCGCAACAAATGCTCGACGCGATAGGGAGCGAGCGGGAGGCATTCGTCAGGAAGAACCTGATCTACGCCGCAAGAAACCTCAGTGCCGTCAACCGGCAGGAGAAAGACGTCGAATGGGCGATGGGGCAGGTCGGCAGGATCGAGGATCCGGTCGAATACGTCGACGCTCTCGCGGCAGTCTTCGACATGGTCAGCGAACCCGCGCAGAGAAAGGATATCCTCTCTTCGATGTGCCACACCGTCGTGAACATCCCCTCCCCCTACGTCCGGCTCTCGATGCTCTTCGACGTGGCGCAGTTCGCCGAGACGTACGGTGACCAGGAGGAGATCGAGGAGCTGTTAAACGGCATGGAGCAGACTGCCGGCTACATTCAGATCCCGTTCATCACCGCCATGACACGGCAGCGGATGGCCCAGATGCTCTTCTCGTTCTACCGGGCGAGCGGGAAACCTGCCGCCCGAGAACGTGCCGCCGAAATTGTCTCCGCCATCGATGACGACCGGATCCGGTACAACCTGACGGTCCAACTCGAGCAGAACATGCCCCAGTCGTGGAAGAATACTGTCTATGCCAGGATCCTCGACTGCCGGGACAAGATCCGGAACGGCGAGTACACCACAAAGGACATGGTCACGCTCGATCGTGCGATACGTGCGGCGCCCGACAGGGCGAAGCGGGCAGCCTACTACACGGAACTCTACCTCATTGCCCGGGGCGCAGGGCAGCATGAGGTTGCAGACAGGATGCTGCTCTGCGCGCTCGAAGAGGCCCGGATCATCAGGCCGCTCTCACGGCGGGCATTCGTGCTCGGCGATATGGCGTGCCGGATCTATGCGGAGCGCTACGAAGACCGCTCGAGAGAGGTCCTCGATCTGGCCGTGAGCGAGGCGCTCAACATCCGCGACTCGATGATCCGGGACGAGGTATACGACGAGCTGGATATGTCCATGCGGATCATCCAGGAGCACTGGCTGTGAAGACGGTCGAGATCAAAGTCTCGGGAAGAGTACAGGGCGTCGGGTTCCGCGCGTGCATCAAGAGGATCGCCACCAATCTCGGCGTCGGCGGCGAGGCGATGAATCTCCCCGACGGGCAGGTGCTCATCACCGCAACCGCCGACCCGGTCGTCCTCGATAAGTTCGTCTCCATGCTGTACGGGTGTCCCCGGGTCATCATCAGGGATATCATCCAGCAGGAGGTCCCCCATGCCGCTTACCCCGAGTTCACCATTCAGCGGGGCAGTTACCAGTACAGCACATGAAACTCGGCGTTCGCAAGGAGCGCATCCCGCACGATGCGCACCTGCGCGTCGATACGGGCCTGATCAATGGAGTCGCGGAGCGCCGCGGCCAGCCGGGACGAGAGATCCCCGCCAAGATAACACCGCTTTTCTCCGCATTCGTAATCTCCGCTTGAGATCTCTTCGCGGGCAAACCGGATAACGGCACGATCCACCATCGAGGCTTTCTGCGGTTCGATGAGGTCGTGAACGAAACTCCCCGCCCCTTCGTGAAGCATGCCGAGATCGGGATCGAGGTGAGCCCCGACCACCGAGACGCAGCAGTTGCCGTAAATCATCGCGTATCCGAGCGCAAACATCGCATTGACGGGGTCGAGGTAAGGGCGGCTCGTCCTGCGGCGGAACCCGAGTTCCGGCGGGAGCGTGCGGGAGAGGATCTCGTAGTACATATCGGTGGTCAGGCGGGAGAGCCGCCGCAGGTTCTCCATCGTGACCGAGGCCGAAAGTTCTTCCCTGGCCTGGTGGAGGAAGTCTAACTCTCCGGCGTAGAAGATATCGTGCCCGGCGTGGTCGTAGAGTTCCTCGAGGAGGAGAAGCCTCGACTGGAGGGAGGCCCGTGCGAGCGGCTGAGCGAACCGGTGGGGACCGGCCCGCTCCTGGGCGAGGCGCACCGACTCGTCCGGCCGATAACCGTAAGGGTAGAGGTATCCGACGGGCGTGCCGTCGATGTCGAAGATGGTGATGGCAGCGCCGGCTTTGAGGAGATTCGTCACCGCCGAGGTATGCAGGGTATGCCCGCCGACGATCAGGAGGTGCTTCACCGCCTGTATGGGATAACGCCGGGTATCGCTCCCGCGCGCGATGATGAGCTCCCGTGTCGTCGCCTTGATGTGCCCCCCGTAGCCGAAGACAGGGAGCCAGGGTTCCGTCGCTGCCATCTGATCACTCTGGAAATGAGTATTGGGCTGTTTTCGGTGATTAATGCATCGAATCTCCCGGATACAGAGAGAACGCAATCTCAGCGTAAGGAGATTGGATCGACCGGCCGGCCGCCTATGCCGCCGCCGTCCGGCGCGGGTGCCCGAGGGGCCTGCTCCGGACAGGTTTCGGGAAGAAAAAACCTGACTGCCCGGGAGAGTGGAACCGGACCGGGGACTGTCACGGCGTACCATGCCACGCATTGACAAACCTTTTCCGCACCGCGGGCCCATATAACGGTAAAGTATGCCCGGCGGCCTGCCGGAACAGGACCGTCAGGAGTATCGCAACCCGATACCGGGCAATATAGCCGGATGGAGCACGATCTCTCCAACCGGCGAAAAACCGATGGGATACTATGTTCTGGAATAGAGAGATGGAGACGATCCGATCTAGCGAACTCGCGGATCTGCAACTGAAGCGGCTGAAATGGTCGCTAGCCCAGGCACAGAAAGTAGGGTTATACCAGAGAAAGTTAAAAGAAGCGGGCGTCTCGCCGGACGATATTCAGACGCTTGACGACGTGGAGAAACTCCCTTTTACCTACAAAAAGGAGCTCCAGGCCGGATACCCGTTCGGCCTCTTCGCGGTTCCCTTAAAAGAGATCGTCCGAATTCACACCACCTCCGGCACGACGGGCAAGCCGACCGTCGTCGGCTACACCCGGCAGGACCTGGATAACTGGTCGGAACTGATCGCACGGAACATGACGATGATCGGTCTAGGGGAGGACGACGTCTTCCAGAACGCCGTCAACTACGGTCTCTTCACCGGGGGGCTCGGGTTCCACTACGGCGCCGAGAAGATCGGGATGACCGTGATCCCGAGCGCGACCGGAAACACCCGCCGCCAGATCGAGATGATCGAGGATTTCGGGGTGACCGCCATCCACTGCACGCCGAGTTATGCCCTCCACCTCGCCGAGGTGGCCGAGTCGATGGGAAAGACGCTGGATACCCTGAAAACCGGGATCTTCGGGGCCGAACCCTGGTCGGAGAGCATGCGCAACGAACTCGAACGGCGTCTCGGGGTGAAGGCCTACGACAGTTACGGGCTCTCGGAGATGTACGGTCCCGGCGTGGCGTTCGAGTGCCCGGAGAGGGACGGGCTTCATATCTGGCACGACTGCTACCTTGTCGAGATCATCGATCCCAAGACCGGCGAGCGGCTCGCTCCCGGGGAGCGCGGCGAACTTGTCATCACGCCGCTCGTCAAGGACGCCCTGCCGCTCGTCCGGTACCGCACCGGCGACGTGACCCGGCTGATGGATGACGGGTGCGCCTGCGGGCGCGGGCAGAAGATCGAGCGGATCACGGGCCGGAGCGACGATATGCTGGTTATCCGGGGGATCAACGTCTTCCCGTCCCAGATCGAGCACGTGCTACGGGCCCTCCCTGAGGTCGGGGAGCAGTTCATCGTATATATTGATCGCGTCAAACATCTTGATGAGATGACCATCGAGGTAGAGATGAGCAGGACGGGGTTCTCCGGCGAACTGCAGGACCTCGCCCGCATGCAGAAGAAAATCTCCGGCGAACTCCACAATACGCTCGGCCTTCGGACCGCGGTGAAACTGGTGGAGCCGGGAGCGCTGCCCCGGTTCGAGGGGAAGGCGAAGCGGGTGATCGACCGCCGGGGGGCGATCTGATGGCTTCGTGGAACCCGCGGACGGAAGAGATGCCGCTCGACGAACTGCGGCGGCTCCAGTTCAAACTCTTAAAATCCCTGGTTTACCGGCTCTACAGCTTCAACGACTTCTACCGGCGCCGGATGAAGGAGCACGAGGTTCATCCCGACGACATCAGGACGCTTGAGGATGTCGCGAAACTCCCGTTCATGTACAAGAGCGACCTGCGGGACGGCTACCCGGACAGGATCTTCACCGCCGAGCAGAACGAACTGGTCAGGTACCACGTCTCCTCCGGGACGACGGGGAAACCGACGGTCGTCGGGTACACGGAACGCGACATCGAGAACTGGAGCGAGTCGCTCGCGCGGGCGTTCTCCTCCTGCGGTCTTGGGCGGGGCGACGTTATGCAGGTGAGTTACGGGTACGGCCTCTTCACCGGCGGCCTCGGCGCTCACTACGGGGCCGAACGGGTCGGCGCGACCGTTCTTCCGACAAGCGTCGGGAATACCGAGCGGCAGATCGAACTCATGCAGGATCTCCATGTCACCGCCATCGCCTGCACCCCCTCCTACCTCCTCCACATGGGAGAGGTTGCGGAGAAGATGGGCGTCTCGATCAAGAACGACACCGACCTTCGGATGGGCTTCCTCGGCGCCGAACCCTGGTCGGAGCAGATGCGGGGCAGGATCGAGGACTGGCTCGGGATCCGCGCCTACGACATATACGGGACGAGCGAACTCTCAGGCCCGATGTTCACCGAGTGCACCGAGCAGCAGGGGATCCACATCTGGGGCGACCTCGCGCTCGTGGAGATCGTCGATCCTGCAACCGGCGAGGTGCTAGAGGCCGGCGAACAGGGCGAACTGACGATCACCATGCTGCAGAAAGAGGCGCTTCCCATGGTCCGGTACCGGATCGGCGACCTTACCGCCATCGAGGAAGGAACCTGCGCCTGCGGCCGGACCCATCCGCGCATCGGCCGGATCCGCGGGAGGGTGGACGACATGCTGATCGTCCGGGGCATCAATGTCTTCCCGTCGCAGGTGGAGCATGCGCTGCTCGAGATCCCCGAGGTCGGCAGGCATTTCCAGATCGTCGTCGACCGCAAGGGTGCGCTCGACTCCATGCTCGTGCGGGTTGAGGTGAGCGAAGAGGCGTTCTCCGACAAGATCACCGAACTCATGGTGATCAAGAAGGCCGTGGAGCACCGGCTGCGGAGCTCGCTGAACGTGAGCGTGGACGTCGAACTGGTCGAACCGGGAACTCTTCCACGGTTCGAAGGCAAGTCGAAGAAAGTTGTTGACAGGAGGTCATTGTAATGGAGAAGTCGTATATCGTAAAACAGATCTCCATCTTTTCGGAGAATCGCCCGGGACGCCTCGCGGCTGTCGCCGGCGCGCTGCGGGATGCGAAGATCAACATCCTTGCGTTCAGTATCGCCGAGGCGGACGGGTTCGGGGTCGTTCGCGCCCTCGTCGATCGGCCGGAGGACGCACACCGGACGCTGACCGATCTCGGGTTCCGCGTCTCGTTCACCGACGTCATCGGCGTGAAGATGCGCGACGAGCCCGGCGGTCTCTCGGATATCGCGTCGATTCTCGGGGACGCCGGGATCAACATCGAGTACGCCTACGCCTACTCGGGAAAGGACGCCGCCATCCTGATCCTGCGCGTGGACCAGGTCGAGGACGCCGTCCGGCAGATCCTTGACCGTGGCGGTGAACTCCTCAAGGCATCCCTCTCCAGGTAACCCGGATCACACAGGAGCCCGGGGCGTTCCCGGGCTCTCGGCCTCGTCCTTGCGGAACATGTGAACCTGTCCCGTGATGCGCCGGATCGGAAGGACGAATGCAAGGCCCATCCCCGGCTGATCCAGTTCCGCAGCGGCGACAATCGCATCGAGCACCGCATCCGTCCGGTCGGCGGCGACGACCGTCAGGATGATCTCTTTCTCGGGCTCGATGGCGATCCCGAGAAGCGTCTTTACCTCATGAATACCGGTTCCGCGGCCGAGGAGAATGGTTCCTCCCTCGGCCCCGGCACCGCGGGCCGCCGCGAGCACCGGCTCGGACCAGCCCCGTTTTACGATCGTGACGATCAGTTCGTTACCGTAATCGTTGGTCACGTATCTTCACCTCGTGTTCTCCGGTAGAGGATGCCGAGCATCAGCACCGAGAGGATGGGTGCAAGCGCTATTAACGCAATCAGCCCGAAGCCGTCGACGACGGGGTTTCGGCCCTCGATCCCCGCCGCAACTCCCACGGCAAGGGAAAGGAGGAAGGTGACCGCCATCGGGCCGGTGGCGACACTCCCCGAGTCGAATGCAATCCCGACAAACTCCTTTTCAGTGAAGAGAAGAAGGATGATGACGAGGAGGTAGCCGGGAATAAGGAGCCACAGCAGCGGGATGCCGTAGACGAGGCGGGCCATCCCGAGCGCTACGGAGACGGCGACCGCGAAGGAGAGGGTGTAGAGGATCAGGGACTCCCCGATGTAACCGCTCGACGACTCCTCGACCTGATAGCCGAGAACTCTGACTGCAGGCTCCGCATAGGTAGCGAGAAAACCGAGGAAGAACCCGAACGGGATGAGCAGCCACCGCTGGTCGAACGCGGCTACGGCCTCGCCGATCTCCCTGCCCGCCGGGAGGAACGCGACATTGACGCCCTGAAGAAAAAGAACCATGCCAATGGAAGCGAGCAGGACGCCTTTGGCGAGATTCACGACGTAGACTCGCGGAAGTTTAAGGTAGAGCACCTGGAAGACCGCGAAGAAGATGAGCAGGGGGAGGAGCGCCTGGACAACCTCGAGGGCAACCCGGTCGATGCCGGCGAGAACCGCCGCTGTGATCATGGGTAGACCAACCCCATCGCCATGACGCCGAGGATGGGAGCGATCGAGGCGAGCCCGATCAACCCGAAGCCGTCCGTGAGAGCCGAACGTCCGGCAAGAACCGCACTGACACCGGCGCCGAGCGCCAGGATGATCGGGATCGTCAGGAGTCCGGTGGTTATCCCTCCCGCATCGACCGCCACGGCGAGAAACTCGGGCGACGAGAACGGCGCAAGAAGGAGGATTGCACCGTATCCCGCAACGAAGAGGTACGCGAGAGGAAACCCGAAGATGATCCGGAGGACGCCGGCGGTGATGACGAAACCCACACTGACCGCGATCGCGAGGAGCAGGGGAACCGCGGGGATGCCGGTTCCCGGAACGGCATCAAGCATATCTACGAGGACACGGAGGTTCGGCTCCGCGATGATCGTCAGGAACCCGAAGAGAAACGAGCCTGCGACGACCAGCAGGAGCGAACCCCGGGCGGGCAGTTCAGACCCAATCGCCTCGCCGACGGGGAGGAGGCCCGCCTTGACACCGGTGAGAAAGAGCGCGATCCCGAGAACGACCATGCCGCTACCGAGCAGGAAGAGGAGGAGATCCGACGGCGGCACCCGGAGGAGGGCGATCTTGAAGATGGTGATGACGAGGATGATGGGAAGGACTGCCCGGAGAACCTCAAAGACCGACTCCTTGATATCCTGCATCATCCTGCCGTTCCTCCCCGATGCCGGTGATCAGGTATTCTATCGCAAAAAGAGATAAAAGCGGTGCCCCCCGCCGGTCAGTGTCGTTTCTCCCATTTCAGGAGTTCGGAGACCTCCGAGAGCGTCCGGCCGCGCCGGATCTCCTCGCGGATCCGCTCCTCGTTCTTCCTGACCTCCATTGCTCTGCGTGCGACCTCGTAAGCGCGCTCCCGGGGAACCACCACGACCCCGCTCTCGTCGGCGACGATCCAGTCTCCCGGCCGCACCTCCTGCCCGCAGCAGACGATCTCGGTGTTGATCTCCCCAAGACCCTTCGGGTCTCCGGCGTTCGGGACGGTCGCCGTGGCAAAGACCGGGAACTTCATCTCCCGGATATCGTCCACGTCCCGCACCGCCCCGTCGATCACGATACCCGCGACCCCGCGGTTCTTCGCGGAGTGGGTGGCGAGTTCCCCCCAGGGGGCGACATCCGTCCTCCCTTCGTTTCTGACGACGAGGACATCCCCCGGAGCGGCGACGTCGATCGCCTCGACGGGTTTTGCCCAGTCCCCGGCGAGGGTCCGGACGGTCACCGCCGGGCCGACCGCCTTGACCCTGCCGCAGATGGAGACGACACCCGCCATTGAGCCCTTCCGGTGCATGGCGTCGGTGACGTTCGGTGCGGAGACCGCTTCGAAGAGGCGGCGGATCGCGGCATCCCGGCTCTCCTCCTCCCGCGGCCGGATCTCGGGCCGGTCGATGGCCTCCCGGACCCGCCGCGCCGCCCCGGTCACGTCGGCGGCCTTGACGATGTTCCCTCCCACGATGACAACCGAGGCACCGGCGGCGACCGCCTCGGATGCGGTCTCCGCATCGAGTCCCCCCGCAACGGCGATCGGGACGCCAACCTCTCCGGCAAGACGGCGGAGGAGGTCGAGCGACGACCTGCCGATCATCTGCTGGTCGATGCCGACATGGGCGTTGATGTAGTCGACGCCGAGCGCGGCAAGTTCCCGTGACCGGGAGACGGGATCGGCGACGTTGATGAGGTCGGCCATGAGCCGGACGCCGTACTTGCGGGCGGAGCGCACCGCCTCGACGATCACGGCATCATCGGCGTCCGCGAGGATGCAGACGACACCGGCGCCGGATTTCGCCGCCATCTCAACCTCGACCGCCCCGGTATCGGCGATCTTCATGTCCGCGACGATCTCGTGGCCAGGGAAGCGTTCCCGGAGCGTCCGCACGGCCTGCATCCCCTCGCTCTTGATCAGGGGTGTCCCGACCTCAATCCAGTCCGCACCGCCGCGGACCGCCTCATCTGCGATCTCAACCGCACGATCGAGCTCGAGGAGATCGAGCGCCACCTGGAGAGTGGGTGTTGCCATGCAGTACAGTATGGCGAGAGTTCTATTTATCAGGTGCCGGGCCGGGGAAACCTATATCCCATGAGATGCCGGAGGTGGGCGGCGGCACGGATGTGATGACGGATGGTCGAGATCGGTTATAAACTGGCTTGTGAGGAGCACGCTCCCCCGGAACTCGTCTGCAACGCCCGCCAGGCGGAGGATGCCGGGTTTGCGTTTGCCATGATATCGGATCATTACCACCCCTGGACGAACCGACAGGGGCAGAGCCCATTCGTCTGGGGCGTCATCGGCGGCATCTCGCAGGTGACGGCGACTCTCCCGCTGGTGACGGGGGTTACCTGCCCGACAATACGGATTCACCCCGGGATCATCGCCCAGGCCGCTGCAACCACCGCCATGATGATGCCCGGACGGTTTGCCCTCGGCCTCGGGTCGGGAGAGAACCTCAACGAGCACGTCTTCGGCGACCGCTGGCCCCCGGCGCCGGTCAGGATCGAGATGCTCGAGGAGGCGGTGGAGGTGATACGGCTGCTCTGGAAGGGCGGGATGAAGAACTATTACGGCGCTTTCTACACGCTCGAGAACGCGCAGGTCTTCTCGCTCCCGGATGAACTCCCCCCGATCTACATTGCGTCGGAAGGCCCGATCAGCGCGTCCATGGCCGCGCGGGTCGGCGACGGGTTCATCAACCCGGGCAGCAACGCCGAGGAGAACCTCATCATCTTCCGGGACTCCGGGGGCGGGAATAAACCGGCATACATCGAGAACTCGGTCTGCTGGGCCCGGACCGAGGAGGTCGGGCGCAGAACCGCATACGAGCATTGGCCGATCCCCGCAAACACGGGAGAACTCAATCGGCTCCTCCCCACGCCGGTTCACTACGAGCAGGCGGCGAAGATGGTGACGCCGGAAGACGTGGCGGAGCACGTCGTCTGCGGCCCAGACCCGGAGGCGCATATCAAGAAGATTGAGGAGAGCATCGGGAAGGGGTTCGACCACGTCTGCATCCACCAGATCGGGCAGCAGCAACAGGAGTTCATGGAGTTTTACGCGAAGGAGGTTCTGCCGCATTTTGGAAAGTAGGGGAGGGGAGTAGAGACACCGGTTCATATTCACTCCATGCCCTGCCGTCACCCTCCATGCACCGGAGCACTGTAGCGAAGGTGAGGGCCGGGGAGGCGAGTACGGAGACAGTGGAGTCGTGACAACTAGCAACTTCAACCAAAGAAGAATTCGATACAGTGGACTATGGGAGCATCGCCACGCACTGCCCGCCCCCCTGCGGGGGGGCGGGAGGAGCGCGAAGCGCGGGTGGTGGGGGGTTGATGAGAAATTTGCGGGCGCCCACATAGGGGGAGCGCTCCTATCATGAAAGGGCCGACGGATAGTGTTCGAGGCTTGAGATGGCCGAAGATCTTCGAAGCACGTATTTGAACACTGTCTGATGCGAAGAGACAGGGGAGGGGGGCGTGCCCCCCTCCCCACCTGACGGTGGTCGAGCTCCGGGCGTTCCGCCCATCGCACTCCCCGTCAGCCCCTCCCCAAAGGGCGATACCCACCGAAAAGCCGTGCAAGAGTTGTGCGATCACAAGTGGTAGGAATAGAGTGTCGCAAGCGCGAGTGGCAGCAAACTGAATGTCCCAAGCCCAAAAATCCTATCCACTAACCACCCCAGAGCAAAGCCCCCCCGAACCAGCCCAAAAAAAAGTTACACTTCTTCCGGATCCTCCTGATCCGTCCGAACCCGGCAGATGCTCTCGACCGGCAGGACAAAGATCCTGCCGTCGCCCGGCCTGCCGGTCCGGCCGTTTGCCCGGACGATCCCGACGATCCGCTCGACATCGGCGTCTCTTACGACCATATCGATCTTCACTTTCGGGATGAGTTCGACCGGCATCGTCTTCCCCCTGAACCGGAGGGCGATACCCTTCTGCGCCCCCCGCCCCATCACCTCGCTCACGGTCATCCCATAGATGCCGTCGGCCTCGAGCGCCGCCCTCACGGCATCGAACATCTCGGGCCTGACGACTGCGGTAACCATCTTCATCCGCACCACCTCAAACCCGCACGGACTCGCCGTGCTGGGCGATGTCCAGGCCGACATACTCTTCCTCCTCGGTGACCCGCAGGCCCATCGCTACATCGACAACCTTTGCGATGACGTAGGTCACGCCGAACGAGTAGGCCACGACGACGGCCACATCCAGCATCTGGATGAGGAACTGGCCCGGATTTCCATACAGCAGACCGTCCACGCCGCCGATTGCCGCGACCGCAAAGACTCCGGTTGCAAGGGCGCCGAAGATCCCGCCCATGCCGTGGATCGCCCACGCGTCGAGGCTCTCGTCGAGCCCCTGACGAACCCGGAAGAGCAGGGCGCCGTAACAGACGAGACCGGCAGCGGCGCCGATGGGAATCGCGGCCATGGGCGTGACGAATCCGGCCGCCGGCGTGATGGCGACGAGCCCGGCAATCGCCCCGCTGATGATCCCGACCGATCCGGGTCTGCCGCGAACCCAGGCGGCACAGAGCCAGGCGAGAGCCCCGGAAGCGGCGGCGATGTTCGTCACGACGAACGCGTTTGCCGCAAGGCCGTCCGCGGCGAGAGCGCTCCCGGCGTTGAACCCGAACCACCCGAACCAGAGGAGCGCCCCGCCGAGGAGAACCATCGGGATGTTGTTCGGCTCCATGCCGTGGCCGCCGAACCCGAGGCGCTTCCCGATGACGAGCGCGAGCGCCAGCGCAGAGAACCCGGAACTGATGTGAACGACCGTGCCGCCGGCGAAGTCGAGCGCACCAAGCTGCGCAGCCCATCCGCCGCCCCACGCCCAGTGGGCAAGCGGGTCGTAGACCAGCGTCGTCCAGAGCAGACCGAAGACGACGAAGGAACTGATCTTTATCCGCTCCGCAACCCCGGACGTCACGATTGCAAGCGTGAGGCCCGCAAAGACCATCTGGAAGGCCATGAAGAGCAGATCCGGGATGCCGTCGCCGTCCATCCCGACACCCTGCAGGAAGGCGTACTCCAGGCTCCCGATCAGCCCGTTGATATCGGCGCCGAAGGAGAGGCTGTAGCCGCAGACGACCCACTGGATGCTGACGAGGGCAAATGCGATGAACGCCAGCGCAAGCATGGAGATGAAGTTCTTCCGCCGCACGAGCCCGCCATAGAAGAGCCCCACTCCCGGGGTCATCAGCATGACCAGTGCCGTACAGACAAGGATAAACGCCGTAGCGCCGGAGTCTATCATGCCCCGGCCTCCCGGCTCAACCACAAAGTGTTCTTGTCATTCATCGGAAGGAAGTTTCCTTCTTACAATTATAAATTTTTCTATTTGCGCACGTAACGGAAGGACTGATGCATCCGGAGGTACAGATCATATCTGCGTGATGCGATGAGCACGAAGGGCGATGTCCGGCGGGTCTGCGCCCGCCTGCGGTCGGCGAAGACCCAAAGGGAACTCGCGAAGATCCTCTACCATGCGGTATCAGGCTACTCGCTCTTCGACCTCCAGGAGATGCGGGGGAGGGTGGAGCGCGACCTCCGGTCCGTCCCCGCCGGATACCGGCGACGCCTCTACCCGAGCGTGATGGAGCAGATCTTCGAGACGCACCACACCCTCATCGTCGCTGGCCGCCGCGGAGATCCGGGAGACGGGGAGAGGCTGCTCCCGGGCGAGTTCCAGGACTTCTGCGATATGGTCGAGAAAACGTGCCTTCGCGAGGACGAAGGGGAGCGGCACCTCGAACTCCTCTACTTCCTCCTTGCCGCCTTCAACATCTTCGTCCTCGACCGCCCCGCTCACCCCGTGGGCACGCCGTTTCCCGGCGGGTTCGAGGTCGAGGTCAGGAACGGGGAGTACCTCTGTCCGGTCAGGGAGAAGGCCGACGACGTCGAGAACGCCCTCTGCCCCTACTGCCCGGCAAAGCAGAGCGACGGATGAAGAAGGCGCAGCAAAAAAGAGGGATTTTTGATATACGGTTTTATTCTTCTTCCCCGTAACGCTCGAAGAACGTGACCTCGTCGAGGACCTTTTTCTCCTTGATCTGGATTTCCTCGGGGTATCCCGCGGGCACGAGCGAGACGAGCGTGTAATCCTCCGGGACGTTGAGAAGTTTCCGGACATCCTCGGCGTAATCCTTCTTCTCTCCCGCAACCCAGCAGGTTCCGAGGCCCCATGCCTGGAGCGCGAGGAGGAGCTGCATCGTCGCCGCACAGCAGTCTTCGAGATAGTACTTTGCATCCTTCTTCCCGAAGACGGCAAAACAGATCGGCGCATCGGCGATGAACCTGGCGTTCTCGGCGAGATCGGCAATCGCCCGCAGCGTATCACGGTTCTGGATCGTCCCGAAAAGCCAGGGCTGCTCGTTTCGCGCGGTCGGGGCAAGCCGTGCGCAGTCGAGGGCGTCTTTTACGATCTTATCCTCGATGGGGTTGTCCTTGTACTTCCGCACGCTGTGCCTGCTCCGTATCACGGTGACACCGAGATTAACCGTTCCACCAATCGGACTCATGCAACGATGGTGGGCACTCCTGGCCTAAATACCTTGGGGAAATGGAGAAAGGAAGGGCTCCGGTAGAAAGGCCGTCCTAGAAGAGTCCCCGTATCATCTCCACCATGTTCGAGAAGCCGTCGGCGATGACCACGGTCGGGTCGATCCCGAGGATCGGAAATATGAAGAGGAAGTAGAGGACCGTCCCGAGCGTACTCCCGACGCTCGCGAGGGCTGCAACCAGCACCACCCGAAAGAGCGGGATCCGCCGCATCTCCGCCAGAGTCTCCGCCTCGATGATCTGCCGGAACTCACCGACGGCGGGCTTCCGGATCTTCGCCTCGACGATGGCGGCAAACCAGCCCGCCGCAAGCAGGGGATTGAGCGATGTCAGCCAGGAAACCGCAAACGCCGTGACGGCCGAGAGAGGATGCCCGCCGGCAACCAGGGTGAACGCGGCGCTCAGGACACCGTTGATCAGAACCCAGTAGAGGAGAGCCGTCAGTAGGACATCTATCCCAACGCCCGAGAAGGCTATCGCGGCGATCAGGAGGAGGAAGAGAATGGTGACGCCCACCCCGATGATCTTCGCCCACGGGAGAGTCTTCACCCCGGCGGTCAGGGCCGGGAGCGGCGGCAGCGTCTCCGGTGCGTCCAGGTATCGCTGCACCCCCCGGATATGCCCGGCACCGACGACGGCGAGCACCCGCTCGTACCGGCCCCCGAGCATCAGGATCTGGTGAGCCAGATAGGCGTCCCGCTCGTCGATCAGGGCCTGGGCGCCCCGGGGAGAGAACTTCCTGAACTCCTCCATGGCAGCGCTCACGACGTCCTGGTCAGTGAACTCGTCGACGTCGATCTTCTGCCCCTCGACACTCACGAGCGAATAGATCAGGGCTCCGATGAGTTTGATCTTCTCCCAGATGCCCATCCTGCCCCAGAACCGGGCAAGTGTGATCCGGATATCCCGGTCGATGAGCGCCACGGGCTTCTGGTGCGCTTCGGCCTCCTCGACGGCGGCGAGCATCTCGGCACCGGGCTTCACGCCGGTTTCTGCGCCGATCCGCTGCTGGATGTAGGTGAGCACCCACTGAACGAGGAGCTGGCCGAAGTTCCCGCCTTTCAGGATCTCCCCTACCGAGGGTTCGGCCGCCTCCTCTCTGAGCGATACGAACCTGCCCCGGTCGAGCTCGACGCCGACGATATCGGGCTGGAACTCCTCGATGGCGGATCGGACTTCTTCAACGCTCTTCCGCGAGACGTGCGCCGTTCCGACAAGGCGGATCTCAGTCATCGAGCACCTTCACGCCTTCGCTGTCGATTACGGCGCGCTTCCCCGGCGGCACCGTCGCTTCATGGAAGACGGCGCGGATACCGGCCTCCTCTACCGCCTCGGCGGCCTGCCGCCTGCAGAGATCGGCCGCCGCATCGCGCGCATCGAGAGGAGTGAGCGGCGCACCGAGGCCGGGACACTCCGATACCGCGAGATCGTCGTCCACCAGCATGAACGGGTAAGTGCGGCAGATCCAGGGACGGCGAGCGTAGATCGAGCACCGCCCATCCCGGAGAAAGATACAGGCATCGGCCGTTCGCCTGAGACACCATGCAAGGGTGTACTCCCCACCGTTATCGGCACTGATGAAGTCGGGGTAGGGTTCGGCAACCTTGTCCCAGGCCATCCCGGTAACTGCCATGATTGCCCGGACCTCGGCCGGACTCACCAGCACGAGGTTCGAGTCCTCGGCGACCCGCCGGCAGCAGGCGCCGCACTCCCTGCAGCGAAATCCTACCGACCCAAGCCGGGTCGCAACGTCATCTACTCCGAGCATATCCCGTCAAAATTCTCAAAGAGAAGCCGTCCGTTGACGGTATGACTGACCTCCGGGTGCCACTGGATACCGTAGAGGTGTTCATCGGGAGATGCCATCGCCTCCACGCCGCAGATGGATGATCCTGCAAGCCGGACAAATCCTTCCGGCACAACCGAGACCTCGTCCGCGTGCGACGCCCATACCTGCATCCGGTCCGGGTAGCCACGGAGGAGAGGGTTCTGTTCGAAGATCTCAACCTCGACCGCACCGAACCCGCCGCTCGCACCCCGGCGGATCGCACCCCCGCGGGCCGTCGCCATGATGTGCAGCCCAAGGCAGATGCCGAGGACGGGAAGACCGAGGTCAAGGTACGCAGAGGCGACGCCGGCACGTTCAAGGGTCGGGCCGCCGCCGAGGACGATGCCCCGGCAGCCCCGGGCGACCTCGGCCGGCGGCGTCTCATTCGAGATCATCGTGGCCTCGATATCCATGTCACGGAGCGTCCGGAGGATCAGGTGGTTGAACTGCCCGTGATTATTGACCACATAGAGTGGAAGCATTGCTTATAGATAGATGCAAAAAGGTAATAGTCCTTCCCTCAGGCATACTTCCTGACGAAATCGAAGACTTTCCGGGAGATCTCTTCGGGCTCGTGGTTCATGAGGTAGGCGAGTGTCAGGGCCCCTCCGGCCCCCATCCCCTCCTTGACTTCGCCGATGCAGTAGCGGGCGAGCCCGACGTGCCCGAGCTCGGCGAAGTTCGGGTCGACGAAGTATGCGGTGGTGCCGACATCGGCAACCGACCGGACGAACCCGGCGGATGGATCGTCCCTGACGTAGACCGTCGTCGCGAGGCCCGGCACCCGTTTCCCGAGCGCTTTCAGGACGGCCGCAACGGCAAGCATCTGGGTTCCGCCGGCAAAGAGGATCTCGCCGGTATAGGTGCTCGCAATCCCTGCAGCGACCGGCATCATGGGGTCGCCTGCGGCGCGGAGGATCTCGAGGGGCTCTCTTGCGCCCGTCGCGTCGATCCGGGCAAGCACCGCCTTGCAGACGGCATCTTTCAGGCCGAGGGGATTTTCGGCAAACGCGCTGCTGACCGAGGCGTCGTAGCCGAGTGCCCGCAGAACGCAGAGGGCGGTGGTCGTCCCGCCGGGAACGCACTCCCCGAGCATCAAGAAATCGCTATACTGCGAGAGAAGCCTCCCGACCGCTTCGCCCCGCTCGAAGAGGGCTGCCGCCTGCGGCACCGCATCCTCCGTTCTCGGATCGCCGCCGGGGCTCCCGTAGACGTCGAGGCAGGGGACGGTAGGAGTATGGGCGAGCCCCGCGTTGACGATGACGGGGGCAAGCCCGGTCAGTTCCACCATCGACCGGGTGATGGTCGCCGGCGTCGGGCAGCCGGTGGGGGTGTTCGGCCGGGCCGCGACACTCGTGATCGCGCCGGTCGTGACGAGCTCCGCATCCAGGTTCGGGGTGAGCAGGGTCTTTTCGGGGGTCGGCCCTGCGCCGGATATGCCGGGGACGGTGGAGAGCATGGTGTTGCCGAGGACAAGCGCCAGCATCGGGCGCTCGGGCCTTATCCCGGGGTCTTCTGAGAGGAACGGGTTGGACATTATGTACAGGGTAGGGTTGCGGCATAGAAGAGGTTGCTGTCGGGGCGTGGCGGGGGGAGGTGGGGGCGCATACATCTCCGGGGCCGTGGCAGGGTATTCCCCGGCAATTCCAGTACAGTGGACCGTGGTGGAATCGCCATAGGGGGGAGGGGACAGGGGAGGGGGGATACTCCCCCCTCCCCGTCAGCCCCACCCCCAAGCGCGATATCCCAGGGGAATCCGTGTCCAAGAACGTTATGGACAGGATAGCCACGAGCACGAGCCCTAAAAATCCACATGCACCCCCTCTCACGGCGCAGTCCCCAATCCTGTCCGTCGCCGTCGCACCTCCGGTGCTCACGTTCGCTACGCTCACGCGTCGAAGACCTTCGGTCTTCTCCGAGCGTCGTTAATACCAAACCCAAAAATACCTCCCAAAACCAAACACTTCAACAATGTTCGAGATAGAGCGCAGGCTGGAAGAGAAGGGCATCGTAAGGAGAGATATCGTCGCCGCCGCGATGGAACTCTACGTCCCCCACGGGATAGAGGCGGATGAGGCCGCGCGCAGGCTTGACGCAAAGATCGGGAAGGCGCTTGAAGACCCGAACATCTCGTCGCTCCTCCTCGGTGCCCTCCTGCTCGAGGACGAACTCTACGTGAAGCGGAAAGACTCCGAGATCGCCGACGACCCGGTCTTCCTCCTCTCCGACGAGATCATCGGGATGGCCATCGCCGAGGTGATCGGGGGGACCTACGCACGGTTCGAGTTCACCCGCTACGACCAGAAGAAGCCGGGGATCCTGGGCAAACTCGGGCCGTTCCTCGACGACGCCGTCGCCGGGCTGATCGCCGGCTGCACGTCGCGCCTCTACAGCGAGTCGATGGGATCGATGTGAAATCCGTTCTCGCCCTCCTGCAGTTCTGCACCTCGCTCCCACTCGGGAAGCCGGTTGACTTCGAGCACTTCGCCCGCCGCTCCTACCTCTACCCGCTCGCCGGGTACGTCATCGGCGGGGTAGCGGCAGGCATCACCTGCTGGATAGCATCCCCGGTGGTGGGTGCGGCCGTCGCCCTCGCCGTGGTGCTCCTCCTCTCCGGGTGCAACCACTTCGACGGGCTGCTGGACTTCGGCGACGGGCTCATGGCTCACGGGAGCCGGGAGAAGAGGATCGCGGCCATGACCGACCGCACGACCGGGGCCGGAGCCGTCGCGGCGGGGATAATCGTCACGCTCCTCGCATTCGCCGGACTTCAGACCGCCGCAAACCTCCCGGCGGCCATCCTCATCGCCGAAGTCTGCGCGAAGGTCGGGATGTCCTGGCTCACCACGCTCGGCACGCCGTTCCGGGAGGGGATCCACTCCTACCTTCATGGGTTTGCAAAACCGTGGTTCCCGGTACCGGCCATCCTGCTCGCGCTGCCCCTCTTCCTGCTGCCGGTGCCGCAGATAACGATCGCGCTCGCCCTCGCAGCCACGGCCGTCATCGCCGCACTGATGCTCGCCCTCGCCCGGCGGCTCTTCGGCGGCATCAATGGCGACGTCGTCGGCGCCGCAAACGAGATCGTTCGGGCAGGGATCATTCTCCTCCTCGTTCTCCCGTAATCACCTTTTTTACCCCGGCGACCGCTACTATTGTAGAATGATGCAGGACCATACCCTCTACTCCCGGGGAGGGATTATCACCGAGCGGAACGCGGACTATGCGACGGTACGGCTGCGGGTCCCGGCGGGGGTCCTCTCCGCGGCGCAGGTCAAGCAACTCGCAAAAATCAGCGAGAAATACGGCGACGGCTCGCTCCACCTCACCATGCGCCAGGCGGTGGAGATCCCGCACGTGAACCCCGACAACCTCGTAATAATCGCAAAGGCCCTCGAGAAGAACGGGACGCCCATCGGGGCGGAGCAGAACGAGGTCGTCAACATCATGGCCTGTCCGGGCACGGAACGGTGCAAGTACGCCAACTGCGAGACGATCGATCTCGCCCGGAAGATCGACGAGCGGGTATTCGGCAAGGAACTCCCGATACGGCTCCGCATCGCCATATCCGGCTGCACCTACATGTGCAACAGCCCGCTCTTAAACGACATCGGGATCATCGGCAGGATCCGGCCGCTGCGTATCGAGGGACTCTGCACGGGGTGCGGCACCTGCGTGGAGTACTGCAAGCAGTGCGCCATAGCACTCAAGAACGGCATATCGGTTCTCGACGAGAGCAAATGCGTCCAGTGCGGCATCTGCATCCACTCCTGTCCCTATAACCTCCTGAAGTCCGAGTACGCCCACTACCAGATCACGGTCGGGGGCCGGCGCGGAGCCTCTCCCGCCGCAGGAAGGGAACTCGTCACCGTCGAGACCGAGGAGGAGGTCGTCGAGGTCGTCGACCGTATCGTCTACTGGGTCTACCGCACCGCATGGAGCGGCCGGCCCCTCGCCGACCAGATGGACGAGATTGGATACGATAAGTTCGCAGAGGAGATCCGAAAAGAGTTCGGGCCGGAAGTCCCGGCAGCGGAGTAACAAAGGAGAGTCCGGCGCCGGGATCTAGCGGCCGTACATCGAAGAGAACCCTTCACCCGCGTCGTCCTCACACTCGATAGCAGTGCCGTCCCGGACAAGGGTGTTGAACATCATGGCTGCGTTTAACAGATTCTCGTCGGGATTGCCGCCCTGCCGGACACCGGAGAGAGCCTGGCGCTGCGGCGTCGGGATCGTCCGTTTGCCCACCCGGACACCCGCACAGTGCCTGCAGTAACCACAGTGGGAGTGGACCGACACCTCGCGATCTGCGCATGTCACCGTCACCCGGTCACTTGCATCGTCACGGTGAAACTCAAGTATCTTCATGGTACGAGGAACGTAGATTTCCCGAGAATAAGATTCTGTCGATTGCCGGGGGTTTTTGGGGGATGCGCGGTATCGACGCGCATAGAAATGCTTTATATGGTAGACGTCATATGTATAAGATACTCGCATAAGCAGGCTGTTCGAGCTGACAGGCCTATTTGAGTGGAGGATACAAACTATGGCAGCTGAGAAGCCCCACATGAATTTAGCAGTTATCGGACACATCGACCACGGGAAGTCTACCACCGTCGGTCGGTTACTCTTTGAGACCGGAACCGTACCGCCCCACATCATCGAGTCGTTCAGGAAGGAGGCCGAATCCAAGGGTAAGGGCTCGTTCGAGTTCGCCTGGGTCATGGACAGCCTCAAGGAAGAGCGTGAGCGCGGTATCACCATCGATATCGCCCACAAGCGGTTCGACACGGACAAGTACTACTTCACCGTCGTGGACTGCCCCGGGCACCGTGACTTCGTCAAGAACATGATCACGGGCGCATCCCAGGCAGACGCTGCACTGCTGGTCGTCGCCGCACCCGACGGCGTGATGGAGCAGACCAAGGAGCACGTCTTCCTTTCCCGTACGCTCGGCATCAACCAGCTGATCATCGGCATCAACAAGATGGATGCCGCCAAGTACGACGAGAAGCGCTACAACGAGGTCAAGGAACAGCTCTCCCAGCTGCTCAAGATGGTCGGCTACAAGCCCGACGACATCAGTTTCATCCCGATGAGCGCGTTCGTCGGCGACAACATCGCGAAGAAGAGCGAGAACACTCCCTGGTACAAGGGCCCGACGGTGCTCGACGCACTCAACGCGCTCAGCGAACCCGAGAAGCCCACGAACCTGCCCATGCGTCTCCCCATCCAGGACGTCTACTCCATCTCCGGTATCGGAACCGTGCCCGTCGGCCGTGTCGAGACCGGCATCATGAAGAAGGGAATGAAGGTCAGCTTCATGCCCGCGAACAAAGAGGGTGAGATCAAGTCCATTGAGATGCACCACGAAGAGATCCCGCAGGCACTCCCCGGCGACAACGTCGGATTCAACGTCCGCGGCATCGGCAAGGGTGACATCCGCCGTGGCGACGTCTGCGGTCCCTCCGACGTCCCGCCGACCGTTGCAGAGGAGTTCATCGCACAGGTCGTCGTGCTCCACCACCCGAGCGCCCTGACCGTCGGGTACACCCCGGTCTTCCACTGCCACACCGCCCAGATCGCATGCTCCTTCGTCGAACTCATGAAGAAGCTCGACCCGCGGACCGGCCAGGTCAAGGAAGAGAACCCCACGTTCCTCAAGACCGGCGACGCCGCGATCGTCAAGATCAGGCCCACCCAGCCCATGGTCATCGAGAAGGTCAAAGAGATCCCGCAGCTCGGGCGGTTCGCTGTCCGTGATATGGGATCCACCATTGCGGCAGGCGTATGCATGGACATCACGCCCAAGCAGATGAGATAAGAAGGTACCTATAATTTTTTGGTGGTTAAACATGCAGAAAGCCAGAATACGTCTTTCCGGAACCGACTTCGAAAAAATCGAGATGGTCTGCGACCGGATCAAAGAGATAGCAGAGCGTACCGGCGTCAATCTGGCAGGTCCGATCCCGCTGCCCACGAAGAAACTCGTGGTCCCCACCAGGAAGAGCCCTGACGGCGAAGGTACCGCAACCTGGGATCGCTGGCAGATGCGAGTGCACAAGAGACTCATCGACATTGATGCCGACGAGCGTGCGCTACGCCAGCTGATGCGTATTCAGGTTCCAAAAGACATCGGCATTGAGATTGTGCTGGAGAGTTGAGGTGAGAGCGGCGTGAAGGCCGCCGTGTTCGCGGCAGGATACCGTGAACGACTACTCTCATTCGAGGGGCTTTTCCTCCTCATATTTCTGGCCACAATTGCCCTCCGTTTTTACTCGCTCGACGTAAAGTTATTTCACCACGACGAGGCCATCCACGCGTGGTTCTCCTATCGGCTCCTGACCGAAGGAACGTACACCTACGATCCCATGTATCACGGGCCGTTCCTCTATTACGTAACGGCCGGGATATTCTCGTTGCTCGGAGACTCCGATCTGGTGGGCCGGCTCATACCTGCGCTGCTCGGCACCCTGCTCGTCCCGCTGGTCTACCCGATCTACCGGCTCGGCTATCTCGATAAGAAGCAGACGATTGTCGCGGCGCTCTTCCTCGCCGTATCGCCGAACATGGTATACTTCTCGCGGTTTCTCCGAAACGACATCTTCATCGCCTTCTTTACGATGGTGCTCCTCGTCGCCCTCCTCTACTACTTCGAGCGGCACAAGGTGCAGTACGCACTCATCGCCGGGGCGGCGGTCGGGCTCGGGATGACCGCGAAGGAGAACATGCCAATCATCGTCCTGATCTTCGGGGCATACCTCCTTTACCTCATCTGGACAAGGAAGGTCCGGCTCCCGAAACGCTGGATTCGGGATCTCGCGCTCGGCGCCCTCGTCGCGGTCGGGATCATGGCGATCCTCTACTCGTCGTTCGGCGCCCACCCCGAGGTGCTCATGGACGGGTGGCTCCGGGCTATCGAACACTGGACCTCGATGCACCAGGCACAGCGCCTCGGGGGGCCGCCGTACATCTACATCCTGCTCTTCCTCCTCTACGAGGCGCCGATCCTGATCCTTGCCGTGGTCGGGGTCCTGCAGTTCGTCGATATCCCCGGCATCGTCTCCCGCTGGAGGGAGCGAAAGGCGGGGCACACGGGGAGCCCCGACGAAGGAGAAGCAGCAGAGACAGAGGCAGAGACTGAAGCGAGCCGGGAGATTGGGGCCCCGCCCGTCGAGCCGGTGCAGGGCTTCAAAGACCGGCTCCGCGAGGTCCTTTCGGGCGGCGGGGAACTCCGGCCGATCGACCGGCAGAAGGAGTTCGCGAGGTTCGCCATCTTCTGGATGATTCTTTCGCTTGGAGTCTATGCCTACATCGGCGAGAAGGTGCCGTGGCTGATCCTCCATCAGCTCCTGCCCATGATCTTCGTCGCGGTCTATATGATGACCACGAAGAAGGCGGTCGTCGCAGTCGTGGCAGGGATCTTTCTGGTCGCCATGACACTCCACGTGGCGTACACCCCGGCGGACATCAACGAGCCCATCGTGCAGGTGCAGAACTCCGAAGACCTGCGGGAGGTCTTCGCGAAGATCGACGCTGCGGATAAGGTGGCGGTCGCGACCGACTCCTACTGGCCGCTGCCCTGGTACTACCGTGGTGATAGCGCCTCGAAGCTTGCTTATTACAGCCAGAAGGTGAGCGAGCCGACGATATACGGGGGAGATTTCGACGTCGTGATCACCCACGACGGCGATACTTACCCGACTCTCGACGGCTACGTAAAGGAGACCTACCGGTTGAACTACTGGTTCTCGTACGAGGAGAACAAAGAGAGGGTGCTCGAGTACTACTTCCTGCGGGACGGGAAGGCGGGGAGCAGAAACCTCGAGGTCTTCTCGAGGGTTCCCACGACTGCCTGAGACCCGCGAGGCCGCCGGGAATCCGGGACGAGTCATCGATTGCGTCCCAGACACGGCTTCCGAGGGGACTGCGCACCTGTGGTGCTCGTGCTCCTGCCCCCGCACCTTGCGGTGCTCAAACTCCGTTCCGGAGGAACGTCGCACCTTCGGCCAGTCGCCAGTCCAAGACCTTCGGTCTTCTCCTGCTCCTGCCCTTCGGCCAGTCGCGCCTCGCATCAGGGTGCTCGAACCCCGGACATCTACACCCCCCCCAATTACGACCTTCAAAACCAAAACATGATTTTAACAGAGCCGAAACTCGAAACGTTTCGGGCGAGAGACCGGGGAATGGGACCAGAGGGATCTTGAGAAGGCCAAAAGTCTTCGAAGCGTGGGCGAAAACGAACGTGAGCACCGGAGGTGCGATTGGTGTCCCCCTCCGGCAGAGGCGTTTGGGGACGGCTCCCCCGGCAACAAATCGGACGCGCACCGGAAGTCAACTCGAATGTACAGTCATCGGCCAAAAGAGCCTGGTGAAAAAATAGGGAAGCAGGAAGTGCGAAGAAGGGGGAGGGACGGGTTATCCGAGCTCGTCCCAGCCGGATCTCTTCCGGTAGAGAACGATGCCCGCGACAACGAGGACGATGACAACCCCGACGCCAATGTAGAGGAGGAAGTCACCACCGATGCCGAACCCCTCACCGATCCTCTCCCGGAGCGCATTCGCATCGGTCAGGGCCTCGTTTGCCTTATTCAGGCCATCCCCAGCCTTCGAGCGCGCCAGCGGATAATTCTCGGCGTTCAGGTTGTCCTGTGCCTGGGAGTAGAACTGGACGGCGCTCTCGCGCTTGGTCATGATGGCGACCACCTGCGGATCGCTGTTCATGGAACGGTTCTCGACGAAGTAGGTGATCATCCCGTCGAGCGACTCGATTGCCGCGCCGGTGTCGGCGACCGCTTTCTCGGCCCATACCTTATCGAGGAGCGCAATTCCCTCGTCTATGTCTTTCTTCGCGGTAGCGATGTAACTCGCCGCCTGTGACGGACCTGCCGACGCGGCGCTGGTGAGCGCCTGACTTGCAGCGTTGTACTCGGCCTGGACGGCGGTGACATCCACCCCGTCTGCAGCTTTCTCATCCATGTCGGCCTTCAGGTCCTTGAGACGCTGCTGCTGGGCGGTAAGAGAACCCCCGATCTGGGCCGCGGTCACGACGTCGCGGGTCACGGAGTGAGTGTCCTTCACATCGTCACCCCGCAGGTGCTCGATCTTGGTGATCAGAACCTTGTTGCTCCCGGTCGAGGGAACCATGCCGCGCAGTTCGACACGCAATTCTACATCTGCATCGCCGTAATCGATCTCGAACTCCGACAGGACCGGGTAGTACCCGGTCTTCTTGATAGGGATCTCAACCCCGCCACGGTAGACGTTGATATCCCAGACGGGATTCTGCAACGCGGTGCTGAGCTCGAACGACTCGTCGTTCAGGTCATGATCATCCATATCGTAGGTGAGCACGTACCGCGCGTTCACCTGTTGGCCCGGTTCGAGAGCGCCGCTCGCGGGGTTGACGGTCTCCGTCTTGACGTCGAACGCCGCTGCTGCCTGCGCGACACAGACCAGTGCCAGCAGGAGAATAAGCCATCTGCTGATGTTTCCCTTCATAACGTCTCCTCACTCAAACAACGGCTCTATGCCGTCGTCGAACATGGTTGAGCGCTTTTCCTTCGACTTAAGGACATCTTCCTTCGTGGACTTGGCAATCTCAAGAAGTTCGGTGATCCGGGGAGCGTTCCCGATCGTCGCAAGAACCACAACCGCAGCGATGTAGTCGCTCTGCACCGGGTAATCACCACCACGCACCTCGACGCCGGCGATGTTCTCCTCCACCCAGCTCTTCGACTTCTCAACGCCCTTCCGGTCCATCTCATCCGGTGGGCCCGCGAGAAGGACGAGACCGCGCTCGGCCGTCGAGTAGTCGCACGGCAGGGTGAGACGTCCGAGCATGGCACGCCTGACGAGGGCGATGATCTTCGCCGACTTGTCCTCGCCGGTCAGCACCTCCTCGGTCTTCTCCTTTTTGCGCACCAGACCGGAGAGGAGCCCCTGGTTCTGTTTCGTGCGCGGACTGATCTTCTCGCTGATGGCATACCCGACAGTGCTGATGCCGCCACCCCGGAGAGTGTTGATGACCTCGCTCGAGTCAACGACCATCTCGCCGACACCCGCCTTGCCGACCTCGCCGGCACGGAAAAGTACGCCGAACCGGCGGACGATCTCGTCGTTCAGCCGGTTATACGCGTCCTTGACGCTTTCTCCCTCATTCTTCCAGGCACTGTTATCGAAGATGAAGGTATTGTCAGCCTCGTTCACCAGGGTGCTCAGGGAACGCGCTGCATTATACGAATAGAGCCGGCCTTCCTCGGGGGCAGGCAGGATGCCGATCGCATAGACCGGTTCCCGGTAGATACGCTTTAAGTGGCGGGCGAGCACCGGCGAACCCCCCGAGCCGGTTCCGCCGCCGAGGCCGGCGACGATGACAAAGGCATCGATATCGTGTGTACCACGCGAATCGACGGCGTTGATGATGGCATCAATCTCGTCGGCGGTCACCCGTGCACCGGTCACGTTGTCGGTCCCGACCCCATGGCCTTTCACCACGGTCTGGCCGATCAGGAGCCGGTCTTTGAGCTCGATGTTCTTCAGTCCCATCAGGTCGGTACGCGCTGTATTTACAGCGATTCCCCTGAAACTCTGGGTCTGCATTCGTTTGTCCTGTTCAATGAACATATCGACAATTTTGCCCCCAGCTTGACCGAATCCTATGAAGAAGACCCTCATTCAGCTTCACACCCTCATATTGACTAATTAATTATATCCACGCTTATGTATAAAGACCATACATACATTATAACCCAAAAGTGTTCTTATAATTTTCATACGTAGGGGTAGGTAATGAAGATCTGCGTTGTGGGGGGAGGTCTTTCCGGTCTGGTCTCGGCGCTCGAACTCGCCGGGACACACCAGGTGGATCTCTTCGAGCGAAGGCCGATTCCGGGCGGCTGCCTCGGTTCATACCGGATCGGCGATTACTGGATCGAGGAGTATTACCACCATTGTTTTGCCGGTGATACCGCCCTGCTCGACCTCTTCGATGCGCTGCAGGTGACAGATCGGCTGGTATGGCTTCACGGGTCCACCGGCTACTACGTCGACGGAACTCTCCACCCGCTCACCACCCCGACCGAGATCCTGCGCTACCCCCATCTCACGCTCATGGAAAAGGCCCGTCTCGGCCTGCTGACCCTGCGCTCCCGCCGGTTCGACGTCTCGGCGCTCGACGAGATCACCGCGAAGGATTTCATCCTCGATAACCTCGGTCCCGGGATATACTCCTCGTTCTTCGAACCGCTCTTAAAAAGCAAGTTCGGCGACCGCCGTGATGAGGTTTCCGCCGCCTGGCTCATATCCCGCATCGCCATCCGATCCGACCGGGGTGCCGGGGGCGAGCGTCTGGGCTACCTGAAAGGGGGTTTCCGGCACTTCGTCGCGCGGCTCGAGGAAGAGGCAGCGCAACGGGGCGCCTCGATCCTGCCGGACACTCCCGTCGAAGAGATCCGGCGGGAGGGCGGCGGCTGGGTCGTCAACGGGAGATCGTATGACGCCGTCGTATCGACGCTCCCCCCGCAGGCAACCGCGGACCTTGCCGGTCTCGATCTCGCCGAAATTCCCTACCAGGGCGCCGCCTGCATGACCCTCGCGCTCGACCGGGACGTGACCGACGGAATATACTGGCTGAACATGAAGGATGCCGCCCCTTACGGTGCGGTGGTCTCGCACACCAACTTTGCCCCGCTCGAGTGGTATGGGGAGCATATCGTCTACCTTGCATCCTACTTCACCGGCCGGCTCCCGGAAGGATTCGAGCAGTCGATGCTTGCCGACTTCTGCCGGCGATTCTCCGTCAGTGAACGCGAAGTCCACTGGCACCGGCTCGCGGTCGACCCGTATGCCGGCCCGGTCTACACGACGGGGCTCCGTAACCGGCTGCCCGACTACGAGGAGCACGGACTCTTCCTCGCCGGGATGTTCAGCCCTCCGAATTACCCGGAGCGGAGCATGAACGGTTCGGTCGTCGCCGGGCAGGAAGCGGCGAAGAGGGTTCTCGCGAGGTATCCGGATGCGTGAGGTCGAGGTGAGCGCCGTCCTTCCGGTCTACAACGATCTTTTAGCGCTCAAGACCGCGATACCGCGGTCGCTCGAGACGCTCGAGGCGATCGCTCCGGGGAGGTTCGAGTTGATCGTCGCCGAGGACGGGAGCACCGACGGGAGCACGGAGTTCGTACGGGAGTGCGAGGCCGGAGATCCCCGGGTTCGCCTGCTCCATTCCGACGAGCGGCTCGGGCGGGGACGGGCGCTCAACCGCGCGTTTGCCGGGGCGTCGGGGTCTATTGTCTGCTACTACGACGTCGATCTCGCCACCGACATGCAGCACCTCCCCGAACTGGTCGAGGCCATCCGCGACGGCAACGACATTGCAACGGGCTCCCGCCTCCTTCCCGAAAGCGTCATCGTACGGAGCGGCGGGCGGGAGATCGCGAGTCGCGGTTATAATACGCTTGTCAGGACGATCCTCGGGAGTTCGCTCTGCGATCACCAATGCGGGTTCAAGGCGTTCCGGCGCGACCGCCTGCTCTCCCTGCTCCCGTCGGTGACCGCAGATCACTGGTTCTGGGACACCGAGGTGCTGGTTCGGGCACAGAAGAACGGTTACCGGATACGGGAGTTCCCCGTGCAATGGCGGCAGGGAGAGGGGACGACGGTACGGAGGAAAGACGTAGTTGAGATGGGATCGGCGATTCTTCGTCTCTGGTGGCGGCTCCATGTGGAAAAAAGTTAGCGCGGTCGTCATCCCCACCCTGATCGCGGTCGGAATCGTCGCCTACATGCTCTACCGTGTATGGGACGAACTCCTGCTGACGCTCGAGCACGCCGTAATACCCTTCCTCTTTGCCGCCGTCGGGATCTGCGTTGTTGCCTGGATCCTCCGGGGGTACCGGTACCGGTTCATCCTGCACGGGCTCGACGTCAGAAAGAGCCTCTGGTTCTCGACCGCCTGCATATTCATCTCCCAGACGGCGAACCTCATCGTCCCCGCGCGCCTCGGTGATTTCGTGCGGATGCTGATCTTAAAGCACGAGGACGACGCCACCTACTCGCAGGGGTTCTCGTCTCTCGTCGTCGAGCGTGTCTTCGACATCCTGATGATCGCGATACTCGGTGCCGTCGCGCTCCCGTTCGTCCTCGCGGTTCTCGACGTCCCCGACTGGTTCATCACGGTCATCATTGTTCCCCTCGCCGCAGGGGCCGTCTTCTTCGCCGTGCTGCTCTGGTCGGGCAGGATGGAGTCGGGGAACCGGATCGTCGTTGCCGTCCAGAGGATGCTTGATGAGGTGAAGCGGGCCTCCCTCAACCCCCGGGCTCTCGGTGTGCTCAGCGGCTCGTCGCTCCTGATCTGGCTCGTCGACGTGCTGGTCTGCTACGCGGTCGTCCTGATGTTCCAGGCGCCGGTGCCGTTCGGCATCATCGTCCTCGCGATCGTCATCGGCAACCTCGTCAAGGCTGTTCCGATCACCCCGGGAGGGGTAGGAACCTACGAACTCGCGCTCGCCCTGACGTTCGGGCTCGCGGGAACCCCGGCGGTCACGGCAACGCTGATAGCGGTCATCGACCACCTGATCAAGAACCTGGTCACGCTCGTCGGGGGCGTCGGATCGATATACTACTTCGGCGACTGGTCGATGAGCCTCCTGAAGAGAGCATTCAACAGGGAGATCGAGAAGGAGGATACGTTTGGCGGTTGAGTTCATCGTTCCCGTGCTGCTCTGGCTTCTCGTCGTCAAGATGCTTCAACTCGCCGTCTGGCCGGCGCTCGACCGCACCCTCGGCAGCCTCTCGGCAGCCGCGGCATACCCGGCATCAATTCTCCTCTTCACGCTCGTTACGTGGTACCTGGGACTGACAGGACTCCCGATCGTGCTCGGCCTTCTGCCGTTTGTGGCCGTAGTAGCGTATGCAGGGTCGCGCAGGTTCTTCACGAGGGAGCGGCTACGGTCCGCGCTCACCTGGGACCTCGCTTTCCTGCTCCCCTTCCTCTTCATGCTCGAGGTGCGCTGGATCAACCCGAGCATCTCCTACGCCGAGAAGTTCATGGATCACGCGATCCTCGCTTCGATCATGCGGGTGCCCACCGTCCCGCCGCTCGATCCCTGGTATGCAGGGGGAACGCTGGACGTCTACTACTACCTCGGCTACTGGATGGATGGGGTGCTCGGGCTCGTATCCGGCGTGCCTTCGACGATCGCCTTCAACCTTGCACTCCCGACGGTGCTCGGTCTTGCCGTCGTCTCACTCTACGCTCTCGGGCACCTCCTCCTCGATCGTTACCGGTGGCTCCCGGTGGTTGCACTCTTCCTCCCGAACCCCTCCGCCATCTACCACATCCTGATAGGGGATGCCTGGTTCGACGTCCTCTGGGGGAGCACCCGGACGATCGAGAACACCATCAACGAGTATCCCATCTTTTCGATGCTCTGGGGCGACGTGCACCCGCACGTTATGAGTTTCTTCAACCAGGGGTTCCTGCTCTTTCTCCTGGTCTTCGCCTACATGCGGTGGGGGACACTCTCCATGCGGGGGCGGGCACTCCTCTGTGGGCTTGCCGCCCTCTCCCTCGGGTCGATGCCCGGGTTCAACTCCTGGGACGTGCTGGTCTATGCCCCGGTCACGCTGGCCTTCGGCCTCCTGATATGGTGGCGCTACGGAAATCTTCGGTTGGACAGCCTGAACTCCTGGATGGTGCTTGCAGCGGTGCCACCGCTCGCGATCCTGACCTACCTCCCATTCTACCTGCAGCTCAACAGCCCCGGCGTCGCGGGAGTCGCAATCGTCCCCACACCCTCCGCACCGGTGGAGTTCCTGCTGGTTCACGGGTTCTTCCTCGCGGTGCTGATCGCGTACTGCGCACCGGATATCCGGAGACGCCCCTACCTCCTGCTCGCCGCGGTGCCGTTCGTGCTCGCCGGCTACCCGGCCGCGGCCATCGCCGCCGTTCCGCTGGTCTACCTCGCCGCCCGCCGCCGTTTTACGGCAGTCGAAACGCTTGCGATGCTCGGGCTTGCGATCGTCCTCGTCACCGAGCTCATTTACCTCGTGGATAACATGGGAGAGACCTACTTCCGGATGAACACGGTCTTCAAGTTCTACCTCCCGGCATGGTTCCTGATGGGGACGGCGAGCCTCGCCGTCATCGGGGAATGGCTCCGGGGCGCCGGGATCGACCGGCAGATCCCGGATAGGGCGGAGAAGGCGCTCCCGGTCCTGGCCGCGGTGCTGCTCCTCATCGCGCCCTTCGCGATCAACGTCGACTTCGGCTACGGGAGCCACACCCTCGACGGGGCGGCATACCTCGAAGGCTCGAATCCCTCTGACGCGGCGGCGATCGCGTTCCTCCGGACTCTTCCCGGCAACCACGTCATCGTCGAGGCGGAGGGCGGCGACTACACCTACTATTCAAGGGTCTCGTCGTTCACCGGAATCCCGGCCGTGATCGGGATGCCCTTCCACGAGTACATGTGGCGGGGCGATGAAGGGCGCATCAGCGAGCGGAGCGCCGATGTGCGGGCAATCTATGAGCAGCCCGACCGGACCGTCGACCTTGCGCGGGCGTACAACGCCACCCTGCTCTACGTGGGTGCGGCAGAGCGCGAACGCTACGCCGTCTCCATCCCGACGAATGCGCTCGAACTCATCTATGATGCGCAGGGAGTCCGGATCTACCGGATCCCCGCATAAACCGTCTGCGGCCACGTCCATGCGGGCAGGCACGAAAACGACGGAACCCTACCTCCAAAAACGTGGGAGAATGACAAACCTTTATCACTCCTCTTATTGACATAATAGAGCGCATTCGATCAGCTACGCTACTGATGAATGATGACGGAGCAGCAGTGGGCTGCCCCTGAAAGAGGTGAGTTATGGCAAAGGCATACGTAAAATTCGAGATTCCGGAAGAGATCCAGAATAAGGCTCTTGAAGCCCTTGAGATAGCAAGGGACACCGGTAAGGTGAAGAAGGGGTCCAACGAGGCAACAAAAGCAGTCGAGCGGAACATTGCCCAGCTGGTTCTCATCGGTTCGGACGTTGAGCCTGAAGAAATCGTGATGCATCTGCCGCCGCTCTGCGAGGAGAAGCAGATCCCGTTCGTCTACATCTCCAAGCAGAACGACATCGGGCTGGCGAGCGGCCTCGAGGTCGGCTCGGCAGCCGCCGCGATCGTCAAGTCCGGCAAGGCAAAGGACCTCGTCGAAGAGATCGCGAAGCAGATTGCTGCACTGAGAGAGTGAGGGATAAATCATGGCAAACGACGGAACGCCCGCAGAAGTTATCGAGATCATCGGCATGACCGGGATGCATGGCGAAGCCCAGCAGGTGAAGTGCCGGGTTCTCGACGGCCCGAACAAGGGGCGGATCATCACCCGCAACACGGTGGGCCCGATCAGGGAGGGAGACATCCTTTCGCTGCTCGAGACCGAACGTGAGGCCAAGAAGCTCTCGAGGCGGTAACCATGGTCGACAAGTACGTCTGCAATTTCTGTGGAGAGGTTCTGGAGCCCGGAACCGGCAAGATGTTCGTCAAGAAGGACGGAACCATCCTCTACTTCTGCAGCACCAAGTGCCAGAACAACTACCGGCTCGGCCGGGTGCCGCGCCGCGTCGAGTGGACCGCGGCCGGACGGAAAGCCCGCGGCAAAGAGTGATCGGCATGGACCGCACCTTCGTGATGGTCAAGCCCGACGGCGTCCAGCGCGGACTTGTCGGAGAGATCGTCTCCCGGTTCGAGGCGAAGGGCCTCAAACTCGTCGGGGCGAAGCTCGAACTCCTCCCCGAGGGTCGGGTCGTCGAGCAGTACCGCGAACACCTGGAGAAGCCCTTCTTCCCTGGCCTTAAGGCTTACATCATGAGCGGACCCTGCTTCCTGATGGCCTGGGAGGGCAAGGGTGTCGTCGCGGTCGTCCGCAGGATGGTCGGCGCCACCAACCCCGCGGAGGCTGCACCGGGGTCTATCCGCGGCAACTTCGCGCTCGATATCGGGCGGAACGTGATCCACGCGTCCGACTCCCCCGAGAGCGCCGCCCGCGAACTCGGCATCCACTTCGCGGCGGGCGAACTGGTCGATTACTCGCGGATCGACGAGCCCGTTCTCTACGAGTGAACGGCGGAACCGCCGGGTTCCGGCGGGGGCCGTTTCTTTTTCCTGGAGATTGTGTTGCGTAGCGGTGCGTGGGGATTTTTCGCCCGGGATGAAAGGTGTAGGCCGGACCTTTGCTCGCACAGCGCCGGGCTACTGGATTTGTGTATGACACAAAGGGATTTGCACCGATAATCCCTATATAGGGAAGAGTTTTGGGGTGAGTTGCGACAAAGTGGTCAATGCGAGGAAAGACCCCGTGCGGTGGACCGTGGGGATATCGCCACGCACTGCCCCCGCCCCTGAGGGGCGGGGAACGACTGCTGGAACAGCAGGAGCATGAGCACCGCAGGTGCGGGTGAGGAGGCCGGAGGCCGGGCGGGGTGCGACGGACGGGACGTCCGGAGCTTGAGAAGACCGGAGGTCTTCGAGTGGGGTTACAGGAATCCCTTAGGATGTGGAGACAGGGGAGGGGGCACGCCCCCTCCCCACCTGACGGTGGTCGAGCTCTGCTCCTTCGGAGCATCGCACTCCCCGTCAGCCCCACCCCCAATGGCGATATACCCTTGAAATCCGTGCCAGATGCAACCAAAGAAAATCGTCAGGTGGCAGGCCCCACAGTCCACCGCGCCGGGCTTCCCTCATCATATAACCTCACCCTCCCGCTATATCACAAACCATCCGGACCACGAATAGAGCCCGCGCGGGAATAACCCGGCACCGCCGGAACCCATCGCCGGAAAAAATCCTCACCAGAGTGAATTCCCGGAGAAACGGATCGGCCATCCTCCCCCAAAACCACAAGTGCTAATATCGAACTTACCGCATACCTGATTACAAATGGCGGATCTCCTGAGTTTTGCGCTGCTGAGTATCTCTTCGATCCTCATCGTAGTGAACCCGCTTGCAGCCACCCTGATCTTCGTCTCCCTCACCGGGACGATGGATCAGGCGGCAAAACTCAGGGTCGCACGTGACGCAAGCCGGTTTGCCCTGGTCATCCTGCTGCTCTTCACCTTTGCAGGCGGCTGGATCCTGCAGCTCTTCGGCATCTCCATCGAGGCTTTCCGCATCGCAGGCGGTCTCCTTCTCTTCGGCATAGGCATGGACATGGTCTACGCAAAGACATCCCGGACAAAGATGACGGCCACCGAGAAGTACGAAGGGCAGGAAGCGGACGACATCGCCGTCATGCCGCTCGCAGTCCCGATGATCGCGGGGCCCGGCGCCATCACCTCGGCAATCGTGCTGATGAACGAGGCAATGAGCATGAGCGTCGCCGCAATCGCCGTCGTGCCGCTCGCTGCCGTTGTAGCCATATCGCTCACCTACTACATGATGCAGAACGCCGACGTCATCGTCCGGCGCATCGGCCAGCGGGAGTACCGCGCCGCCAACCGGCTGATGGGGATGCTCCTCATCGCGATCGCAGTCCAGTTCATCCTCATCGGCATCAGAACCGCCTTCCCCATACTCACCGGAGGTATTGCATGACACCTGACCTTACGCTTCCCGGAGCCGCCCTGATCAGCACCTGCATCATCGCAGGCGGGATCCTGATCGCGGCGCAGATGTTCGCTGTCGTTATCCCGTTCGCCCCGTACGTCATGGTGGCGATCGCCGTTTTCGTCGTCCTCGGCGCCGCCATGCTCATCTTCTCCTGCAGGAGCCGGGACGCAATGCCGTCTCAAGAATGACGAAGATAACGCTTGCGCAGGCCGCCGGCGGCCATGGCAGCCCTGCGGAGAGGCTCGAGGCGGCCGGCCGGATGGCCGGGGAGGCCGCGGCGGCGGGAGCATCGCTCATCTGTTTTCCCGAGCAGTTCGTGACCGGATGGTCGCCGAAGGTCCCGCCGGGCTCCGGCGAACCCCTGGACGGCCCGCTCACCGCCGCGTTCGCACGGATAGCAGAGGAGAACGGTATCGCGGTAGCAGGATCGATCGTCGAAGCGGGGCTGGAGAATCGTCCTAAGAACACCACCGTAGTGCTCGACGAAGACGGCGAACTCCTCGCTGCCTACGCGAAGATCCATCTCTTTTCCCCCGAGGGGGAGGACCGTTACTACACCGCAGGCGACCGGATCGCCACGTTTACCGTCGACGGGGTGAAGTTCGGGATCGCCGTCTGCTACGATCTGCGGTTCCCGGAACTCTTCCGCATCTACGCCATAGCCGGCGTGGAGTGCATGCTGGTCCCGGCCGCATGGCCCTGCTCCCGGCTCTCCCACTGGGAGACCCTGCTCCCCGCACGGGCTCTCGAGAACCGGTACTACGTGACCGGAGTCAACACGGCCGGCCGGCCGGGCGCGCCCTGCTGCGGGGGATCGCTCGCCGCCGATCCGGACGGAACCGTCATCGGCCGGTGCGGGGCCGGGGAAGAGGCCATCTCCATCGAGGTCGATCCTGTAGCGGTTCATGAGGCACAATCCTCACTTCCTTCACTTTCAGACCGCAGAAGTGACCTTTATCACAGACTGCTCTCCAAACTGTAGAGATTTCCCATGCGGGGTGACCAGCACGTATCGCTCAGTCTTGCTACGGCAGCACTTCTTATCGCTCCCTGGGCCACCGCCATCGACGCGGCCGCGATAGCCGTCCTCCTCTTCGGCGTCTTCGTCGGATCGCTCGCCCCGGACGCAGATGCCGTCGATGCGGCGATATTCAACGGCAAAATAGCCGGCGCGAAAGGGAAGAGAGGACAGGTGGTAAACGGCTTTGCCGTGGTGCTCCCGATCTTCGGCTATACCATCAGGTATCTCATCTACTACCCGCTCTCCCTCGTCTTCATGCTGATCCTCAGGAAGAGTTACCGGCACAGGCACCGCGGACTGCTCCACTCGTTCCCGGGTGTCGGGCTGACGACCCTCGTCCTCTGCGGTTACCTGGCCCTCATCCTCACCTGGCTCGGGAGTTCCCTCGCGCTCCTTCCAGCCTTCGGGTGCGCATTCTTTGCAGGGTGCGTCCTCCACCTCGTGGAAGACACCTGCACCCCGGCCGGGGTCGCCTGGCTTTATCCTTTCTCCAAGCGGCGAGTGGCCGGCCGTGTCCGGGCTCAGGGGCTCCTCGAGGTGCGCCCTGCAGCCTTCGCCATCGTGCTCGTCATAGCGGCGGCCGGGATGTTCGTCGCGCCGTTCGTGACCGCCATGTCGGTCGAGGAACTCGGAGGCCTCGCGCTCGTCGCCGCTCCCGCCCTCTGGCTGCTCTTCATGCTCGTCTCCCGCGTCCGGCCCGAGCAGCGGCGGCGGTAAGCCGAACACCCCGGAGCCCATAGCATATCTATACGTATCCGCGCGATCAACGATTTCCCATGTACCGTCTCGTCTGCGTTCATTGTGGTGCAACCTACTCACCGGACCAGATCATCTATACGTGCAACCGCTGCGGACACCTGCTGACCGTCGAATACGACCTGGACGGCATCGACGTCTCACGCGACGAATGGAACCGGCGCCCCCTTTCGGTCTGGCGCTACCGCGAACTCCTCCCGGTTCGGGGCGAACCGGTCTCCCTCCAGGAAGGAGGGACCCCGCTCTACCACTTAAAGAACATCGGTAAGGAACTGGGCCTCTCCGAACTCTACGCAAAACACGAGGGGATGAACCCAACCGGTTCGTTCAAGGACCGGGGGATGACCGTGGGCGTCAGCATGGCCTGCGAACTCGGGATGACGACGGTCGCCTGCGCGAGCACCGGGAACACCTCCGCAAGCCTCGCTGCCTACGCGGCGAAGGGAGGAATTCCGTGTGTCGTCCTCCTGCCCGCGGGGAAGGTCGCCCTCGGGAAGATTGCCCAGGCGCTGATGCACGGTGCCCGGGTCATCTCTATCCGCGGCAACTTCGATCGGGCGCTCGAGATGGTACACGAGCTCTGCATCAGCCACGGCCTCTACCTCTTGAACTCGGTCAATCCCTACCGGCTTGAGGGACAGAAGACGATCGGGTTCGAGACGATCGACCAGCTCGGCGGCGAGGTGCCCGACCGGATGGTTCTCCCCGTAGGAAACGCGGGCAACATCTCCGCAGTCTACAAAGGGCTCCGGGAACTCGAAACCCTCGGATTCATCGACCGGTTGCCGATGATGACCGGCATCCAGGCTGCCGGCTCACAGCCGGTGGTGAAGGCGATTGAGCAGAACCTCGAGGTGCTGGTTCCGGAGTCCGCGCCCGAGACGGTTGCGACCGCGATACGGATCGGCGCCCCGGTGAATGCGGAGAAGGCGCTCGTCGCGATCCGCGCGACGGGCGGGACGGCGGCGGCCGTGACCGACGAGGAGATCCTTGCCATGCAGCGGGATCTCGCGAGGAAGGAAGGCATCGGGGTCGAACCCGCCTCGGCAGCCTCGGTCGCCGGAATACGGAAACTTGCCGAACTCGGCCTGATCGATAAAGATGAGCGGATCGTCTGCGTGGTGACCGGTCATCTCTTAAAAGATCCTGAAACAGTGGTACGACAATGCGAGCCCCCCACCGAGATCGACGCGGACCTGCCCTCGCTGCTCTCTGCCTTGCGCTGATCCTGATCTCTGCTCCGGCGACGGCACAGGAGGCCGTCGTCCGGGTGCTCCCCGACGGCACCGCTTACGAGGCGTCGGTCGAGGTCTCGGGGAGCGAGCACGCCTTCTGGACACCGGGGATGCTCGGGGAGCGGGTTCCGCTCCAGGTCGAGGGTCTCGAGGTGCTCGATCCTTCGGGCCCGGTCGAGTACCAGGAGACGGGGCGAGGAGTCATCACCTTCCCGGAGGGTAACTACACAATCACCTACCGGGCTCCCGTGAGAGACAACCGCCTTGTCGCGGCCTTCGATACGCCATATGCCGTAACCGTCGCCCTTCCCGAGGGCTTCGACGTCAGAAACCCGCTCATCGGCATGGTCAGCCCCGGCGGGACGATCTCTGCCGGGCCGAACGGGACCACGGAGGTTGCCTGGGACCGGATAAGTATCGTGGAAGCCCGCTTCTACACCCCGGATCGCGAGATTCTGCTCACCACTTTCGGCACCATATGGGTCGCGGTCGCGCTCGTCCTGATCCTCCCCCTTCTCATCTCGCGGAGGAAGGAAGGCGAATGATCGAGATCGTCGCCGCATCGTTCCTGATCGGGTTCTCCGGGGCCGCCTCGCCCGGCCCCATGACCGCCTCGGTTCTCGGCCTCGGGTCGCGGCAGCCCGGGCGGTTCGTCGCGGGGCTGGTCGCAGGGCACGGCATCCCCGAAGCCGCGATGGTCGCGGCCATAGCCTTCGGCGTGCGCGACGTTCCGCATATCGATCTCATCGCCATTCTCGGCTCGGGCGTGCTCGTCGCGCTCGGCACGATGCAGTTCCTCCGTGCGGGAGAGACCGTCGCCGCGACCGGGGAGACCAGGACGCCGGTTGCCTTCGGGCTCGCCTGCACGCTCGGCAACCCCTACTGGTGGGTCTGGTGGCTCACGTTCGGCGTCGGGTTCCTCGCGCTCCATCCGGCGTTCGTCGAGTTCTACGTCGGGCACATCGGCGCGGACATCGTCTGGCTCGGGCTTCTCGCCTTTGCGGTCTCCCGGGGAGCGAACGTGCTCGGCGCCCATTACAAAAAAGTGGTGCAGGCGAGCGGACTCGCCATGGTTCTCTTCGGGCTGTACTTTATTCTGACGATTCTTTTTGCTTGATGTCAACCCCGAACCGCTCGGCGTTGACATCGGCGATCGCCTGGATGCTCGCGATCATGTCATCCTGCCGGGCAGGCTTGAAGAGGTGCCGGAAGCGCTTCTGCTTTGTGAGATACTCCTCGACCGGTTTCCGTCGCACCTTCTTCACCTTTTCGACCTGCCCGTTGACCAGCTCGTAGTTCACCCAGAGGCCTGTCTCGATGGCGAGCTTGCCCATGTTAAGCGTCTCGCCGGCCTCAAAGCCCCATCCCGTGCAGCAGGGAGTGTGCACCTGGATATAGCAGGGGCCGGGGGTGTTGATCGCCCGCTCGACCTTCTTTATGAAGTCGTTCGGGTAGGCGATCGAGGCGGTCGCGACGTACGGCGCACCGTGTGCGGCGAGGATCGCGGGCATGTCCTTCTTCGGGTGCACATTCCCAGGCGAGCACTTGCCTGCCGGGCTCGTCGTGGTGCTCGCGCCGTACGGCGTCGCGCCCGACCGCTGGATGCCCGTGTTCATGTAGGCCTCGTTGTCGTAGCAGATGTAGGTGATGTCGTGGCCCCGCTCGAAAGCGCCGCTGATGCAGAGCACTCCGATATCGAACGTGGCTCCGTCGCCGCAGACGCAGAGGACCTTCTCGCTGCGCCCCTGCCTCTTCAACGAAGCCTCGATGCCGGAGGCAACCGCCGCGGCGTTCTCGAAGAGCGAATGGATCCAGGGAACTCCCCAGGCGGTCTCCGGGTAGGGCGTGGAGAAGACCTCCATGCAGCCGGTCGATGCTACCAGGATGGCGTTCTTCCCGGTTGCCTTGAGGAGAAGGCGAGCCGCAAGCGCCGGGCCGCACCCTCCGCACGCCCGGTGCCCGGCCGAGAAGAGTTCACATTCCTGCTCTACTTCGGCCATTCAGAGCACCTCCGTCCGTAATCCATAGAACATATCTCCTTTCCCCTTCTCGGCGAGATCGACGATCGCGGCGATATCCCTCTTCCGCACGTCGCGCCCGCCGAGGGCAATGATGTAATCGTAAATGGATATGCCGGAACCATAGAGCGCCGCTTTCACCTCGGTGCCGACAGCCCCGCCGTTGCCGAGCGAGATGTTCTTGTCGAGCACCGCGACCGTCGAGACGCCCTTCAAGGCATCCGCGATCTCCTGAGCCGGAAACGGCCGGTAGGTCCGGATCTTTAAGAGCCCGACCTTTCGCCCGTGCTCGCGCATCTCGTCGACGGCGTCCTTTACGGTGCCGCAGATGGAGCCCATGGCGACGAGCGCGGTATCGGCGTCCTCGAGCCGGTAGCCCTCGACGAGCGCGGAGTAGTCCCTGCCGAACTGCTCGCCGAACTCACGCCCGGCTTTGACGAACGCATCTTTCGCACGCTGCATCGCCCGGTCGACTTCGTACCGGAACTCCATGTAGTACTCGGGCGTCGCGTACATCCCGAAACTCAACGGGTTTGCGGCGTCCAGCCGCTGGTACGGCGTGAAGGCCGGCAGGTAGGCATCCACCTCCTCCTGGGTGGGGAGGGAGACCGGCTCGAAGGTGTGCGTGAGGATGAACCCGTCGAAGCAGACAAACGCCGGGAGGAGGATGTCGTGATCCTCACAGACTTTGTAGGCGATCATGTGGAGATCGGCGGTCTCCTGGTTGTCCTCCGCGTAGAACTGCAGCCACCCGGAATCGCGCAGGGATATCGAGTCCTGCTGGTCGTTCCAGATCGAGAGCGGCGCACCGAGAGACCGGTTCGCGATCGTCATCACGATCGGCTGGCGCATCCCCGCCACGTTGAAGCAGACCTCGAACATCAGGGCAAGCCCCTGGGACGTCGTCGCCGAATAGACCCGGGAACCCGCCGCACTCGCACCGAGGCAGGCGGAAAGGGCCGAGAACTCGCTCTCGACCGTGATATACTCGGCATCGATCTCGCAGTTCGCCACCATCTGGGCAAGGTCTTCGACGATGTGCGTCTGTGGCGTGATGGGGTAGGCTGAGATCACCTGCGGGCGGCAGCGCTTTACGATCTCGGCCACCGCATGCGATCCTTCCATAAACTCCAGCATTATTTCTCCTCCTTCTCCATCCGGATGCCTTTCTTCGGGCACACTTCTGCACAGAGGCCGCAACCCTTGCAGTAGTTGAGGTCCGGCTCGAACGTGCCCTCCTCCTTCTCGCGGATGCACCCTTCAGGACATACCAGAGCGCACATGCCGCACTTCGTGCAGTTCTCGGGATCAAAGACCGGTTTGAAGACCCGCCAGGCGCCCGTCTTGTTCTCAAGCGCCCTGCCCGGAGCCGCGGCGCAGCCGACTCGCAGCGCCATTATGCGGCACCTCCGATCAGGTTGTACGCGCGCTCTGCCGCCCTGACGTTTTTGTCGGCCATGCTCCCGGAAAACCGGCTTCGCAGCGCGTGCTCAAGCGGCTCAAGCCCGATCTCTCCGGTGGCTGCGGCGAACGCGCCCATCAGGGTTGTATTGGTGATGGGCACACCGAGCTCTTCGAGCGCGATGGTGGTCGCATCGATGGTGTAGACCTTCACGCCCTCCGGAACACCGGAATCGAAGTCGGACTTCTCGGTGTTGATGATGGCGATCCCACCCGCTTTCATACCGTTAAAGACGTCGACATCCCCGATCAGGGTAGGGTCCTGCACGATGATGTAATCGGGCTCATAGATCTGGCTGCGCAGCCGTACCTTCTCGTCGCTGAACCGGACGAACGCCTGAACCGGGGCGCCCCGGCGTTCCACACCGAAGGCCGGGAATGCCTGGGAAAAAACACCGCCCTCGAATGCTGCGTAAGCAATGAGTTCGGCGGCGGTCACGGAACCCTGACCACCCCTGCCGTGAATGCGTAACTCTCTCAAACAAAAACCCCCTTTAAATCTTAATGATTAATAATATAAATACCCGGCACCAACAGGGCGCGCCGGAGCCGTGAACGTGCCAAAACACCTGTTGCCCCGCAGAGGACATAATTATTGCCGGTGCCGGGAGAGGGGAAGCGGAGGCGCGGAGACTGCCGCCGCTCACTGGACGTTTGCAAGGCGGCTTTTGAGTTCCTCGGCGGTGCAGTGCCGCACTTCCATAAGGGCCGAGACGATCGCGTCGGAAAAGACCAGCGCCGCGGTCTCGAAGAGCGTCCCGAGAGGGGCGAACGAACCGGAGACCGACCGGTACTGTCCGGTGAGCTGGCGGATCTCGAAGTCGCGCGGGATATCCGCGTCTTTGAGCCGGTTGTTCCCGATCTCGACGATGCAGTCGGCCATGCGGCCGATATGCGATTCGGGCGTCGAAGTGACGAGACAGATCGTTCCCCCGATCTCCCGGGCGGTCTCGCACGCGTCCACGACCGACCGGGTCTCGCCCGAGCCCGAGAACGCAACGAGCACGTCTTCCGGGCCGAACGCGGGCGTGATCGTCTCGCCGATGACGTAACTCTCGAACCCGAGATGCATCAACCGCTGGGCAAACGCCCGCGCGACAAGGCCGGAGCGGCCGGCGCCGGCAAGATATATCCGCTTTGCGTTGAGGATCTCTTCGAGAAACCGGCCGGCATTCTCCTGCTCTATCGTGCGCGCCGTCTCTTCAAGACGCGATGTCATCAGGAGCATGAGATCGGCGATACTGGGGCATTCCTGCTGCATGGTTCCGGCTTCTCCTCAATTAAACCACTATACTACCCGCCACCACTTAAAAGAATACGAAACCGGAGGGGCGCTGCCCGCCGGTTTGCCCGGGCGGGGGCTACCGCTCAACCGCGAGTCCGAGGATATCGGTCGCTCCCGAGAAGACGTCGCGGGCGATCCGGGCGAGCCCCCGGGCCGCACACCACTCGTCGTAGACGGTGACGTTACGGGAGAGGAGCCCCTCCACCCGCGGCGCGATGGCGGGAGCCATGGTGCCGGCGAGGGCGACGTTCGCACCGGGGTTGAGGAGAAGCATCGAGGCGCACTCCATCGCGGCAAACATGGCCATCGTCTCCGTCCGCAGGTCGGGAGGCACCGTGTAGTTCACGCCCGCGTGGAGAAAAGCGTCGTTCGCCGTCGACTCGCCCCGGTCGATCCGGCGGATGGCATCCACGTCGAGAGCGCCGTGCCGGGTGCCGGGCGCGAAGATGCAGGCGTCGAACGCGCCGGTGATCCGGCCATTGGTCACGAGGAGGGTGACGGTGTTCGAACTCGCGTCGCAGACCACGACATCGTTCCCGAGGTCGTGCACGACCTCGTACAGGATCCCGATCTTCTCGGGGCTCGTCTGGTGGGAGTAGGCCTTGAACCGCGGGTCGGTCGGCGATCCGCGGTGCAGCCCGGGGATGACGACCGCAGGAAGTCCGCTCTCTTTAATCTCGTCGTAGACCCGGGTGCCGCCGCCGATGTGCTTGCCGGCGCCCTCCCGGGAGATGACGCCGCGGTTCTGGACGTTCCCGATACCGGTTATCGCCGAGATGCCGTCGCCCATCGAGTAGCAGACGGCAACACCCTCGATCTCGTCGAGCGGAGCGAGGCGGGCAAGATCGCCGGCCGAGAAACCTCTCGCCTCTTCCCGGGAGATCTTGAACTCCGCGTCCCCGCTCGAGAAGCGCATCGCGGTGGTGCCGTGGTCGATGCCGATGAACATGATATATCTCGTTGCACTCCCGGGAGGGAGTAAGTTTTCGGATCGCCCCATGCGAAGAGGCGTAAATCAGGCCGTGCCGGCCCGGTAGCGCCTCTTTAAGTACTCGACCGCGCCGACGACGGCGAGGCCCACAAGGAAGAATGCCCAGCCGCCGGAGAGCATGTCCCCGGCCGCAGCTCCCTTATCCCAGAGCATCCTCGCCGAACCGAGCATCAGGCCGGTGAGCAGGGCGAGCATCGCCCCGTGGTAGGTCGCAAGGAGATACTTGAGACCTTTCGTGAAGAGGAGGAGCCCCGCAACGCCGCCCGCGACGTAGGCGAGGATCTCAGGGAGCGAGAATGCCCGGAGCGCCGCAAGCATGAACTCGTACTGGTTGAGGACGAGGGTAATGTAGGCGCCCGATACCCCCGGGAGGATCATGGCGCAGAGCGCCGCCATCCCGGTGAGGAAGAGAACCGGCAGGGAGTGGCCGAGATCGATATTCCCGAGGCCCCCGAGGAGGTAGCCGGCGCCGGTCCCGACGGCGAGGAAGACGAGGGTGCCGGCGTTGGGGGAGCGGATCTCGAGGAATATGGCTACCGCAGAGGCTATGATGAGGCCGAGGAAGAAGGAGTAGGTCGCTACCGCGTGGTCGGCGAGGAGGGAGAGGATCACGCGGGACATCAGGAGGAAGGCGGTGCCGATACCGGCAAGGAGGACGACGAGGAACGGGATATCGATCTTTTCGAGATCCTTTTGGAGAGAGCCGAAGTCACCCCTCGCGAGGTGCTTTACCGAGGCAGGATCGATGCTGCCGATGGCCCCGACCAGCCGCTCGTAGATCCCGGTGATGAGGGCGATCGTCCCTCCCGAGACGCCGGGGACGATATCGCAGGCTCCCATCGCGAGACCGCGGAGATAAATTCCGGCGTATTCCCGGATATCCGGACGCGGGCTCATCGTCCGGCTCCGTTACGGGTATCGACGAACATGGAAACCCGGCTCTGCCGGCCAACGGCGGTCAAAAACCGCCCGGTCCTGCAACAGGTGCATGGCTCTCTCAATCGGACAACTCCTTGTGATTCATCATATGTCGGAGGCAATCATGAAAAATATGCCCCGAACGAGAGTATCGGATCGTTGAGTGAACCGGGTACGGGCATTAACCTTTCCCCGCTTCGGACTCCCCCGCACGTGCCGGATGACGGGTGCTTTTCCCCGCTCCACCCATAAGTAAATCCTATAGCGTGAGAGGAAGATTACTCTATGATGTTCTGTATCGTAACGGGCGGTGCCGGTTTCATCGGTTCGCACGTCGTCGACGCCCTGGCGGCAGGGGGAGACGACGTGCTGGTCATCGACGACTGCAGTGCGGGCACCGAGAGGAACCTCGGCCACCACACAGCGGGTGGGCGGGTCGCCTTCGTCAGGCAGAACCTGCTCGACGACGGGTGGCAGGAACGATTTTCAGGTGCAGACCGGGTCTACCATATCGCCGCGGACCCCGACGTCCGGCAGAGCGCCGTGACCCCGGACTCCCAGATCAGGAACAATATCGTCGCGACGCACAGGGTGCTCGAGGCGATGCGGGCGCACGGCGTGCCGGAACTCGTCTTCACCTCGACCTCGACCGTCTACGGCGATGCCGCCGTCATCCCCACGCCGGAGACCTACACCCCGCTCGAACCGATATCCGTCTACGGCGCGACGAAACTTGCCTGCGAGGCGCTCATATCGTCGTACTGCCACTCGTTTGAGATGACGTCCTGGGTCTACCGGTTCGCAAACATCATCGGTGAACGGAGCGGGCACGGCGTCATCTCCGACTTCATCCGCAAGCTCCGCGAAAACCCGCAGGAACTCGAGATCCTCGGCGACGGCAGGCAGACGAAATCCTACCTGGAGGTCGGGGAGTGCGTCCGCGCCGTGCAGTTCGGGATCGAGCACTCGCGCGACCCGGTGAACACCTTCAATATCGGCTCCGAGGACTGGATCGACGTCGTCACGATCGCCGACATCGTTGCGGAAGAGATGGGTCTCTCCGGCGTCCGCTACCGGTTCACCGGCGGAGCGCGCGGCTGGGTCGGCGACGTGCCGAAGATGCAGCTCTCGGTCGAGAGACTCAAGGGTCTCGGGTGGCAGTGCGGGACAACCTCGGAAGAGAGCGTCCGGACGGCTGTCCGCGCCATGCTCGGGTAGGGGGCACGCGCCACCCCCACAGAAATTTCAGGGATTACCAGGATTGCACAGGGTTCACATGAAGTACATCATCATTCTCGGGGACGGCATGGCGGACGAGCCGCTTGCCGAACTGGGGGGCAGGACGCCCCTCGAGTACGCAGAGATACCGAATATGGACAGGATCGCCCGCGAGGGGCGGTGCGGGATGCTCCGGACGGTACCGGGGGGATTCGAGCCGGGGAGCGACGTCGCGAACCTCTCGATCCTGGGCTACGACCCCCGCACCTCCTATACCGGGAGGGGGCCGCTCGAGGCTGCCAGCATGGGCATCGATCTCCGGGACGGGGAGATGGCCTACCGGTGCAACCTGGTCGCGATCCGCGACGGCGTGATGGAGGACTTCAACGCCGGGCACATCTCGAGCGCCGAGGGCGCCGAGCTCCTCCGCAGCCTCTCTGCCGCGCTCGGCGACGTCCGGGTTCATCCGGGGATCAGCTACCGGAACCTGATGGTCGTGCCCCGCGCGCGCGGCGCCGTCACCACCCCACCCCACGACATCGTCGGTCAGCCGGTCAAGGAGTTCCTCCCGCGCGGAGACGACGCCGGACTCCTCCTCGACTGCATGGAGCGGGCGCGGGAGATCTTTGCCGATCATCCGGTCAACCGGCGCCGCCTCGATGAGGGAAAGACCGCTGCACCCGATATCTGGCCGTGGAGCGGCGGGAAGAGGCCGTCCATCGCACCCTTCCGCGAGAAGTACGGTCTTGCCGGGGGAGTGATCTCCGCAGTCGACCTTCTCGCCGGCATCGCCCGCCTCGCCGGGATGGAGGTGATCCACGTTCCCGGCGCCACCGGGTTCATCGACACCGACTACGAGGCGAAGGCCCGGTACGCGGTCGACGCCCTCGACCGCCTCGACTTCGTCTACATGCATGTCGAGGCCCCCGACGAGGCCGGACACATGGGGAGCGTCGAGGAGAAGGTGCGGGCGATCGAGCGGCTCGACGAGGCGATCGGGATCGTCCTCGACCGCCCGGATACGACCGTCGCGGTTCTCCCCGACCACCCGACGCCGATCCGGTGTAAGACCCATACCGCGGAGCCTGTGCCGTTCGCGGTGCTCGGGAAAGGAAGGGACGATGTTGCCGCGTTCTCCGAGCGCGAGGCGAAAGGCGGCTCGTTCGGGCTCCTGCAGGCTCCCGAGTTCCTCTCCATGCTCTTTTCGCCGTGAGCCCCCCTGATTAGGGCGGATATCCCGGCACCATCTTTTTGTAGTCTCCGTACACAACGCTACCCAAGGCTATGGAACCCCTGACGGCAGACGGGATCGTCGAGAGGATACAGGAGATCGAGCAGGGCGTGGGAAGGCTCTCCCCGATGCAGAAGGTTCTCATCGGGACCGACGGGTCGGTGACCGGCCTGCTCGAGATGGCGACCGGCCATCCGGTCACCATCACCACCCTGGTACAGGACGTCGTCAGCGCCGATACCGAGGCGGCGGCGGCACTCGATATCGAGCAGGGCGACGAGGTCAACTACCGCGTCGTTGAACTGAAAGACGGCGTAACGGGAGAGGTGCTCATCTATGCGGTCTCCTGCACCCCGCTCCGGCGGCTTGCACCGGAGTTCAGGCAGGATCTGATGCGGGCCGATATTCCCATCGGGAGGATCCTCCGCCGCCACCGGATAGAGTCGCGCCGGGAGATCACCGACGCCCGCGTCGTCCGCGCCGGCACGAAACTCGCCCGGACGTTCAACGTCCACCGGTGCGAACCGATGCTCTCGCGGAAATACCGGATCATCCACCGCGAAGAGCCGCTGATCGCCATCGAGGAGATCTTCCCCTGCACGGCGTTCACCGACGAGATCAGGGTGCTCGTCGATGCTCCGTCCAGGATCCACATCACCCTGCTCGATATGAACGGCGCCTCGGGCAGGGTGGACGGCGGGGTCGGGGTCACCCTCGACGAGCCCGGATGCGTGCTCGACGCACGGAAAGCCGCGGGGATCGAGGTTCGCGGCGGCGACGAGGAGACCCGCCGCAGGGTTGCCGGGGCAGCCCGGGCGGCGAAGGAGACGCTCGGACTCCCGGGGGGTGCGGAGATTGCCCTGCACGCCGCCGCACGGCAGCACGCAGGGCTCGGGAGCGGGACGCAGGTCGCTCTCGCCACGGCAGCCGCCCTCTGCCGGCTCTACGAGCGGGACGTCTCCGTATGCGATCTCGCGAAGGCCGTCGGGCGCGGCGGGACCTCCGGCATCGGCACGGCGGCGTTCGAGCAGGGCGGGTTCATCCTGGACGGCGGGCACCGGTTCGGTGCTCCGGGAGGCAAGCAGGATTTCCGCCCGTCGGCAGCGTCACGGGGCGTCGCGCCCCCGCCGGTTCTCGCCCGGCACCGGTTCCCGGAGGACTGGCGCATCCTGCTGGTGACGCCTGAGGTAGGCGCAGGAGCGCACGGGCGAGGGGAGGTCGATATCTTCCGCACCCACTGCCCGGTGCCGCTCGCTGAGGTGCGGGAGGTCTGCCACGAGGTCCTCATGCGGATGATCCCGGGCATCGTCGAGCACGATCTCGACCTCTTCGGTTCGGCGGTCAACCGGACGCAAACTCTTGGATTCAAGAAGGTCGAGGTGGGCCTGCAGCACCCGGTCGTCTCCTCGCTCCTCGAGGCAACGGTGCAGGCCGGGGCCGCCGGAGCGGGCCTGAGCTCGTTCGGGCCGACGATCTACGCCGTCGGGGATTCCGGCATGCAGGATGCAGCCCGGGCAGCAAGGGAGGTGCTCGGCGACCGGGGAGGGTCGGTGCTCCTGACGCGGGCGAGGAACTGCGGGGCGAACGTGCGGGCGGGGTGAGGGGCCATTGCATCCAGGCCGGGAAACCATCTTCCGGCTGAAGATCTAGCGACCGGAAGAAAGAGGAGAGGCACTGTGCAGGAGCCGGATATCGGCCACCGGAGGGGGCATACCGGTATACAGACCAGGAAAACGACCCGGGCGTAGCGTGTCCCGATTCACCCGCAATAATATCTATCCTTTTGTCATGCAGCGGCCTTTAGGGAACTACTATATCAGGAAGACAACCAGTAGACGTTGCATGCGTTACATTGTCACAGGTGGAGCGGGGTTCATCGGGTCCAACCTCACGGCGACACTGGCACGCGACCACGAGGTCGTAATCATCGACAACCTCGCCACCGGTCACCAGGAAAACATCGAGCACCTCCTCGGTCACCCCCGGGTGACGTTCGTCGAGGGGAGCATCACCGATCTCGACCTTCTCGCGGAAACCTTCCCCGGCGCGGACGGTGTCTTCCACCAGGCGGCCATCCCGTCCGTGCCCCGGTCGGTGAAGGATCCGCTCGCCTCGAACGAGGCGAACGTGACCGGCACGCTCGACGTGCTCGTGGCGGCGAAGGACTGCGGAGTGCCGGCCGTGGTTGCCGCCTCCTCCTCCTCGGTCTACGGCGACACCCCGGCCCTCCCGAAGCACGAGGGCATGGTCCCGAACCCGCTCTCCCCCTATGCGGTCACGAAACTGGCGGACGAGTGCTACGGGAAGGTCTTCTCGGATCTCTACGGCATCCGCACCGTCTCCCTCCGCTACTTCAATGTCTTCGGCCCACGGCAGGACCCCAAATCCGAGTATGCAGCGGTGATCCCGAAGTTCATTACCCGGCTGCTTGCCGGCGAACCGCCGGTCATCTACGGCGACGGGGAGCAGACCCGCGACTTCACCTTCGTCGCCGACGTGGTGCAGGCGAACATCAGAGCGATGGAGAGCGACGCCAGAGGGGTCTTTAACATCGCAGGCGGCCGCCGGATCAGTTTGAACCAGCTTGCGTCCATCCTCATGGAGATCACAGGCACGCGGTGCGACCCGATCTACGAGGCCCCCCGTGCCGGGGATATCCGGGACTCGCTCGCTGACATCAGCCGCGCCCGGAAGGCGTTCGGGTACGACCCGCAGTATTCCGTCGAGGAGGGGCTCTTTCAGGCAGTGGCGTGGTTCCGGGAGCGAGTTTGAGGGCGCTCATTGATCCGACGCCATCTCAGTTCGGCTTCAGTCCTGCCGCACACCAATCATCGAAACAATCAAATAATAGAAACCCGGGAATATCCTGCACAGACGAGACTCTAAAGGGGGGGGCGTCTTATGATTCAGGGATCCGTGAACGATACAACCGTCTGCGTCGTCGGCCTGGGCTACGTCGGGTATCCCCTCGCCGATGCGTTCTCGCGCCATCTCAAGACGATCGGTTACGACCTCGACGCGACGAAGATCGCGCGGATCAACGCCGAGCCCGGCAACAGGGTCCTCGCCACCACGGATCCGGCCGCGATCAGGGAGGCGGACGTCGTGATCGTCGCCGTCCCCACCCCGGTGACGAAGGCGAAAGACCCCGACATCTCCTACGTCGTCTCGGCCGCCGGGACCGTCGGTCAAAACCTCAGGGACGGCGCCGTCGTCGTCCTCGAGTCGACCGTCTACCCCGGCCTGACCGAGGAGGTCGTGGTCCCGACCCTCGAACGGGCCTCCGGGAAGACCTGCGGAAAGGACTTCTTCGTCGGCTACTCGCCCGAACGGATCAACCCGGGCGACACCGACCACACACTGGAGAAGATCACTAAGATCGTCGCCGGGATGGATAAGGAGACGACAGAACGCCTTGCCGCGCTCTACGGCCTCGTGACCAACGTCTACGTCGCACAGGACATCCGGACCGCCGAGGCGGCGAAGGTGATCGAGAACGTCCAGCGGGACTTGAACATCGCCCTCATGAACGAACTCTCCCTCATCTTTAGGAAGATGGGTCTCGAGACGAAGGCGGTGCTCGACGCCGCCGGGACGAAGTGGAACTTCCACAACTACCGCCCCGGCCTCGTCGGCGGCCACTGCATCCCGGTCGACCCCTACTACCTGGTCTACAAGGCCGAGGAGCTCGGCTACCACCCGCAGGTGATCCTGGCCGGCCGCGCGATCAACGACGCCATGCCCAAGCACGTCGCCGAGATCGCGATCAAGGAGCTGAACCGGGCCGGCAAGGTGATCCGCGACTCGAACGTCCTCATCCTGGGCCTGACCTACAAGGAGAACGTCCCCGATACAAGGGAGAGCCCGGCCGGGGAGATGGTCCGCGAACTCAAGGAGTTCGATGTGGATGTCTATGGCTACGACCCGCTCCTCGCGGCCGCGGAGATCGAGCGGTTCGGGGCGAAGCCGGTCGCGTCGCTGCAGGGGCTCAGCGGGCCGGTGGACTGCATTATCGTGAATTCTCCGCACGGGGTGTTTGTGGGGCTGACGTTGGAGAATGTGCTTGCGATCTGCAACGGGAAGCCTATTGTCGTGGACGTGACAGGGATGCTCCGGCGGAATAACGGGATGCGGGAGGGGTGTGTGTATTGTACGTTGTGATTAGGGGATTTCCCCTTACCGACTAACCGTCGCATGGTCAGATATAACCTCTTTACCCACCATCTGAAATCCGTGTCACTCTTCGCCATTGAAACTCCATACGTTAGCGAGAAATCAGAACGTATCATGAACTTAGGATGATTAAGTAGGGGCGGCCATATCCGGTCAGGCAGGAGCACGTTTAGATTTTGTAAAAAATAGGCCGATTTGCTTCAGGTTACTGAAAACAAGATCGCCCTCCCAGATGTAAGCGATCTATCGCACATAGGTTCAACAAGTAGAGTACAAAATACATAACCGCCATAATGGCGCCGTACAGTGTCAGTGTGACCAGTGGCCCAAAGTTGAACATGCTAGCGAAATAAAATCCTCCAAAGACCATAACCGTCCTGGCACAGTTGAAATATAAATCCCAATGATTAAAACCATACACGGCCAGTTTAGATGTTGGTGTCACAATAAACTGTGACACGGCAACCAAGGCCAACGGAAGACAGAACAAACCCGCTTCTTCCCAGGCACTGCCAAAAACAATTGGGAAGATCCATGGAGCAATAATTGCGATCATACCCAGTAACGGGATCCCAATCAGCGCTAATTTTTTTGTTGTATCTAGATATAAACGCCTTAAAATCTCTGGACTCTCACGAACACCCTTCGCTGCTTCGCCATAGAACGCCTGAGCCATTGACCCTGAAATAAGGGCCACAGGCAGAGCCAACATCTGGTGAGCAAGCGTGTACCAACCAACAACATCGAGACCATACATAACCGTAAGCATGAATACAGGGATCTGCAAGGAAACTGCAAAGAGAAGGGTCGCCGGGGCCGTGTACATTGGGAAGGATCGATAATCTTGTGCTACTGACTTAATCCCAATAACTGAAATGTCCCCAAATGCGTCCCGATCCTTTTTCACGATAGCCTTTATAAAGGTGTAAATCCCAGCAACATTTGAGACTATATGGCCTAGTATTAGTCCAAGCGGCCCTAATGATAATAAGCCGAATAAAATTTTGCTGAGAGAGCCTCCAAGACTCTGATTGATCTTTGTCCTGGTAATACGGGGATAGTCCCGTTGCCGGATGGCCCAGTAATTGAGAGCTTGATAAATACCAGCGCCCAGAAGACCAACTAGAACCAGCCATGAATATGGCAGGAGATCTTGCAAGTCTAACATCTCCGCGATCCTGCTTCCTATCAGTAAGAACGAAATGCAGAGTATACCAGTGACTCCGGTGATGATCATTAAACACAGGATAAGAATATTTGCTGCTCTGGACGAATCTTTTGGGACTGGTATCGCGTATTCATACCGTAACGATGCTATAACCAGCAGAATTGTGAGAATCGAACTATAGATCCCTAGAAGCCCGAAGTCTGAAGGGATATAGAGTCTAGTTATAATGGGTGTTGAGATTATAGTTATTCCCTGAGCAAGCGCAGTCCCACCGCCAATTACAACTACACCTTTCCACAGAGGACTGCTCATGGCGCTGCTATACTGCCGATACCCAATTTGAAGAAAGATATTCCTCAATTTTTCAAAACCGGGCAACTTAGACATTATATTAGAAATACCCTCAAGCGACATTAAATGTTAAATTAAATAAATGATTCCAATACACTTCGTCGTTCTGAAATGGATCTAAGGTTTGATCAACCCCGGGTTTATCGTTCGGATCTATTTCGCATGCTATTTGAGGAACGTGATGTTATGCACGAGTCCCCGGGAAGAAATCCCTCAATACTCTCGGCTATTTCCTGGCATTCCCGGATGTTCCGTCACCGGTAGGCCTCCCCTAAAACAACTCACAGGGGTCCCGCCGGTGTCAGCCGATGTGCAGCTTCGTCAGAGGGAGGTGATGTCAGATAATTTCCCAGAGCCAGTCTACCAAATGGTTTCAATAAGCCATTATAATGAGCACACCACACTAAATTAGAGAGACAGCAAATAACGAGCGTAATAACAGAAGAAATTGGCGGGAAAATTTCAACTGTATAAAGAAGATTGGCCCAACCGAGGGTGGTGTACAAACAGCAAATCGCATATACAGATAAGATATTCCGTTTTATCTGTATTATTCATCTAAAGGCGATAGATCGCTTTAACTTGCCGAGAGGGTCTAACTTTCAGTAACCTGAGGTCTGGGGAGGAATTCAAAAGGGGTCTGATAATGATAGCCCCTCAAAATAGCGATGATCACCGTTTGATCTTGTATCGTAAATTTCTCACCAATTTAGAATCTTTCAGGGCATATTCAACGGAAATGCATTTAGATGTTAACTGTCGAAGTAAAGGCGAAAATATCAAATTTTTGGCATTATTTCCATCCCAATGGAGGTTATAGATATCCCTAAGAATCTCTAACTGAGCGATCATTAAGATTAATTGATAATCATCCATTCGATCATTTTGCCAGCTATCCCACAATTTTTTTACATTACCCATGTTGAAGAAATTGAGTTCAGACAATGTACCATTAAATATACGATCATATAGCATGTTTGAAAAATGTTCTTTCAACCACCTATTGTATTCGTGATGACTTTTTGTTAATTCGGTATTATCCACATTCCCATCGAATGATCTCCCTGTTCTTGCCCAGGGCATTGAGTACAGTCTCACATCTATTTGCTTAAATAATTCCGCGTATATCAAATTATTGCGACAGCGAGGATTAAGTGACCAGATATATGAAACGACATCATCTGAGGTGAACATTTGTTCTAAGTGGGTCCATTGCCTGATATAGCCCATTGCGGAAACTATCAATCTTCTCATATAGTTCTCTTGCAAGTCCAACTCACATAGTGCTGAATATGGCTTATTTTCGGATAATTCAAAAGCAGTTTCTCGATCTTGATTCAAATAAGGAATGCAATTTTTATGTAACTCATATAACATACATCCCCGATAATTTTTAAATTTTAAAAGTTTAATTTTACTTAAATTTCGTCCGCTAAATTCACCCCGTCCAATACTGTCGCCGAAACTTGAAGCCAATACCACGTCATCTTTGCTTAAATTTTTGAAAAATTTCTCACCATGTAGATTGATTCCGGTCACTTCAGAACCGCAATATCGAACACTCTCAAAAATTGCATCATAAAGCGTTTTTTCATTCAATGGGGTGTGGATACAGTCCCATTTATATAATCTAGAGATTTTTTTTGCGTAATCCACGTCCCTGCTTCTTTCGACACCCCAGGTAATTGCTGTTACGTTGAATGAAGGTGATTCATCTTGCAATACCTTCAGCAAACCTGCGGTCACCCTGCTATCATAACCACCAGAAAGCAGCAGATATACATTAGAATAATTTTTTATATAACTGGTTAGTTCATTTAAGAGTAAGCGTCTCAGATTGGATGCGATTTCGAATGGAGACGCATATATGTTATCGTGAGGGATTGGTGGTTCCCGCATAAGCGTGCCGTTACTCAGCAATGTTGCCCGCCATGGGATCCTATTAACGCCTTTAACCAAGGTTCGATTTCCGTGGATATAGTTAAACTGCAATAGTGACGCAACTGCAACAGGATCTATAAATCGTTTTTCTGAGGGGATTATAGTTATTATTTCATCAAAAGACTCCGAAATATGTACACGACCATTTTCGTCTTTCGTCCAATAGGGACAAAAATCGCCAAATTTGCTGGTCGTATAACTATCTCCACCTTTCAAAGATATCATTTCATCGAACCCCTGAACCCTGTACATGAGAATTTATATTAGTAATCTTTTGAGGTGCTAATTCGTCACGTGACAAATTCTGGTGAACGTGTGTTCATCTATTCTTTAGATTAGTCCTCCTGGTTTTACTTGAAGACTATGATTTTCATGCTGCCAGTGGGAGAGTTCAGATGAGATCTATGTTATAATAAGTATTATTGAAAGAGAACAATCGTCTTAGGGAAGTGCTCCTGGAGTGAGACCGTGATTGGAGACAACTGTTTAAATGGGCGCCCACGGCGAGGAGGGAGAGGAAACAGAAACATACACAGCGGCTCACGATGAAATAAACGTTGTCTTGTTCGAGGGACATGTCAGTTTTTGGGCGAAGAAGAATGAGAAGTTACGAATGGTTCGAAGGAGAACATGTGAAATTTCAGTTACTGGATAATTAGGTGCTTTATTGCACCAACTCACTCTTGATGCAATGCTCATAGTTAGATAGTTAAATCCTATGTTTACAATCATTGCTTAAAATTTCATGCATCCTTATTATGATGTATACCCGAAAAGCCAATATATTCCCGTCTATAACTGGTGAATACGCTTTACTAGCCAGGTTTTTGATAAACGAAGGTATCATATTAATGATCTTCTGTTCGAGCGATCTTTTCGACGCTTGGCTCACCGAATCTGTTTTAATGCTTTTCAGTATAAAGGATACAAAGTCAGGCCCAAATATTTCCCTTGCACGCTCAGATTGAATTTCTTGTCGTAATAAATTCATCACTTCCTCCTTTTTCAGAATATCTCTTGGTGGTAGATTAGCTCCTTTGTCTGCATACACAATATTTGGACCAATTGCATCAACAATGGACCTGAATAACGCCTTATCTGTTCTCAGGTGATCTGGCAACTCCCTTACTTGATGAAGAATCGATCTGGAGGTTAAGGGGTTGATTATCTCTACGTAAGAGAATTTAAGATCAGAGAGAGCAGCAAGTACTGCTGGAAGCCGGAATACGTGGTAGAGCCTATCCCTCCACTGCTCTAGAGATTCACTCTCCCTCATTTCGAGGTCGGCAGGTAACTCCTGATTGGGAAGTTTGTAGTCAGTTATTACGTTTTTTAAATTAGGAATGTTCGAGCAAAGATTGCACCCGACACTTTGTAAAACATTTAATCTCGATGAGACAGGATTCCATCCAAATCCCTCATCTCCTCTTATTATTCCTTGTACGCCGTCTTCATGTAACTTACTCCAAAGTTTAAACCCATCCATATATCCCGAAAGGTGGTCAATACGACCCTCTCCACATAATATGAATCTATCAATAACCTTCGCAATTGGTTCTTCAGAGATATCTGTATGGTAATAACTATGCTTAACACCTAACGTCCGGGCCAGGTCTTTCGCGACTTTGGCATCATTGCCATTTTCATTGATTGCATCCTTAAGACCCCAGGTTATTGTTTGTAAATCCCCGGTGTTTTCCCCGGTGCTATTAATAAAGCACAGTATCCCCCTGCTGTCGTATCCACCAGAAAGAGGCAGCACCCATTCATCATAGTTAATGCCTTTGAAGGATTCAATCGTTTTCTTAATAGCATCTGTTAGCAATCGTTGATGTTCACTGTCAGAGCGAGGTACCTCAGCAAACTTGATGGGGAGGTGTTTGGTGGATATAGACCAGTTCTCTTTATCGAGGATAACTGAGGAATCTGGACCCAGTCTCTGTAATCTCTTATCCCATGATAACTCAGGCCCTAATGATCCGGTTGATAGCATCCATGGGATCACTCTTTTATCAAAAACAAAGCCACCAATGAACATAATGATGGCTCTTTGCGATGTTGAAGATACAAATAAACTATCATCACAGTAGTACCAGATCGTCCTTGAAGCGGCGGGATCGCTTACCACCTCTAAGTAACCGGGACTATCCCGAAAAAGTGCATATGAGCCATCAGGGGATTCAGATAATGGTTCATACAACCTGCTGCTGTGTTCATATAAATGTCCCAATAACAGGCTGGTGCCATTGCACATAATGGATTTAGTGGGATTCATTATCCCGAATGCTATCTTATCGTGTACAAAAACCTCATGATCCACAGTTGCAGAAAGATTATCGGGTCCAAGTCTCTTACATATCTCTAGTATCCGCCTCCTATCTTTTGAATCGAAAGGTCTGCTTCTACTGCATGCGTAGATTACTTTTGACATGTTCCCCCCTTAGTTTGTTTGAGAGGCCCCATTATCGGTATCATACATAAGAATATCCTAACACGGACAGATCTTTCTCAGACAATTTTAGGCCATGCTCATATAATGGAACAGCAGTTTGATTAACAAAGACTCCAATACCTGCAATTAAAAAAACATGACCTCTAAATTTCAGATTAACTAACAACCGATAGCGAGCGTGTACTCATGGGAATGGTTAAAAACTGGGTACAATAGTCCCCATTTACACAATTTATTATGGAGCAGGAATGTAAGACAAATGGAACTTCATCGAAAATATCCCCAAAACGCCCCGCTGGAAATACTTATATGGAATCCAGTGTTTGGAAATGAAGAACGAATACCAATCTAAGAACAGAGACAAACCACGGTGGTAACTGATCTGGTTGTCCAATGCCTAGATCTCAATTGATAACTCCCAAACCGCAAAATCTCTGCTAAGAGGCCATAAAATGAAAATTGCGATAATAGTGAGTAATTTCCCTCCAAAATGGCTTGCCGGGACAGAGATTGCAACGTACCACATGGCAGAGCACCTGGCACAACACGGGCATGAGGTGCATGTGATCACATCCCTGGATGAAGGCCTGCCTGAGGAGAGTTGTGAGAAGGGGTTTCACACCCATCGTCTGCCCAGGGTCCGAATCCGCTTTGTCGGTGTGTTTGCTTTCTGGGTCAATATCATCAGGACATTACGAAAAATTAATCCAGGTATTGTCCATGCACAGGGCCTCGGAAGCGGAATGCCGGCTCTCCTCTCAAATAGACTGATGAAGAACCCTTATGTGATCTATGGGAGAGGGTCTGATGTCTACCTTCCAGATTGGTTCAACAAATTAACCGCTAAGGGGATTCTGAAAAATGCCAGTGCAGTGATCGCCCTCACAGAACATATGAAAGATTCCATGCAAGCAATCTATAGCAGGGATGTAGTTGTAGTTCCAAACGGGATTGATCTAAACGAGAATGCGGAGAGAGAGGCAGAGCGAGGGGATCCTGGCAAAAGAGTTCTGTTCGTCGGCCGTCTGCACCCCGTCAAGGGTGTCCGGCACCTCCTTCAGGCAATGAGCATAGTTCACCAGGATCTGCCTGAAGCGAAACTGATCCTCGTTGGCGACGGTGATGAGAGGGAGCATCTCGAAACCCTGACAGACAGTCTCGGGATAAGAGAATGCGTTGAGTTTGTCGGCAAAGTCCCACACGAGAGGGTTCAGGATTACATGAATCAGGTAGAGGCCTTTGTCCTCCCCAGCCTGTCCGAAGGCTTCCCTGTTACAATTCTTGAAGCGATGGCCTGTGGCCTGCCTGTTGTTGCAACACGTGTGGGGGGCATACCAGATATCATTGAAGACGGCACAAACGGATACCTTGTCGATGCCATGAATCAGGAACGGATGGCCGAAGCGCTACTGAAGGTCCTGCGGAATGAACCGTTGCGGAAAGACATATCGAACAATAACAGAGAAAAAGCAGAAAAATACAGGTGGGAGGCAGTTGCTGCCGAATTAGAAGAGATCTATCGAAACTCTCTCTAATCCGGTGAAGCCTACCAGAGATGTCAAATTCAGGAACGAGCACTTATCTTGCTTGTAAGAAGGAATAATTCTCTCAAAAAACGCTTAACACTACTGTTCCTTGATATAATTATGAATCAGAGCTTTGCTGGAACCAAATTCAGGTTTTCATTCTTACCGGATCGAAGTGGATGTCGGACTCGATTCGTCTCTTATCATTCACCTGAGCCGATATTAGCCTGAAAGCCGGGATCGTTCCGCTCTCCCTTCACCTCCACAAGACACATAACAGGGTATGAGTTTTCAATCATATATTAGAATACATGGTGACCGAGTTAGCATTATATGTTTTAGAATACCCCTGTCCTTCTATTCTCTGTCCGAGATCATAATCCAGTCGATACGGGCCTTGAAACAACTTAAAACTATTTTCTTTTATATCCTCTCGAATTAATACGTCCCTTTGCTCCAATTCAGAATAATCTCCAGTGAATATGCTTTCATCTATCTGGGTAAGGTCGATATCGAGGGGTAGAAACGATATAACATTTGTGATATACTTTTCTGTCCCGATCTCTCTGGTGTACATCTCAGCGATAGAATTTATCGAGTGCAATTCAGATTCGGTAAGCGAAGATCTAACCGCAGTATTTGGCGAAAACATATGATTGTCCACGTTAGCATTGGGACTCATAATCAGTAGGAACGCAAACGTAGAGATGGAAATGAGCGAACCAAGTGCAATTATTTTTTCACTGGTTATCATCGATGCCTTAAGGAGCAGTACAATTGCTGCTCCAAGTGGAACACTCAGTAATATTTGCGCAAAATACCACCATCGGTGTTCAATCACTCCAAATCCAAATAGTAATGATAAAAATCCGATCGCGAGAGGGATAATCCCAATAACTGCTATAATAAAACTTTTGTTGTCTTTTCGAGACAATAAGTAAAATACGCCGATAAAAGAGAGGGCAAAAAACAAAAACATCCCAAACTGATTGAAGACCTGCTCACCCACCGGGATCGCCGACAAATATGTCGATGTGGCCCCAGGCACTCCTTTCGCGACGAAAAAATCCCTGCTGAATCCCAATTCAATCAATTGCGCCAATATTTTCGTGTGACCGCTAGCGTAAACCCACCACGAATACATTGCGAGCGTAAAGAGGACAGGGAGCAGCACAGGTATAGTGGCATGTTCCCTCGAGTGAATTGCATTAAAAGCAACCGTCGACAGCCATGATGCGAGCAGGAGTATTGCCAAACATGCAGACACCAGCGTGTGTGTAAAAATAGTGGTAAGAAATAGAATAATTATAATTAGATTTTTGGAGATCGATAGATCTGAAAGATCTTTCAAAGCCACATAAAACACGATTGGGATGAATACGGCGGCAAACGAGGTCGGAATCGAACCGAGACTCATGAAAATATGGTGATTTGCTATCACAACCATCAAAGAGGCAAACAAGCCGACTTTATGGTTTTTAAAGATTAAACCTGCAAGCAAGTACAAAAATAGTACATTACAGATGATCTGAACTAAACTCACCGATAGCATCGCAGCAAGCTTATAACCCAGGTCGGTAACCAGCGAGGTCATTGCGACCATAAGATGGAATATCGGCAAATAGCTGTAATTCCTCCCACCGGGAATCGCTTGCGACTCTAAAATCCAGGTAGTAACCATCTGATGGGCCCAGGGGTCCGCTCCCACCACATTCGGGAATAGCAGTAACTGAGACCATACAATAATCGCACCGAGAGCGATAATCTGGGGTATAATGAGCCACTTCTGCCGTTCATTTGAGAACAGAATCTGGCAGGCAATTGCTCCGGCCATTAATGATGTCGATATAAAGAAAAGCAGCGGTCTTTCATAGAGTTCGGGCCTGAACCCGACGGAGAGAATACTTCCAATCAGAAATATGACATAGAGAAGAAGAAATAAATGCACCTTTGATCTGGATTCTCCAATCTGGAACGGTAACGAGACCCTCTTTCTCATAACGAGCCACGTCACGCAGGCAAGGAGCGTTAAAACCCCGGGTAACACATATACGACCCGACTGATGCTTATTGCTGTGTAGGAGATCAAGAACAACGAAGCAATTGCTCCCACAACTGCAAGATTCCTGTCAAGGTTATCTGTTATGGTAGCAAGGGAGAGTCTCATTCAGATCCCAAACCCGGCAATAGTGTTTATTCCGCACAGACGAACGCAAAAAAAACAACCCGTTCGTGACAGAACGCCTTCTTCCTCCACAAATCCCGGCGATTTCGCTGATAAATGAACCCGCCATGAACTTAAGGTGTCCCACAACCCAGGATCATACTTCTTCAAGCACCTCCTTCCATCGAGCAACCACGCGCTCAAACGTGAAATGCTCCTCCACAAACCGCCTCCCGTCCTCCGCGATCCGCTCCAGGTCCGGGGAGTTCAGCGCCCGGTTCACGTTCTCCGCAATGCACTCAAGGGAGTTGTTCTCCATAATAAATCCTGTCACGCCATCCACTATGACATCCGGTACCGCCCCAACCGGTGTGGCAAGCACCGGGGTTCCGCATGCCATCGCCTCGAGCATGATGTTCGGGAGCCCTTCGGTGTAGGAGGGGAGGACAAGGAGGCGGAGCTGGTTGAGGTATCGGGGGAGGTCATCGTGGGAGATCCAGCCCGGGAGCTCGACGCTGGCGGAGACTCCCTGTTCTTGCAGAGTGGCCTCGATCGTCTCTTTTAGCTGCCCGTCCCCACCGATGAGCACGCGGAGATCCTGCCGGTCGCTGAGGATGGCGGGGAGGGCCTGGACGAAATGCTGGACACCCTTTTCCCCGCTCAGCCGGCCGATGTAGCCGACGAGGGCCGGGCGGTCGGGTAGGGGGGTGGTGACGGTGAAGGTCTCGAAATCGAGGTAGTGCCGGTGGGCGATGAGGATTTTGTGGCGATATCGTCCGAGGTTCCATTCAGAAATGTGCATCGGGCTATAGACAATAAGGTTCTCGCATAATAACCGATTAAACGTAGATATCAAGAAGATGACCGGCCTCATCCTATTTTTTTGCACCGTTGACTGATACAATGGAGAACCGGCAAACAATAGTATCACCGGTTTACGAGTTAATTTTGCGGAAACTATCGGAAATATCAGCAGTTCCCCACCTACAAAAAATAACCACGCATCAACACTTTTTGCCACCTTAAGTATGGAAACCGAGATCCTTAGCTGCGTAATGGCGTATGCTATGCCTCTACTGAAGATATGCTGCTTTGGTCGATGAGATATACTTGTAACTCGAACTCTGGCATCGATGTTGCCGACCTTCGATCCCTCGTTCCCGGTTATAACATACAGCGGATTGTTTGACCGTTTTAGCAGAACTTCTGCAAGATTTAAAAGCGGCCCACTCCCGGACTTGCTCACAGGAAATGTCACCACCGCTATCTTTGTATCATTCGTAACCGGCACTCAAAACACCCATGAAATCCACATTCCCTTTACTTAAGAGATTACTGGTGAGAAATCTTCACTCATTTAAAACACCCAGATAAAGTCGCTCCGTCTTCGTCGCAATCGCGTCCCAGGTAAACGGTTCGCATTTTTCCCGTGCATTCGCGCCCTTTTCCCTCCTGACCACTTCATTTCGCAAAAGATAAACAATCTTTTGAGCAAAATCCACCTCATCGTCGATCTGTGCGAAGAGGCCATTACACTCCTCATCGACGATGGCTCTAACGCTCCTGATATCACTCACAACAATCGGCAGGCCGGATGCAGATGCTTCTAATAAGACGTTACCAAATGCTTCATGTCTTGATGGGAGCACGAATATATCGGCAGCCTTATAGTATTGACTCTTCTCGTCAGAGACGAAACCTGTAAATCGAACTGAAGCCCCGATTCCAAGTCTTTCTGTCAACTCAATGAGTTCTTGCTCCATCGGCCCATCGCCGGCGATAACAAGGTATGCGTCCGGAATCGAATCCAGAACAATTTTCATTGATTTTACAAGAATGTCAGGTGCCTTTATCGGAGTGAGCGAACCTAAAAACAAGATAATCTTTGCTTTTCCCGGTAAACCTAAATTCTCCCTGCACTGCTCCTTCGTATACGGGATCTCAAACTCCTCAGGATTCAGACCGTTCGGGATAACTACAATGTTATCGAGATATTTTCCCAAAATTTTAGATTCATGAGCATGCTCCTTTGAAAGAGCGATTATCTTATCCGCGTTTGATAAAATATAATCGCACAACAGATTATTAAAGAGAAAAACGCCCACTCTCCGACCGGGGCTTCCAAAGGTAGCATCCCAGTCTCCATGATAAGAGACGATGTATGGTACGCTATGCCGTCTGGAGTACCAGTAACCAGTTAGCGGAACCGGGAGGTTTCCCATCCTTGCATGGACGATATCGAGTTTAATACCCGAGATAATTGGTTTATATAGCGAACCGAAAGAGATCGGGGCCCGCCCAATGGAAAAGTTCTTACTGTATCGATGGATGTGGATGTTACCGTATTCTTCGTATGAGTCTCCGCCATTGTCGGATGTGGTAAATACAAAAACATCGTGACCCTTCTTCGCCATCTGCTTTGCCAATTGGTACGTACCATTCTCCACCCCACCGTACGCGTGAGGAATTAATACTCTGTCAGTTCCCGGATCCCTATGCGGAAAGCTGCTTGTAAAATACCCAATCCTCACTACATCTCACCACCGGGTATTGGGATCGCTCTCTGGCCGTCACCATCGAAACGGTATGCCCGACCTTTCCCGAGCAGTTCTTCGGATCCCCTCAACACCAACGTATACGACCTCCGTTCTCCTGTTTTTAGAGATTCCGGCAACCTCTCCCGTCAAACCTCCAAAAAACGATCCCCCAATCCGTCGAAGAAGATGATACCGCAAGAGAATCCCTCTGCAGCCTCATATTATATATAGACACGCGTACCCGGAGTTTGACTCCGTTTACTGAGGCCAAGAGTTTTTCTTTGTTTTTAGCGGAGTATACCAAGATCATTGAATTTCCACCTTTGAGACAGCACATCTGACCTTTCCCGAAGGGTCCCGCGGGATCTCCTCAACGATATCCACGTCAACCACCATCTCCTCACCCATGGCAGCCTTGATCTCTCGTTGAATCTGCGGGATCGTTGCCCCTGAAAAATCCGAACCCTTAACGACCAACACATTCAGGCGGTCAATTCTCTCCTGGATTACCTTGAATTGTCCAATGCCGGGGATCTCCCTCATGAGCACCGTCCAGATAATGGGAGAGAAGATCTGCCCGTTGGGAACTTTCATAAAGGCATCAGAGCGTCCCTCAATAAGTTTCATCAGCGGCAGTCCCCGGCCGCAGGGACAGATCTCATCGCTGGGAACACCGACATCCCCAACGGCGTACCTGATTAACGGCATTGTGTAATTGTACAATCCCGTGTACACCATTTCCCCTCGCTCCCCCGGGGCAACCGCCGAACCGTCCCGTAGAAATTCCATAACTACCGCATCACAGTCGATATGATATCCGGCATGTTCATGACATTCCCAGGCGGTCCGGCCAAGTTCGACGCACCCGAACTGGTCAAGAACATCCACTCCAAAGGTAGTCTCGATACAACGGCGCATATCTTGAGTGAGCAGTTCGGATGTGCTGTAGATCAGTCTCGGGTGTATCCCATCGGTACCAGTTTCCTGCAACCTTTTTGCAACCAGATGAATTGATGATGCATACCCGTCGATAACATCCGGATTAATCTGTTTTAAAGCCTGGATTTGATCATCGGGCTTATCAAACAATGAAACAAATTCAGGGGTGAAAATTCGCAGTTTCTGGAACCATTTCTTTTTCACGACATGGCTCGGGGAGGTGAAAACGGCCCATCGGTCTCGAAGATTTTGGCCACAACTCAGGTTTGGCCGGAGAGCAACAGCTTTCTGGTAATCCTCATCTCTCGTGCCATAGACCATCCTGAACGGGATACCTGTCGAACCGCTTGTCCGGGAGATCCAGCACCTGCTGAGATCGGTGCCCGGCGGCAGTATTCTGGAAGGAAAACTTTCCTGGACATCATTTTTAGTTGTCAATGGAAGTTTTTGCAGGTCCTCGACGCACTTAATATCATCAGGGTATACACCTGTCGATCGGAATTTATCGCGGTATAGCGGCACATTTGCATAGGCATGCTTTAGTATCCCCCTGAGCATCTTTACCTGAACGGCATCCAGCTCCTCCGGCTTCAACCATTGTTGTTTCATGAGATTCTGCAGGTAGAATGCTTTCCGTAAATGACTCATAACCCCCCAACTTCAATGTGCACTTGAAATGACTTCCTGATAAACATTGAGTGTTCTGGCAACGATCCGCTCCCACGAATACTCCCACACGATCTTCTCCCTGGCGTTCCGTCCCATCTTTGTCCGTTTATCGTCATCGAAGATAAGAACCCGGAGATGATCAACAAGAGCCTGGACATCCTTCTTCGGAAACATCACGCCCCCGCCATCGATCAGGTCTCTCAAATGGGGCAAGTCGGAGATCACGACAGGTAACTCACAGGACATCGCCTCCAGTGCTGTTCGAGGTACCCCTTCGTGCAGGCTTGGGAGCACAAAGATATCAGAATCCTGGAAAAACCAGGGCATCTCATCATAGGGAACAAAATCGATGATATTGATATTATTGTCTAATTCCAGGCTCTCAATAAGTTCGCGGATACAATCCCTCTCCGGCCCTTCCCCAATCAGAGTCAGGTGCAGGCTCGGTATTTCCTTGACCAGAATATCCATTGCCTGCACGATATACTCCACACCTTTTCCTTTAACGAATCTACCCACCCAGAGGAGGTTGATCGTATCTGCAGCATGATCACCCGCCCGGGGATGAAATTGTTTTGTATTAATACCATTTGGAATCACAGCAATTTTCGATTCGGGGATGTGGAGAATGCTGATGAGGTTTTCCTTCTCCTCCTCGGTATAACAGATAATCCTGTCTGCGGTATTCAGTGTCCACCTCCCGATTGTTTTGAGATAGAGCAGGTTGAACCAGTCGGGGGCGCTGGCGGACATGATTCCATGGTTGGTGATCACCAACGGGGATGAACCGATCTTTCTGATCAGGGCACAGACATTGGTCGAGAAGAAAAGGTGGGAATGCGCATGAATGATATCGTAACTCTTGCGGATTCGGAATAGTTTGAAGAGCAACCCTAAGCTTATGGTGTTGCCCAGCAGTTTCGCGTTATTCTTAAAACAGGCTACCCGGAACCCGTCCAGATTATCCGGCATTCTATCAGCCATACTCGTTGTGAGTATGGTCACCTCATGCCCCAACTTCACCTGGGACTTGGACATCTCTCGAGCATGCACCCCCAAACCTCCTACGACATAGGGATAGAGATCGCTGGTGACACGGAGTATCCTCAAACAGATCCCTCCTTGATGACCTCCGGCCCGATGCTGAGCACAGCCATCTCAGATCCTCTCGGGCCAGCGAGAACTCCTTCGCTCACCCTTTCCAGCCTCCTCACCAACCGGGGAACCAGTCGCTCTCCTCTTCCCCCGCTCGATAATCGGCACAAACGTCTTGTCCTTATGGGGGACGTCGTAGGTGACCGAGATCGGGACCTCGGTCATCTTCAAGCCGAGAGGGGCGATCGCGGCGGTCCGGTCCGCGGAGCCGTCATCAACGATGATCACCCGGTCGGCGTGCTCCTTCACCTGAAGGACCACACTCCCGATAACCCGCTCCTCATCGTAGACCGGGATAATGGCAGCAAGGGCCGGACGTCCTCGCTTCCATAGCGGTCGCCTCCTGCAGTCCACCGGGTCCCCGGCAAGAACGCCTCCTCTCTCGCCGTTATCGTTGTTCCGGATGACCGGCTCGACCAAGCCGGCCGCGCTCCCGGTGCAGTCGCCCGGAGCAACCGTCTCCCCCCTATCCACAGACAGGCCAACCGCAACGGGAACAACCGACAGACACATGCAGACTATCCTCCGTCGGGCGTCTATGCTGCGGTACCGGGTGTCTCCCGAAACTGAACCTGAGGATGTATGGGACGGCGGATCTATGATGATGAGTGTGATCTCTCCAGCCACGCCACCCGACACCCAGCCATATCGTTGGCTGGATATAAATTTTTCCACCAATATATTTTTTAGTGGGATAACCCAAGAGCATTTAGACGGGATCTAGACTCAATTGCAGCCCGATTTGGAATTTCATCAGCGGACAGCCCCTGATGACACGCAGATCCCGACAGGAGGTCCAGGAAGAATTTATATATCGAAACCTCGATAGCCATCCCCTGTACGACATGGCTCGAAAACACCTTCTCCTGATCTCCGTCGTACTCTGGCTCTACGTGGCCACCGGGGCGATGCTGGTGAACGGGTTCTTCGACCCAGGGCTGTTTTTCGTGCTCTGGCTCATCGGCACGGCAATCATCGTTCAGGTTGCCACTCTCCCTTACGCCGAGCCGGTCTACCTGACCCGCCAGAAGTACCTGATCATCGCCGGCATCATTCTGTTCGCCCATCTTGCCGCGGTGAAGATACTGGAGGTTCTGGTCGCATGAGAAAAATCCGCCGCCACGTACTCTTCATCGCACTCCTCATTACCGTGGCCGCTCTCACGCTCATCCTCTCGGCAGGGCATCCCGGGTACGGAAGCCTCACAGGAGGACTGCCCAACGGATACACGGGCCAGACACACGATACACGAGCAAACCTGTACTCCCGCGACCTCCAGCGCGAGCAGCAGACCCCCTTCCGGTGTTCGGAAGAGGTTTCTCCGCTCATGGAGAATGTCCTCGATAGCACGGCAGAAGTCCTCTCTGCGGCATCGGAGGAGGACTACAAACGCGCCGGAGGGGGGCTTGAGGGGGTCGGATCAGACATCAAAGACCTCAATAAACAGATCGCTCGGCAAAACCTGATCGCGACCGGAATTTACGAGTTCACACAGGCAAGCCAGGACAACCACCGATCGCTCTCGGGTTACCTGAGCGATTCCGAGAAGCTGGATCGCCTGCAGGGCCGCGAAGGAGACGCCGCCGGCCTCGAGGGAAAGGCCATACGAACGAGGCTTAACATAGAGAAAAACGCGATCGTGAAGAGAAGTGACAGGATAATCGATGTCGCACTGCAGTTCGGCGTCAACACGACCAAGTTTGAAGAGAGCCTGGAAGCATTTGCATCCCCATCGGATGCAGCGGCACCGGCGTCTTCCGGCAACAAAACCGGACCCGCACCCATCAACCTCACCGTCGAACCGGAAGACGGCGTATTCGGGGACACGCTTCTCTTCTCCGGGGAACTCCTCGCCGGAACGCAGGCGGACTCCGTCAACATAACCGTCGACGGAAACAACGTCGCCTCGGTCCCTACCAACGGCAACAGGTTCCGCTACGAATACCTCATCGACCAGGGTAGTCCAGGGGTGCATTCCGCCTACGCAACCGCCGCAGGACGTTCCTCCGGCGAGGTCAAGTTCACGATCCGTCCCGTCGATGCGCATCTCACGTGCGACGCCTCGTACAATCCGGATGCCCCGGGGTTTGCGATCTGCTCCGGGATGCTGATCACCATCACCGGGGCCCCGGTGGCGGAAGCCCCGGTGATACTCTCAATCGATAGAGAACGCACGATTCGCGTCACAACGGGGAGCGACGGCAGGTACGTTCACAACGGTACATTCACGGCAGGACGCCACACCGTCACCGCCTACTTTACCGGAGATGGTCTGACGCCCCTGAACGCAGCAGAGAGCAGACCCGCAGATTTCGTCATCCCCTCCCTGGGCAGCGTTCTTGCACCGACATTCCTGCTCACGTCCTCGATTGCCATCACCGCACTCAGCGCCGCCTGGTTCCTGCAGCGCTCGCGACACAACACAGGCTACCAGGGGATACGGTCGTTTCCCGACGAAGAGGGGCAGACCGCACCGCAGTATGACGATGAGAGCCCGGAGCCGCACTCCGTCCTGCCGGAACCTTCCGCAGACCTTCTGCACGAACAGACTCCGCACGAAGCGATCGGCCGCATCTACTCCGGTCTGCGGGACCGCATCGCCGTACTCCACGGCCCGGCCAACGCTGCGGCCATGACACCGCGGGAATTCGCAGCCCGGCACGGCCGGGCACAGTTCGGATCCGACCTGGAAACATTCGTCCGTCGGGCGGAAGCGTTCCGGTACGGGGGGCTGGTACCGACCGGGAACGACCTTGACGATCTGGCGGCACTCGCCGTTGCGATACATCGGGAGGCAGGAGGTGAGGAGGATTAGGGGTTACACGATCCCGGTCCTTGCCCTCCTCCTCTTCGTGGCTCTGGTGGCGGCGGTTCACGTCTCCACGACAACTCTCGAGTACAGCCGCCACAACATCCAGTGGAACGGAACGTCGCTCTTCTTCGACAGGCTTGATGCAGGGGGTGCCGTGGCGATCACGGATTATACCCGGCTCGACGGGTATACCGGTTCGCTGTTCCTGATCATCGCACCATCGGGGAACCTGACGGACGAAGACGTATCCATGATCGACCGCTACCTGCAGGCGGGGAACATGGTTCTTATCGCCGACGATACCGGCACCGGGAACGAGATCCTCACCGGGCTTGAGAGCGGTATCGAGATCAGTCCCGGCAACCTCTCCAGCCTCGACAGAGAGTACCGGGACCCGGCAGCCCTGACCGGCACCGTCTCCCACCCCCATCCGCTCCTCGCCGACGTCACCACGGTCCAGTTCAACCACCCTTCGGCGGTGGCAGGCGGCGTCCCTCTGGTCAACACCTCCCGGCTCAGCTGGGTGGACACCAACGGCAACCAGCGTCCCGATGCAGATGAGTCGATGAAAACGTTTGCGATTTGTGCGTTCGAACGAAGAGGCAGCGGAGAACTGGTGGTTCTCGCGGACCCGGAGATATTCATCAATTCGATGTCCGGTCTCGGCACCGGATTGGACAACGATCGGCTTCTTCTGAACATCCTGGAGGCGTATCCGGTAGTCCTCTACGACAGAACGCAGAGCAGGACCGCGGATACGGACGGCATGGTCGCGATGGTGCAGTGGCTGAAGACCACGCCCTTGCGGGATCTTCTTGCGGCGGCAGTGATCGCCGTCGCGACGCTTGCCGTCATCCGGCGGGCGCGATAGCAGGTGATTTGATGTACAACGAATACGAGGTTACAGTCCCGGTCAATGAGATCCGGGCAGCGCAGAGAGAGATGCTGGCTGCCACCAGGCAGCACATCCTCGGGAGCGAGGCTCTCATAGAACAGATATTCATCGGGATCCTGACGGGCGGGCACGTACTGGTGGAAGGGCTTCCCGGAACGGCGAAGACCACCATAGGAAAGATCGTGGCAAAACTCATGGGTTACGACTTCAGTCGGGTGCAGGGCGCCGTCGACGTGCAGCCTGCCGACATCATCGGGATACGGATCTACGACCCGGAGCAGAAGGCATTCATCCTCCGGAAGGGGCCCATATTTCACAATTTCATCATGATCGACGAGATCAACCGTCTCACCCCGAAGACTCAGAGCGCATTCCTCGAAGCGATGAGCGAACGGCAGACGACGATCGATGGTGTCACGTATCCGCTTGCCGAACCCTATTTCGCACTGGCAACCCAGAACACCTACGATGCGGAGGGTACGTTCCCCCTCATTCAGGTGCAGAAAGACCGGTTCATGTTCAGCATCCTCACGGCATACCTTGACGCCGATACCGAACTCGAACTCCTCAACCAGAGCCAGGAGGGAAATCTCGACTGGTTCCGCTACCAGAAGCAGATCCACCCGGTCTTAAACCCGGAAAAGATCCTCGCGATGCAGGAGGCGGTCAGGAGGATCTATGTCGACGAAACAATCCTCCAGTATATCAGGGATCTCGTTTTTGCGACCAGGACGCACGAAGATATCCGCCTGGGCGCCAGCCCGCGAGCCTCGATCGGCATGCTCGCCGGTGCAAAGGCAAAGGCAGCCCTTGACGGCCGGGAATATGTTATCCCTGACGATGTCAAGGCGATGGCACTCCCGGTCTTCAGGCACCGGATCGCCCTCTCATGGGAGGCAGAGATCGGGCACACCATGCCCGAAGAGATCGTTACGGCGATTCTTGCCACAACGGAGGTGCCCTGACACGTGATCCCAACCGGGCGCACCTCAGGTATCCTGGCGCTGTTCGCAGCCGTTGCAGCCTTTGCGCTCTTTTTTGACGACGTAATCGGGCTCATCGCGACCGGCATGCTCGCGTTCTTCCTCATCTACCAGGCGTTCTCCTTTAACCACGCTTCCGGAAAAGCCCTCGCCGCACTCACGGTCGACCGCTCGATAGAGGCACGTTATCCCGGTACAGGCGTCCCGATCGGCGTCTCATCGCGCCTGACAACGGTGCTTGAAGGCGGCATGACCCTCAAGGCGGAGGATTTGCCGCCGTCGCTCACCCTGATCGACGATCCCGCCGAAGACACGGCATATGCTCAGGGAGAGGACGGAGCCTGGATCTCGCGGTACACCCTCATTCCCGTCGCACCGGGGGGAGCGCGATTCCGCGGGGTGGCGCTCACGCTGAACAACCCGTTCTTCGAGCGCAGGGGGGTGTGCCGAAACGACGTCTGCATGGCCCCGGAACTCAAGATTGAGCCGGTACCGTCCGAGAAAGACCTTCTAACCTCCCTGCGACGGGAGGGGCAGCGGCGGGGTACACCGCGCACCCTGCTCGCCGGACAGGACACACGGATGTTCCGGCCTTACCAATCGGGCGACGATACGAGAGACCTCGACTGGAAACTGACCGCTCGATACCAGGAGTATTACGTCCGGGTTCCCGAACTGCACCAGGAAGGTTCTCCTCTGATCATCGTCGACCTGCCGGAGCAAACCGGGCCGGCCGTCAGCGAGATGCATGCCCGCTTCCTCATCCGGGTAGCCGGCGCCGTCAGGAGGACCCTGAATACGAACGACAACTGTTCTCTCCTGCTGATCTCCGGGGGCGACGTAAAGAGTTATCACCCTCCTCTCGGGAGCAGGATAACTGCCGGGCACTTCCTGCACGAGATCAGGCCGGAGGTGCGGAACGTTCACCAGTTTCGAACCCAGGACACCTACCAGCTCAGGGCACGTGCGAGGCAGACAACGATGGAGGCCGACGGCGTCGCCTACGGGAACCTGCTCGGCGGCATCTACCGCGCATTCGCCGGTGCTCGGAGCCCGGATACCCTCGACGTTTACCTGACGGAGTCGCTGGCGGCCGCGCCATCCGGGGACGTCCACCTGTTTACCACCCTTGAAGGGGATACCAGCCACATCACCCGGATCCTTCTTGCGGCACGCAGCCGGAGACGCCCGGTTTACCTGCGGGTACCGCAGGGCTGCCCGGAGAAAGCCCTGACAGGGCTGGAAGCGGACAGCCTGGAGGAGATCTGATGGAACTCGACCGGGGATCGGCGGCTATCGTTGTCGCCATCGTAGGAACGGGAGGCATTGCCGTCGCAGGGCTGATTGCACTCGGTCAGACGGCCCGCGGGGTTTTTGCGGCTGCACTCCTCGCGATCCTGATCGTCGCCTGGATCGGTACCCGCCGTGTCAGGGAACGGGAGATCGTCCTCCTCGCGCTCGGTGAGATGGTCGTGCTCTCTGCAGGGGTCGCAGGTCCTGCGTATGCTGCCCTCCTCCAGCTCCTTGTACTGGGTCTGATCGCGAGAGAGGCGGGAGTGCTTGGCGATCGGCGACAAACAAAGCATTTCATGCTGTTTGCCGTCATCGCATCGGCAGGAACGGCCCTCCTCCTCATACCCGCACACGCGCTTGTCCCGTTTCTGGCCGTGATCGTTGCAGGCGTCGTTTCCTACCTGACTATCCAGGTATCGGAGTACGTCCAGATGCGCACACCGGGGGGCAGGGCATGAGCGAGCACAACGACCCGTACCTCGCTGCGCTGGCCCTCCTTGCCGTCGCCGCCGGAGCCCTTGCCCTGGCCCTGCTCACCAACAGGGGCGATCTGACAAGCGCCACGCTGGTATTCACCGGAATGGGATGCGCCGTGACTGCCATCTTCCTCCTCACCCTGTACAAGGGAGAGCCTCTCGAACCCGAACTCACCAGCCTTCTTGCGACCCAGGGCACGATCAACACCGCCACGCTCTGCGCCGACCTCGGCATCAGGGGAAACGCCCGGTTCATGCCGGTGCAGAACGGCGCTCAGCCGGAGGTGATCCAGTACATCCCGGTCTCGGAGGGCATCCTGCCGCCGGGCTACGAATACGACAGTTCGTTCATCCTCGACGGTAAGAACGCCGGGATCGTGATCACCCCGGCATCTCTCCCGCTCATCCGGTGGCTCTACGAAAAACGACGGCTGAGATTGCCCGGGGAAGAAGTCAACCTCCCGGAACTGATGCGGAGCACCGTCATAGGGGTCCTGGAACTGGCGGATAGGATCGAGGTAGAAGAGAACGGCGATACCGTTGCACTGACGCTCTCCGGATACCGTCTCACGCAGGGATGCCTGCAGGTTCGTGCCGCGTCACCGAAGTGCTGCACAATGGTCGGCTGCCCGGTCTGCAGTCTCCTGGCAACGATGACGGCACAGGCGCTCAACCGGACATGCACAATGGTCCGGTCGGACGTCGATCCGCGGAAACGAAGCGTCCGCCTGATACTGTCGCTTGAGCCCAAAGGCGATTCGGATCGGATCGAACAGGAAGACGAAGGAGCCTTGCCGGAAGAACCGGGCAGAACGGTGGATATGCAGCGACATCAGCCCCCTGCTTCATCACCGGATCAGTGGGGGTAACTCTCATCATCTGCCGCCAGACGATCCAGGTACATACTCGATGCATAAGCAGTTAATGGTTCGGCATCACGAGTTCCACCGTTACCGGAGCCACTTCCTGCCCCGCCGGGATTCCGGAGTTTTCGGGAAGCCGTAGGCATCGGGATACGCATGTCGGGGGCCTAATCAGGGCAAAATATATATTGTCGCATCGCCTGTCTGGAACTCAACGCATCGGGGAGGGAAGGCAGTATTCACGATTACCCGTACATGAAAGCTTCTCTCGCAGACGTCAATGGGGTTCCATCCCTACGGTTCAAGAGGGTGGGGACCTTCAGATCGACGACGAAGGCCGGCTGCAGGCCCGGATCTCCCGTCCCGAGCAGAGATTCTGCAGGAGAAGAGGTATGACATCGGTGCGGCTGCGAGCGGTCGGAGACGTGCTGCTCTGGATCAGGAACGGCAAGAGACCTTTTGCCCTGGTTCAACACGAACTCCGGCAGAAAGATCTGCTTTTCGGGAACCTGGAGACGGTTCTCTCCGAGAGCGGAAGCGAGAGCAGGAAACGCTGGGTCAATACAACCCCGCCGGAGGCAGGTGAGTTCCTCAAAGAAGCCGGATTCGATATCCTCAGCGTGGCAAACAACCACACGCTCGATAGGGGCCGGGAAGGGTTTGAGAATACCCTTGAGGGTCTTGAATCCCGCGGCATCGCCTACGTCGGAGGGGGGCGGGGCGACAACCCACCTGAAGGGCTGGTCGTCGAGCACAACGGGACCCGGTTCGGTTTCCTTGCGTATACGAGCGGAAGGTTCCGGTCGCCGCCGGGCGTCACCGTGGCCAAACTGAAGAAGAAGGCCGTCATCGACGACATCAGGGCACTGAAGGACCGGTGCGACCATGTCGTCGTCTCCCTGCACTGGGGGATCGAGAACACCTACTACCCCTCCCCCGACCAGGTCAGACTCGCTCATGCCTTCATCGATAACGGGGCAACCCTGATTCTCGGGCACCACTCGCATACCATCCAGGGGCTGGAACGGTACAAAGGCGGCCTGATCGCCTATTCACTCGGGAACTTCCAGTTCGATACCGAGATCTTCAAGGAGAAAATTCACAGCACCATGATCCTCTCGGTGGACTTCGACCGGGACGGGATCCGGGACTACGCGACCATACCCTGCGTCATCAACAGCGACTTCCAGCCCGAGGTGGCGGAGGGGCGAACCCGGGAACTGGTGGAACGCTGGATAGTGAAGTGCTCCGAGAGGGTGCGTAACGGAAACGTCACCCGCCGGTGGTGGTTCGAGCAGATCGGCGCGGATTACCTGGAGTACAACCTGGAGAGTTACCGCTACCGGATCCGGCAGCACGGGCTTGCGCCCCTGATCGAGTGCGGGATCTGGCTTTTTACACCATTCTGCCTGAACTGCTACGCGGGCCTGATCAGGAAGCGGCTCCGGGAACGCAGCATCGGGGGGCAGGCATGAAGATCCTGCAGGTGACCCCGTTCTTCAAACCGCTCTGGGAGTCGGGCGGGGTGGCACGGGTTGCCTACGATATCTCCCGGACACTGCACGAGAACGGGCACGACATCACCGTCTACACGACGAACCGGAGCATCTACCCGAACGACCTGCCAACGAACCGGCTCACCTCCGTCGACGGGATGGACGTCTATTACTTTGAGAATTTACGAAAATACGCCCTGGGCGTGACCCCGCCGGTGATGCCCTACCGGATGCCGGCGGTCGCGAGGCGGGAGACTGACGGGTTCGACCTGGTCCACATCCACGACCACCGCACCATGCTCACCATCATCGCCTCGCACTACGCGCGGAAGTACGGCGTGCCCTACGTTCTCCAGGCGCACGGGGCGCTCCCGCAGGATACGGGCTCTGCGCGGATGAAGCGGCTCTTCGATCGGTTCTGGTCGGAGAAGGTGATCCTCGGCGCCGCGGGGGTTATCGCGCTCAATGAGACGGAAGCGGAGCGGTACCGCGAGCTGGGTGTTGCCGATGAGAGGATCGCGATCATCCCGAACGGCATCGACCTCGCCGAGTACCCCGATCTTCCCGTCCGCGGCAGGTTCCGTACGGCATGGGGGATCGACGACGCCACGAAGGTTGTGCTCTATCTCGGGAGGCTCGACCCGACAAAAGGGATCGATCTGTTGATCCGCTCGTTTGCCGTGGTCGCACGGGAGTTCGACGACGCCGTTCTCATGCTGGTGGGGGGGGACATGGGCCACAACGATGAGTTCAGGCAGCGGGTCGAGTCGCTCGGTCTTGACGACCGGGTGGTCTTCACGGGGTTCGTGAGCAAGGAGGACAAGATGGCCGCGTACACCGACGCCGACGTCTTCGTGACGCCGAGTTTCACCGGTTTTCCCGTCACGTTCCTCGAAGCGTGCCTCTGCGGGACACCCATCGTGACGACGGGCAAGGGGGATCTGCTCGGGTGGATCGACAACTCCGTCGGGTTCAACACCGGGTATACGGCGGAGGCGCTTGCCGACGCCATCGGACGCTTGCTTGCTGACGAAACGCTGCGGGCAGGGTTCGGGGAGCAGGCGAAAGAACTCGTCCGGACCAGGTACAACTGGCAGGCAATCGTCAGCGATATCGAGACGTTCTACGCGAAGGTTGCCGGGAAGGCGGAAGGGAGTATGCCAGCGGGGGTCTCGAAAGGGGTAACCCCGAAGGCTCCGGATACTTTTTGAGTGCACCCGGCGGAACGGCGGGTGCGTGAGCACTGTTAGGAACGACTGCCCGTAGGACAGGAGTTCGAGCACCGAAGGTGGGAGTTGCGATGGGCGTTCGGAAGGCCGAAGCGAGGAAAAAGCCCAAAACAGTGGACCGTGGTGGCCTGCGCACCTCCGGTGCTCGAACTCTGCCTGCCCTTCGGGCACGCATCGTTATCGCCATACGGGGGGGCTGACGGGGAGTGCGACGGTTCGTAGAACCGGAGCTCGACCACCATCAGGTGGGGAGGGGGGAGTATTCCCCCCTCCCCTGTCCCCACCCCCCTCTCGGGGATAGCCCCTCGAAAGCCGTACACGGGGCATGTAATGTTCCGACTGAAACGACTGCCCGCAGTATACAACCGTTCGGAGTGAAACTGTCGGAACGTGCGATGGTTCATTAGTATGACATCCCGAAACGCGACTGGCTGGAAGCACCACGGTGCGAGCACCGAAGGTGCGAGTTGCGATGGGCCAAAGGGCCGGAGCATGAGAAGGCCAAAGGTCTTCGAGTTGCGACTCCGGCGGAACAGCGGGCCGGCACTATCAAAATTCTCCGAGTTTCTCATGCACCCGCCCTCCGGCCGGGTGCAAAACTAAAAAAAAGATTATGCCCGGGCCCGTCAGGCCCGATAGTATCGACCGGTTTACGCGCCGGCAGACGCAACCGCCATGCCGTCCGTCTGGACGTTCTGGCCGCCCTCGACCAGGAACGCCTTTTCGGAGGCGGAGGTTATATCTCCGGTGTACTGGACGTTCTGGTTGTTCTTCGCCCAGACGAGCGTCTCGGCCCGGTCACCGGAGGCGTGGATGTCCACTTCGGCATTGCTGAACTGGCCGTTCGTACCGCCGAGGCTTGCACCCTTGCCGTCGATCCCTGCCGGGTTCACGAGCTCGAAGTTCTCGATCCGGATGTTGCTCGCGAGATCGACCTGCAGGCCGTAGCCGTGCGAGTCGATGCTCTTGCAGTTCTCGAGCACCAGGGCGGGATCGGCCGAGCGGCACGGGATGCTGTAGTAGCCGGCCGGCTTACGGTAGGTATAGTCAGTCTTCCCGGCGCCGGTGTCCTTGTCGACACAGTCGTAGAGTTTGCCGCCGTTCGTCGCGTAGAACCCATACAGCGAGTTGCTCTCCGCGACGCAGTTCTTGAACGTCACGTCACAGTTCGGGGCGTAGTAGCCGCACCCGAAGTAGTGGGTCGACATGTCGCTCTGCTTGTAAGGTACCGTCGGGTAGGGCTTCTGGCCGTTGTTGCGGCTCACGCAGTTCTCGAGGACGGCGTCCGTCACGGTGGGGTCGAACTCGAAGTGGAACCCGGACTCCAGGTTGCCTTCCGCAAGACAGTTCGTCACCCGAAGGCCGTCCATGTCGTTGAGTTCCGCAAAGTCGAACCCGGTGATCCAGGGGTTGAACGCACCCTTGCTCCCGCAGTTGATCGCCTGACAGTTATCGTAGCGGACGTCCTTGATCACCTTGTTGGACGATCCCCATGCGTTGTGGATGAACCCGTAGGTCCCGGTGTCCACGGCCTTGCAGTTGATGAACTCGACATCCTCGAGGGTCGGGGCATAGACCGCCGGATCGTGCAGCAGGAGGAAGACCGCCTGGATGCTCGTGTCCGCCGTTCCCTCAATGTTGTGGATCTTCGCGTGGCTTGCCCGGATGGTTATCACACCGAGCCACTTGACACCGCTGCTGTAGCCGCTGCCCTCGATGTGGAACCCGTCCAGGGCCACGTTCTCCTGGTCGACGCTGATACGTCCGTCGTTGGTGAACACAAGGTTCGTCGCATCCGGACCCTGCCCGGAGAGCGTCGTGCCTGCCGGCGGCGCGATGACACCGGCACAGTTGAACGTACCGTCCGAAAGGACTACTTTACCGCCGTCGGGCAGCGCGGCGAGCGCCGCCTGGATCTCGGCCTGATCGTCGACCCCGTCACAGACGTAGTCTGCCTGGTTCTTCGACAGTTCGGTGCTATCGCTTGCAGCCACGGTGAGCGTGGCCGGACTTGCGGACTCGGCTGCACTTACCGGGGAGAGTGCCGGAATAATAAGGCAGCACGCCAGAAGTGCTGCAGCCAGTCTCAGTATATTTTGCCTGTCTATCATGCCATTCAGCCTCTCTGTGAGGTATCACTACCGTCTTTCAATTACCATATAAATATTTTATTGTGAAAATAAAATTACTTTGAGGGATTTATCGGCAATATGGGCTGCAGGAATGCCGTCAGTTGCAACGCTGCCGTAGCATAACGGAGATCGATTTCTGCAAAAAGATATTATATAATTGATTTAATTAAAATCGAAGATTACTAATACTCGCGCTTTCTGCTACCGTTCGCCGGGAGTGACCCTCCCCGAAACGCTTTCATCCGGAACTGATGGGAATTCGGTTTCATGCGTCTGCATGGCACGGGCCCTCCGACCCTCGCTACGGGGCGACGGCGTGAAACGGCACGGATTCCATCCGACATCGGTAAATCGGGAAGCACGGAGACCGGGTGCGGCAGGGAGACCATACGGATACGCCCGGAGGAGAACGGACGCCGGGGCGGATGCCGTAAAACCCACGCCCACCTGCTCAAGGCCTATCCGCCCAACAACGCCTCACGACACAACCTCTATATAGAGCATCCTCACAGAGAGAGCCCCTATGCGAGTGGCGTGCCTGACCTTCTGGTTCTACGACTACACCATCCAGATGGCGAACGAACTTGCCCGGCATGCCGAGGTGCTCCTCCTCCTCCCCGACTACAGGTCGGAGGAGTACGTGGAGAGCATCGACCCGGAGGTGAACGTTCACATCTTCGGCTACTCCCGGTACGCCGGAAGGCCGGGCCCGTCGGGCTACCCGATGCTCAAAGAGATCGTCGCCGCAATCAACGACTTCGGGCCCGACGTCGTCCACTTCCAGGTGAACAACCCCATGCTCTGCCCGCTCCTCCCCATGCTCCGGAAATACCCGCTTGTCGCGACGTTTCACGACATCGAACCCCACCCCGGCGAAGACCGTCTCCTTGATGCAGGATCGCTGCTCTACCGGCTCACCCTCTTCGTATCAAGGGTCATGCCCGACCGGATCTTCGTTCACGGGAAGGCGCTCAAGGAGAACCTCGTAGAAAAGTATCGCGTGCCGGAACAGAAAGTGCACGTCATCCCGATCGGCGAGCACGAGGTGGCGCCGTTCGTAAAATTTGAACAGGCAGGCCTGGAACCGGACGGCCCGCAGGTCCTCTTCTTCGGCCGCATCCATCATTACAAAGGGCTCGACTGCCTGATCCGGGCCGAACCGCTCATCTCCCGAGAGGTTCCCGGCGTCCGGATCGTTGTCGCCGGCACGGGGGAGGATTTCGGCAGGTACCGGGAGGCGGTGGCCGGCCGGGACGCGTTCGAGGTCCACAACTACCGGATACCCTACGAAGAGGGCGCCCGGCTCTTCCAGCAGGCAAGCGTCGTGGCGCTCCCGTATCTCGAAGCGTCCCAGAGCGGGGTCATACCGACTGCATACGGGTTCAAAAGGCCCGTCGTGGTCACGAACGTAGGTGGGTTGCCAGAGGCCGTCGACGACGGGGTGACCGGGTACGTTGTACCGCCGCGAGACCCTGAGTCGCTGGCCAGGGCAATCGTTGCCCTGCTGAAGGACCCGACGGCATGCCGGCGCATGGGAGAGCAGGGTTACACGAAGTTAAAGACGGATATGGCCTGGTCCACGATTTCACTGACCCTTCTTGCGGTCTACAACGAACTGGTGCACGCCGTCGATACAGAACAAAAACTGCCGCAGACCCCGGTTCCAAAGGATGTGGAAGAACGAACCTCCCCCGGGCAAACGTTTAATAAGTAAACCGGGTAGTTGATGCATGAATATGACCCCCCGACAACCGAAGAGACGGTGCCACTCCACATAGCCAGACAACACGAGGTATTATGCAACTGCTCAACCCGCTCCGGATGAACGATTGGAACAACAGGACATTCTTCCTGGCTGTTCAAGCATTCCAGTTCCTTTTCATCGGGGCGGTCGCCCTCGACCTCGTCGGGTACCAGATACCGGTCGCAAGAGAGGTTCTGGCTTTTCTCTACCTCACTTTCCTGCCGGGGGTCCTGGTGCTCAAGATGCTCAGGCTCCACAACCTCGGTACCGTCGAGACGACGCTCTACTCCGTCGGGCTGAGCCTCGGAGTGCTCATGCTCACCGGTCTTGCCGCAAACTTCATCTACCCGAAACTCGGGTACGTCAGGCCGTTCTCGTTCTGGATCCTCTTTCTCACCATCATCGTCGTCGTCCAGGTCCTGCTCGTCATCGCGCTTGTCGCGGATCGGAGATACGCCGGCCCGGACCCTGTCGTTACCTATGCTCCCGTCACCCCCGCAGCCCCGTTCCTGATGACGCTCCCGTTCTTTGCGATCCTCGGGACGTACGTGCGCGACGAATACCACATGGTCACGTTCCTCTTCCTGCTCCTCGTCCTCATCGCCCTCGTCGGCCTTGCCGTCGGTTTCGACCGCTTCGTCCCGGCCTCCTGTTACCCGCTTGCGGTCTACGCCATCGCCCTCTCGCTCATCTACCACACGTCGCTGATCTCGGGGTACATCTGGGGCTACGATATCCATCACGAACTCAACCTGGTAAACAATGTTCTGACGCCAGGGATCTGGGACATGACCCTGCCGTACAACACGAACGGGATGCTCTCCATCGTCGCGCTCGTCCCCATCTACTCCCTCATCACGAGTCTGGACCCCGTCTGGGTCTTCAAGATAATCTACCCGCTCCTCTTCGCGCTCGTGCCGCTCGGACTTTACCGTGCGGTCGAGAAACAGACGAACGCAAAGATCGGATTTCTCGCGGTCTTCTTCTTCGTCGCGTTCTTTACGTTCTACACGGAGATGATCTCCCTTGCCCGCCAGCAGATCGCCGAACTCTTCCTTGCGCTGACTCTCCTTGCAATGATCGATAAGTCCATGAAACAGGGCACGCGTGCCTTTCTCATGGTCACCTTCGGGTTCGCCATGGTCGTATCGCACTACGGCCTTGCATATATCTACCTCCTCTCGCTCGTCCCGGCCTGGCTGCTGCTGGTCTTCTCGGAGCACCTGCCGGCCGGAATCCAGAAGAGATTCATGCCGATGCAGGATGAACCCGGTAGACCCCGGAAGCAGATCCGGACGCTTGTCCTCCCCTATATCCTCATCTTCGCCGCCGTCGCCTACATATGGTACTCGACGGTTGCCGAAGGCGCGACGTTTGCCGCCGTCGCCGGAATAGGAGAGAAGATCGCAGAAACACTCTTTGCAGAGACCCTCGACCCCACGACCGCACAGGGCATGCAGATCCTCACCGGTCAGTCGACGACACCGTTGCACGGTCTGGCAAAGATCGTCCATGTCGCCACCCAGGGCCTCATTGCCGTGGGACTGTTCGCAACCGTCCTCAGACCCGGACGGTGGCGCATCGAACTCGAGTATCTCGCCGTCGCGCTCGTCTTCCTCCTCATCAACGTAGCAGGGATCTTCGTCCCGTTCTTCGCAAGTTCCCTCAACACCAGCCGGCTCTACCATATCACCCTCATCATCCTTGCCCCGTTTGCGATCATCGGCGGCATAGCTCTCTACGAGACCGCGGTCAGGCTGATACGCGCACCAGGGCGAACCATATCGGTGAGACCGGCATACCAGGCCCTGTCGGCGTTCTTCGTCGTCTTCTTCCTCTTCAACAGCGGGTTCATCTACCAGGTCGTCAACGACAGTCCGACCTCGGTAGCGCTCGAAACCACCGGGGATAAACCCATATTCAACGATAAAGAGGTCACGGGGGCGAAATGGCTCATCTCTGCAGAAGCGGAACGCCCCATCTACGTTGACGCCACACGATGGTGGCTCATGAAAGGGTTCAGCCCGAAACACCAGCGCTACCTCCCGAATAACGCATCGCGGATAGAATCGAGGACGTATCTCTACTTTGGTACGTATAATATCGTGCAGGACAGCGTTCGGATCGAGCTTACGGAAGGAGCGGTCACCACGGCGAACTACGTCGATGCCGGCGGGTACATCAAGGAGCGGAACCGGATCTACGATAACGCCGGCTCTATCATCTACTACAGGTGACCGTTCCCTCCACTTCAGCGGGGGGCCTTCTGCCTGTTTCCTTCGTAAAGGAGCACGATGAGGGGCCGGGTTGCACCCGGCACCCCCGGACGCAGTCCGTCATGGGAGAAAAAACTCTGAGCGCCGGGTCATAACCAGCCCTTCTTCTTCAGGATCAGGACGACGAGGAGCGTTCCTGCCACGTAGGTGGCGAGCCACGCATATCCCATGCCGATGAGACCGAACCGGTTCATCAGGGCGTAGCCGAGCCCGAGCAGCGCGACGCTGATGAAACCGCTGAGGACGACGAGGCTCCGGATGTCGTTTCGGACTTTTGCGATGGAGATGAACGTCTGGCAGACGGAGACGAAGAGGGCGGATGCGGCAAGCACGCGGAGCAGGGCCATCCCTTCGACGTAGTCCTTGCCTATCAGGTTGAGGATCTGCTCCCCGAAGAGGGAGAGGCCGATGATTGCGGGTACGAGCAGGAGGAACATGCTCGCGAGCGTCCGAAGAACGCTTCTCTTCATCTCTCCCCCGTGGCTTCCCTCGACGAAGAGCGAGGTCGTGAACGCGTAGGGGATCATGAAGAGGATCGAGACGATCGCATAGGTGATGTAGTAGTTGGCGGTGCTCTCGGCCCCCAGCACGTTGAGCACCATGATCGGGATGACCATGTTGGGGGCGGACATCAGTATCCCGGCGACGTACGCGCCGGCGGAGAACTGCCATGCCTCCCGCAGGAAGACCCGGTCGATGCACGGCATCGGTTTCACGGAGCACCGGGCAAGGAGAACGAGAGCCAGGACGAGACCGAGGATGAACGAGAGGCCGAAGGCGCTGAAGATGCCCACCGCACCGAGGAAGACCAGGGGGACGAGGAAGAGGATCCTGGTCCCGTAGAGCAGGTTCAGGGCGAAGTAGTGTTCGGACTTCCGCAGGGCGTTGAACGCACCCTCAAAGACCCAGGTGATGGAGTAAGCCCCGAGGATGACGAGGTAGAGCGGCGCGATCGACCTGACGATCGCAAGCTCGGGAGCCAGAACGTCGACCGCCGCGATGAAGAAGAGGCCCGCACCGAGCGCAACCGCCGTCGGGACGAGGACGGCGGTTCCGAGCACCCGGTTCTTGTCGCGGGTCGGAAAGAACCGGATCACCGACTGGTCGAGACCCAGGCGGGAGATGAGGATGAGGAGGCCCATCGACGACATCAGGGCGGTTGCAATACCCACCTCCGCCTGCGAGTAGAACCGGGCCGCGATCATCCAGAAGAAGAATCCGAACCCGGCTGCAGCAAACGATGAGGCCATGATGAAGAACGAATTCCGGATAAGCGGCTGTTCTAAGTGCTGCCTGACCTCGCTGAAGTTTTTCGGGAATGCTACTGCCATTCGGTCGCCTGTATCGGTCGGCACCTATATAGATGTATCCACCGTCCGGCCCCGGGAGAGCCGGAGATTCTCGAGGAAAGAACGTTCAGGGCCGTGCTGCACGATACGGGAGCAGAAAACGCCCACCGGGCCGGGTGAAAAGACCCGTCCATAACCAATATGTCCACACACTGTACAGGTGTTAGGGGGCGGCACCTGTGGCAAAACCAGGAGGAGAGGAGGGGTAAACCACTCCTCCAGGTAAACGCTTTAGAGAGAAGAGGTCCTGCCGAAGAAGAAGTCGGCGAGCAGGGCAACATCCTTCCAGTCCACAGTGCCGTCTCCATTAACGTCGGCAGCGGGGTCTGACGGAGCGGTTTTCTGCGCCATCCCGGCAGCGATCGTCACGTCGGCCCAGTCAACGTTGCCGTCCCCGTTAAGGTCGCCCCTGACGGGAACCGGGAGGCCTCCGACGACGATTTCTTTGCTCATGACGTTGTTGTTCTCAACGCTCTCGGCAATCCTGTTGACGTCGTCCACGTGCGCCTTCACGGTGTGCGTGCCTTCGACGGCTTTCCAGGTTGCACCGGCCGATCCACCGCTCGCGGTCAGGGTGACCCATGTACCCGGAGCGATCGATTTGGTGTAGGTATCTGACCAGACACCGGGCCCGGCAACGCCGTCATCGAACGTAAAGAGGACGCCGTGCTTTGTGCCCGCAGGCGTCGGGGCGTCGCCCTGGTTCTTGATCGTGGCCTTCATCGTCGCCGCATCCCCTGCTGCCGGGTTCGCCGGCGTCCAGGAGATATCGGTCACCACGAGGTCAGGCTTCCCGGCGGGTGTCGGTGTCGGAGTGGGGGTCGGGGTGGGCCCCGACGCCGCCTTTGACACCTTGATCTGCTCGCTTCTGACGTTGTTGGCCTCGTTGCTCTCAGCAATCCGGTTGACGTCGTCCACGTGCGCCTTCACGGTGTGCGTGCCTTCGACGGCCTTCCAGGTTGCACCGGCCGATCCGCCGTTCGCGGTCAGGGTGACCCATGCACCCGGAGCGATCGATTTGGTGTAGGTATCTGACCAGACACCCGGCCCGGCAGCACCGTCATCGAACGTGACGATGATACCGTGCTTCGTGCCCGCAGGCGTGGGGGCATCTCCCTGGTTCTTGATCGTTGCCTTCATCGTCACCGCATCCCCTGCCACCGGGTTCGCCGGCGTCCAGGAGATGTCGGTCACCACGAGGTCCGGCTTCCCGGAGGGAGCCGGCGTGGTGGGAACGGTTGGGGTGGGGGTGGGGGTCGGAACCGGCGAACCGGTGGACGTCACCTTCACGTTCTGAAGGGTCGCCTGACCGGCCGGAACCGTGCTCACGATGGTCACGCCGGGGGAACCGGCGGGGAGGGTCTTTGAGACGATCTCCATGTCCTTCACGAGGACGTTTTTGGTCCTGTAACCCTCGATCACGAACGGCTTCGCGGCGTCGGAGACGATCTGGCCGGAGAAGACGGTGTTAACGTTCTCCTTCGCCCAGACCAGCGTCTCCACGCGGTTGCCGGATGCATAGATGCTCACCTCGGAGTTGTCGAACTGGCCGTTCGTGCCGCCGAGGCTTGAGCCCTTGCCGTTGTACCCGATCGGATCGACCAGATGGAAGTTCCGGATCTTCACGTTGTTCGCGAGGTCGACCTGCAGGCCGTAGCCGTTCGAGTTGATGCTCGTGCAGTTCTCCATCACAGTGGAGGGGTTGACCGAGCGGGTCGGGATGCTGTAGTAGCCGGCGGGCACCCGGTAGGAGAAGTCGGTTCTCCCGATGCCGGTGTCCTTCTCGACACAGTTGTAGAGCTTCCCGCCGTTCGTCGTGTAGAACCCGTTCATGGAGTTGCCCTCCGCGGTGCAGTTGATGAACGTCACGTCGCAGTTCGGGGCGTAGTAGCCGCACCCGAAGTAGTGGGTCGACATGTCGTTCGGGTTGTAAGCCTTCGTCGGGAAGGGCTTCTGCCCGTTGTTTATGCTCACGCAGTTCTCGAGAACCGCGTTCGTCACCTTCGGATCGAACTCGAAGTGGAACCCGGACTCCAGGTTGCCTTCCGCAAGACAGTTCGTCACGCGGAGGCCGTCCATGTCGTTCAATTCCGCAAAGTCGAACCCGGTGATCCAGGGGTTGAACTGCCCGTACTTGCCGCAGTTGATCGCAGCACAGTTGTCGTAGCGGACGTCCTTGATCACCTTGTTCGTCGACCCCCAGGCGTTGTGGAGGAACCCGTAGGTGCCGGTGTCCACGGCCTTGCAGTTGACGAACTCGACGTCCTCGAGGGTCGGGGCATACACGGTCGGATCGTGTATCAGGAGGTAGACTGCCTGGATGCTTGCATCGGCGGTTCCCGTGATGCTGTGGATCTTCGCGTGGCTTGCCCGGATGGTTATCACGCCGAGCCACTTGACACCGCTACTGTAGCCGGTTCCCTTGACGTGGAACCCGTCCAGCGTGATGTACTCGCGGTCGACGTTGATCCGCCCGTCGCGGGTGAAGACAAGGTTCGTCTCCGATTCACCTTCCCCCTTGAGGGTGGAGCCTGCTTTGGGAGCGATGATCCCTGCACAGTTGTAGGTACCACTGGAGAGGAGGACAACACCGCCGGATGACGGCAGGGCATTCAGTGCTGCCTGGATCTCCACGTGATCGTTGACCCCATCACAGACATAGGCAGCCGCCGCTTTATCGGCCGCACTGCTGTCGCTTGCCGCGACAATCGTGGTAGGGGTCGCTTCGAGCGCCCCGACAATCGGGATGAGCCCGACGATCAGGAACGCTGCAATAAGAAGCTTCATTGTCCGTCTATCTCGCATTATCTCACCTCTGGGGAGATACTGCATTATCTGATAGCCGTAATTTAAAAGGTTTTTCAAATGAAATAAACAGATTTGCGAGAGCGGATACTTAAAAAATCCACGGAATTTCGAGGTAATCGTTAATTTATATGATTTCTGAAATTTATATCTCAACAACAAGTTTTATATAATAACCCCAACTTTAGCGCATGCGCCCCGGAGAATACGCACCCAGACCGGGGATCCCCGGGGTCATTCCGGACGGATGAACAGGGCCTGAATACCGCTTGTTATCCAATGAATAATATAAAACTCGCAGAATCACGCGGCACCCCGTGCCCGGTCGACCGCGGCGGCAACGGCCCCCCTGCCGCACCCCTGCCGCAGCAGGATCGGCCGGAAAACCGGCACCGGCGATCCGGGGACATACGGGCGATCACAACGCGCCCGAAGTGACCGCCACGTTCTCAAACGTCACCGCACCGGCAGGGACCGTATTCGCGAGGGTGACGCCGTTGGTGAACGGCGCGAGTTTCGCGGAGACGATCTCCATATCCTTGATCCGGACGTTCTGCGTGCGATCGCCCTCGATCACGAACGGCTTTGCCGAGTCCGAGACGATCCTGCCCGAGTACTCGACGTTCTCGTTATTCCTCGCCCAGATCAGCGTCTCAGCCCGGTCGCCCGATGCATAGATGTTGACCACGGAGTTGGCCAGCGGCCCGCCCAGCGAGCCTCCGAGGTTCGTCGCCTTTCCATCGATTCCGGCCGGATTCTCCAGGTGGAAGTTCTTGATCCGGACATCGCTTGCGAGGTCGATATGAAGCCCGTAGCCATACGAGTCGATGCTCGAGCAGTTCTCGAGTACCAGGGACGGGGATATCGACCGGGTCGGGGCAGCGTAGAACGATGCCGGCTGGATGAGCCGGTAATCGGTCTTCCCGGCGCCGACGCTTTTGTCGACGCAACTGTAGAGCTTGCCGCCGTTCGTCGCGTAGAACCCGTGGCGGCTGTTCCCCTCGGAGTAGCAGCTGATGAAGATGATGTCCCCCCGTGGAGCGTAGTAGCCGCACCCGAAGTAGTGGGTCGACATATCGCTCTGGACGTAAGCCTTCGCCGGGTAGTCTTTCTGCCCGTTGTTCCTGCTGATGCAGTTCATGAGGACGCAGTCGCGCTTCTCCGGATCCCACTCGAAGTGAAACCCGGACTCCAGGTTGCCTTCCGCAAGACAGTTCGTCACGCGGAGACCCTCGATGTCGTTCAATTCCGCGAAGTCGAACCCGGTCACCCAGGGGTTGAACGCTCCGTACCTGCCGCAGTTGATCGCAGCACAGTTCTCGTAGCGGACGTTCTTGATCACCATGTTCGTCGTCCCCCAGGCGTTGTGGAGAAACCCGTAGGTCCCGGTGTCCGCGACCTTGCAGTTGACGAACTCGACGTCCTCGAGGGTGGGGGCGTAGACGTTCGGGTCGTGCAGCAGGAGGAAGACCGCCTGGGTGCTCGCATCCGCAGTCCCCTCGACGGCGAGGATCTTCGCGTGGCTCGCGTAGATGGTGACCACGCCGAGCCAGAGGTCGGGCTCGATCTGCGGATAGCCGGTGCCCCTGATGTGGAAGTTGTAGAGCGCGACGGACTCCTGCGAGACAAGGAGCCGCCCGTTATTGGTGAACTCGATGAACGTCGCATCCGCCCCCTCCCCGCGGAGCATGGAGTTCGCGCGCGGGTAGACATTCCCGGCGCAATTGAACGTCCCGTCGAGGAGAGCGACCGTGCCGCCCGACGATAGCGCATCGAACGCCGCCTGGATCTCCGCCTGGTCGTCGGTGCCGTCGCAGACGATATCTGCCCGGGCTTTGGCCTCCGGGCTGCTGTCGCTTGCCGCAACGGCGATCGTCGGTCCGGCAACTTCCGGGGGCACCGCCGGAGTCGTGGGAATCGGGGTGACCGGTGGGGGAGGAGGGGGCGGGGGCACTGGAATCGGGGGGTAAAAATGCAGGATCAGCACGACGGCGACGATCACCGAGAGTATGATCGCGACGGCGATGAGGATGCGCCTCTCTCTCTCCCCCAGATGCGGTCTTGCCGACATTGAACTACGATCCGCCTGTTATTCTACGACGTCGCCGGGAGATCGTACGGGACTGCGAGAGCCCGGTGACGCCCTCCACCCCGGCTCACACCTCTATGACACGGAAGTACCATTTAAGGCTTTAGCCGACCCGCCTCCATCGAAGGGTTTCGCACGGGAGGCCGGGAGGGGGAACGGCCGGTTCCGCAACCCCGGGAGACCTATTTCGTGCCGCCGGGCTTCAGCACCTCGAGCCGGGTCAGGTCTGCACCCTCCGAGAGAGGCCACTCGACCGCAACCGGGCGGGCGGCATCCGAGAGGACGACCGTGCCGCCGTCGGGGAGCGCGGCGAGCGCCGCCTGGATCTCCACCCGATCGTCAAGGCCGTCGCAGGCGTAGTGCGCCTTCGCTGTAGCGCTGCTGTCGCTCGCCGCCACAACGATCGGCGCCGCGGATGCAACAGCACCCTGGACGAGCAGAAGGCCGGCAACTACGCCGACCAGGAGAACGACCGGCAGGTCCGCGGCGGGTGGGCGTGGCCAGGATGAGTCTGACGCTTTTTGACGCAGGCGGGTAATCATCACGCTCCTCTGGCATACCGTACGGGCTACCGGGTAGAGGTGTCGGAAACTTCACCCCGGTATAGGAGCGAGGATATAAAAATCCATGCGAAAGGAAATAGCCATAAACTCCAATGTGCGGGGTTTCGGGCACCCCTGCCGGCCGTGGCCGGAACCGGCCCGGATACCCGGGGCAACCCCCGTCTCCACCGTGCCGCCGGCTGCCGGCCCGGATCGCCCCCGGTTCCGGAGGCGGAAAAACACGGCCGGACGAGCCGAACGGCGGGGCGGTGCGGGTCGCCGGTGGAATTGTATATAATGGAATACAATATTTAATGGAATATATGTCCAGCAAGAAGGAAGTCACCATCGGGATCACCATCAACCTCGAGAACTACGAAAATCTCCGTCTCGAGGTCGAGGGCGATGTAGAGACCCATGAGGATGTGGACGACCTTATCACATTCCTCGACGGGATCCTTGCCCGGGTCGGGCGCGGCGATCAGGCGACCGCCGAGCGTGTGGACGCATACCGCCGGCGCGTTCTCGCGGCCAGGCCCGCGGTTCCGGAGGCACCCGCCCCGGAGAAGAAGACGCCTGAGCCGGTGGCGGAGCCTGCTCCCCGCGAGGAGAAAAAGGCCTGCCCTCCGCCCGAGGTCATCGCAGCGGCAATCCCGCCGGCCCCGGAGCACCCCAGGACACCCGAACCGCCCGCAAAACCGGAGGAGAAGCCCACCGTACAGCCGGAGGCGGCCCCGACGGAGGAACCGGCTCCCGCGAAGCCGTCGGAGGCCCCGGCGGAGGACGTCTGCGAGGTCTGCGGAGCGGAAGTGACGAAATCGCAGGCGAAACTCTCCCAGCTCTTCATGAGCAAGACACTCTGTAAGAAGTGCATGGAACAGCCCTGATTCCTGCAGGATCCGCTCGATGGGGAAACAAAAACCTGGAGGGTATAAATACTACCGTACCCGAGGATTGTATAATGAAGAAGAACCTGCTCATGTGGGACGAGACGCTTTTTCGGGATCCCGAGGTCTTCGAGATCGATTATGTCCCCGAGCAGTTCAACCACCGTGACGCCCAGATCCGGGAACTCGCGTTTCAGGTCAAGCCCGGGCTGCGGGGAGCGAGGCCGCTCAACACCATCTGCAGGGGTCTCCCGGGAACCGGGAAGACGACGAGCGTCAAAAAGGTCTTTGCCGAGATCGAAGAGGCTACGAAGAAGCTCGTTCCCGTCTACATCAACTGCCAGATCGACAACACCAAGTTCGCCATCTTCTCCCAGATCTACCGCAGGGTCACCGGGCACCCGCCGCCGCCGTCGGGCACGTCGTTCAAGCAGGTCTTCGACGCCATAGCGAAAGTGCTGCAGCGCGAGGAGCAGGTGCTCCTGGTGGCGCTCGACGACGCGAATTACCTCCTCTACGAGAACGAGATCAACCAGGTGCTCTATCCCCTGCTGCGCTCGCACGAGGCCTATCCGGGCGTCCGGATAGGTGTCGTCGCCATCGTCAGCGATATGTCCGTCACCCTGCAGAGCGAGGTCGACGCACGGGTGGCGTCGGTCTTCCGCCCCACGGAGATCTACTTCCCTCCCTACTCGGAGGAGGAGGTCCACGGCATCCTCGAGGAGCGCGTCCTGCAGGGTCTCTACCCGAACGTCATCAAGACCGAGATGCTGGATCTGGTGGTGGAGCAGACGATGAAGAGCGGCGACCTTCGCGTCGGGATCGATCTCCTGAAGCGTGCGGCCCTGAACGCCGAGCGGGAGGCACGCCGGTCGGTCGAGCGGGAGGACGTCTGCAGGGCATACGAGGTCTCCCGCTACCTCCACCTCGCGTTCTCGCTGCGGGCGCTCAAGGCCGAGGAGCGGGAGGTGCTGGCCAGGATCGCGGATATGTCGGCCCGCGACGATAAGGAGATGAACGCCGGCGACGTCTACCGTTTCGTGAAAGAACAGGTGGGCGGGGTCAGTTACACCAAGTTCTACGAGATCGTCCAGAAGTTCGATTCGATGCGGCTCCTGAATCTCCACTACCGCCAGGGGAGGGGGCGAACGAGGCTGATCAGTCTCCGTTACGATCCCGGGCGCGTGCTGGAGCACCTGGGGCAGGAGCAGACGATTTCATAATCCTTATCAGTTCCCCCACCGTTTGTACTCTGATGAGGTTTTCCACATGCTCAGCGTGAACGAACTGGCACTGGATATTTTTGAGGAACTCTTCGAATACGCCGAGGAGTTACATGCCGTCCCGCACGAGCTCGACAACGGCGCACGCATCGTAGACTGCGGCGTCAGCACTTCAGGCGGGTACCTGACCGGAAGGCGGTTCACCGAGATCTGCATGGGCGGGCTCGGCGAGGTCGACATCTCCATGGGCAAGATCCGGGACTTCCCCATCCCGTTCATCGAGGTCAGCACCGACTTTCCGTCGATTGCGTGCCTCGGCGCCCAGAAGGCGGGCTGGACGGTCAACGTCAACAAGTACTTCGCGATGGGGAGCGGCCCCGCACGGGCGCTCTCCCTGAAACCCAAGCACACCTACGAGGTCATCGAGTATGAGGACGAGTTCGATTACGCGGTCATCTGCCTCGAGAGCGACCACCTCCCGAACGCCGCGGTGATGGAGAACATCGCCGAGGCCTGCAACGTGGACGTGGCGAACACCTGCGCGGTCGTCGCCCCCACGGCCTCCCTCGTCGGCTCGATCCAGGTCGCCGGCCGCTGTGTCGAGACCGCGGTCTACAAGCTGAACGAGCTCGGCTTCGATACCAAGAAGATCACCGCCGGTATCGGCCACGCCCCGATCGCGCCCGTCAAGAAGGACGGGACGAAGGCGATGGGCAGCACCAACGACGCGACGATCTACCACGGCAGCATCATGCTGACGATGAACGCGCCGGAGATCAAGGACTACCTGGATAAGATCCCGAGCAACAAGTCCAAGGGATACGGGAAGCCGTTCTACGATATCTTCAAGGAAGCCAACTTCGACTTCTACCAGATCGACACCTCGCTCTTCTCCCCGGCCGAGGTCGTCATCAACGAGCTCTCCGAGGGCAAGGTCTACCACGTGGGAGCCGTCAACCCCGAAGTGACGCTGAAGTCCTTCGGGTTTATCTGAACTCTTTTTTTAGGCACTGTTGGTACGTTTCCTCAACTCTCTCCGGAGGGGCACCTCTATCGGGGCGTCCCGCGAGCGGTTTCTTACCAGAACGCCGGGGATCTACATGCGGCTTTCCATGGGATATCGCCACGCACTGCCCGCCCCCTCGGGGGGCGGAACGACTGCCGGAACGGCAGGAGTTTAAGCACCGTCGGGTGTGAGTTGCGACGGGCCACGGGGCCGGAGCATGAGCACCGAAGGTGCGATTGAGGAGCGCGAAGCGCGGGCGGTGGGGGTCTTTGAGGAGAGGTTTGCGAGTGGGAGCAGTGAAGCACAGGGGAGCACGCAGGCAATGGCACCGGAATCCCCGGCAGGCAACACGTTTATCCGTCACGGTGCAAAACACTATAAGGCATCCACAGGGCTTGTGGTCTAGCCGGTCATGACGTCGCCCTTACACGGCGAAGATCCCCGGTTCGAATCCGGGCAGGCCCATTCCTTTTGTAGAATATCCCCCATGATTCTGAGCACTCCTGCACGTTCGCCTGAGGTCAAACGCCGGCATGGCCTCCCACCGGGTATCGCCACGGTGGGGGAGGGGGTGAGGTGAACGATGGACAGTCAACGGTGGCGTGCACCACCATAGGGACTTTTGAGGTATATCCCTCTATTTCCTGAATCTCCTCGTTTAGCAGGGCCTTAAAACCGAAATCATAATCCCATCCCACAAACAAAGAAATTTTCAGCAGAAAAATAGAGTTACCATTGCTCTGCCATTCATCCTGGAGGAAATTCGGCAACTTTGCCTTTCACCCGATCAGGCATGCAGAAGAACGTACAACCGGAGAGGAGCTCCGCCATGCTACAAAGGGAAGATATCAGGAGAGATGCGCGTGGATGACCTATACTCCCTGCTCGCCCGCTTTGAAGGGCGGCAGATCGACTTCAAGGAAGATGTGAGCGCAAGCCTTTACCGGCTCCTGTCCGCCTTCGCCAACACCGCCGGTGGTGCCGCCGTCATCGGAATCCGGGACCATGACCATGCCGTCATCGGGCTCGACCTGAGGAATAACGCTGTTAAGAAACTCGCGGACAGCATAACCACCCGGCTCGGCGTTCATCCGGTCATCGATATCCATGAGATCGAGGGGAAGTCCATCGTCATCGTCACTGTCGAGCGGAGCCGCGTTCCGGTCGCCTTTGACGGGCGGTACTACACCCGTGTCGGCGATACAACCCGCGAGATGCTCCCCGACGAGCTCAGGGAGTACTTCCAGCAGAGCATTGAGTGGGACAGCGTCACCGGGCCGTACTCGTTCGATGAGATCGACGAAGAGACGGTGCGGCGTTTCCTTGCACGGGCAAATGCGACGGGCCGACTCACTTCTGTCGATCCGGCCGAATCAGTAGAGACAGTGCTCTCTCGACTCGGGCTTGCCAGGGACGGAGGGATCAGCAACGGCGCCATCGCCCTCTTCGGCAAGAACCCGCAGCGGTATTTCTTGAACTGCATCCTCCGGATCGGGCGGTTCAAGCGGGCGGATATCATCATCGGCGACCACGAGATCGGGGGCAATCTCTTCCAGCAGTTCGAGGAGGGCGAGCGGATTATCAAGCAGTATCTCGGCGTCAGGTACGACATCTCAGAGGAGGCGATGCGAGAGTCCTTCCAGAGGAGAGAGATCTGGGACTACCCGCTTTTGGCGATCCGGGAGGCGCTTCTCAACGCGCTTATCCACCGCGATTACTTCAACAACACGATCCAGACGCAGGTCAAGATCTTTGACGACCATATCCGCTTTCACAATCCCGGCCATCTTCCCGAAGGTGTCACCGTTGAGATGATCATACAGGAGNCACTACTCCTTTCACCGCAACCCGAAGGTTGCTGATATCTTCTNACCGTGCCGGGCTTGTCGAACGCTACGGGTCAGGGGTTGAGCGGATCANTCACGGCCTTCCGCGNATGCCGGTATGCCGGTTNCCCGCCTTCGCGANGCACCTCGCTCGGGTTCACCCTGACGATGCGGATGGATACGCTGAGCGCGAGTTATCTTCAGAAGATGGAACTGAGTGAACGGCAGATCCTTGCGGTGGAGCGGATCAAGGCCGAGGGGAGTATCACGAGCGGTGTCTATCAATCACTCACCGGCGTCTCGGCACCGACGGCTTTCAGGGATCTCAAGGGCCTGGTTGACCGCGGTATCCTGGAGCAGGTGGGCACGTCGAGGAGGAATACACGATATATCCTGCGGGAGAGGCCACGATGAATTGGAGGCATTTCCAGAGCGCTCCGGCGAATAAGCGGCTGATCCAGGCCGAAAACAAGGTAGATGCCCAACCTGGCGTGGATACATGAACGATGAATGAACGATGAATGAACGATGAATGAACGATGAATGAACGATGAATGAACGATGAATGAACGATGAATGAACGATGAATGAACGATGAATGAACGATGAATGAACGATGAATGAACGATGAATGAACGATGAATGAACGATGAATGAACGATGAATGAACGATGAATGAACGATACGATAGATAAGAAAACCAATTGAGGATGAGCGCCGGGCGGGATGCAGCGTGACCGCTCCGGCGAGGATGCCAAAAAGGCTGATCGAGGTGGCGCTGTACCCCGGTGGCCGGCGGGAACCGATCTCCCTCCCGCTCTCCGAGGTCGAAGATCTCCTTCCCGAAGATCCCGGCGCCTTCATGTCAATGTAGACTGAGATTCTTGTCGCGCTTTCTTCGCTCTCTCCCCCGACCGTATCCGCTCAAGCAGCACCGATGCCGGCTCGTACTCGCGCCCCTCCTGCCGGGCGAGTTCCGCTTCAGTAGGGACCAGCCGCCCGTAACTTCGGATCGATCCTCGATTTACGGGTCAGATATTCGTTTTCACTCATCGGCAAGGCACACGAAGGGCGATAATTCAATAAAACGCCAATCAGTCTGACCTTGAAGTTTTGTTTATCGATAGATTAACTTTTTGATACTATTCAGGCAAAGGGGTCAAGATACCTCTATCAATTCAATCCACCTGAGTCTTTGTGTTCAAACTTCGACACTTCAAAGATAATAGAGATTTATTTAGCCGAATATCCTAGATAGTCGATAAGAAAGCCATCTATAATCTTTAAGTCGATGCCTCTCTTATGAGAGCAAAAATATCAATCCTATGTCTTTTAATTGTATTTTTGGTGCTGTCTTGTGGCTGCTTTACTCTTGAAGTCCACACAAAAGTAAACCCGGATGCTACGCTGAGTTCATACTCATACGATCTCACGACGAGTCAATTTGTGTATAATGCCCTTAAGGAGAGCGCAAAAGAACAGGGTTATTCGTCGTTAAGGGAATCAATGACATCGAATGCTGAGCCAGGGACGTATAAATACGATGAAATTTGGGATGGTGATACTGTTACGATTAGTATAGCCAGTACGCAACCATTACAATCAACGGATCCCGAAAAATGGCAAATCAAAAAAGAAAGCGGCTATATGATTTACGATGATAAAAGACTCTTATCTGACGAAACTATTGAGGATTCTAACGAATTTAATGAAGCAATGCTAAGTAGTGCCGGTGTTCACTACTATCTCGAGATGCCCGGCAAAATTATTGACACAAATGCGAATGTAGTGGATGGGAATAAAGCAGAGTGGCATTTGACCGGATCAGAAGTGTTTACAACAGAGATCTACGCTAAAAGTGAAGTGCCGGTGTTTGCGTTACCCGGATTTGGCGCACTGATTGCACTTATCGGACTGAGTTGTGCAACCTTATTGTTAATACGAAAGAGAGTATGAAGAAATAATGGCTTTATAGAACCATTATCTGTTTTTAGAGCCGTATGCGATTGATTTTGACTTTCGAGACAATCGAATAAACGAGACTCAACTAACAAGACCCGTGAACATCTCGCGACGCAGATCAATATTTCCGATAGATTTTGCTCCGATTTCCAATCTCAATCACGGTGATGACCATCACATTGTCCTCGATCACAAGAATAATCCGGTACTGTCCTACACGAAGAGAGTATAGCGGACTGTTCTGGTGTCCTTTCAGTTTCTTAACGTGAAATCGGGGATACGGCTCATCTGCCAGAGCATAGAGTTCTTCCTTAATTCGTCCGGCATCAGGGTCCGGGATGTTATTGAGAACCCGCTCGGCAACCGGCATCAGGATGAGCCGCCAGATCATCAGAGGTCCCGTTCCTGAACATACTCTTCAAAGGGGCGACCCCGGCCGGCCCGCATGTCCGCGACGCTTTCTTCGATCCGCTGCAACGTCTCTTCGGAAAGCGGCTCCGGATCGATTAATGCGTCCATAATGCGGTTGAGCGTCTCGTCATAACTCTCCCGGGGATGTGTTTTCAAGGTATCCAGGCGGGACTTGGTCTCCGGCTGGAGCTGGATCGTGGTTACCATAGCCAACTATGGGCAACTATAAGATATAATGATTCTGTCGGGGCCACATACTGAACGATGTGCAGGCACACTGACCCGGGGGAGGTAAACCCACTTTTTTGCGCCCAGAAGAAACGCCGGCACTCCCGCCTGCAGGAAGAGTATGCGCACCGCGCCGATCTTTCGGGCATCGAAACCTATATGGCCCGGCGGGCCGGATTACCGGCCCGGTGCATCATGAAGTTAAGTGCAAGAAACCAGCTTCCCGGAAAAGTAAAGGCCCTGAACGTGGGCGTGGTCACCGCCGAGGTCGTCGTTGAACTGGACGGCGGCGGCGAACTCGTCGCGGTCATCACGAAGAAGTCCGTGGAGAATCTCGGGCTTGCCGTCGGCAAGAAGGTCTACGCCGTGGTCAAGTCGACCGAGGTCATGGTCGCCGTCGACTGAGGAACACTCACCCTTTTTATCCCAGGCAGGGCGGCAACGCATAAATAGGCCGGCAACCGTTCTGCCCGTACCCTTCACGGGGACACCGAGGTGCCGGCACCATGCTCCAGGAACGCTCCCCCCTGCTGACCGCGATCATCGTCTGCGTCCTGATGACCATGCTCGCCGGCGCCTACGCCCTCCTCGCGAACGAGGGCGCACCCCCTCCGGGACCGCCCCCGGCCGGAACGCCGGGAACGCCGGCCGCGACCGGAGCCCCGGTGCAGCTCACTTCCCGCACATTCTCGATCAGCGTCACCCCGGCGTCCGCCACCGCCCGGCCCGGCGATACCGTCAGGTTCATGCTCACGGTGCACCCCGAAGGCGGATTCGACGCGCCCGTCAAGATCAGGGTTGCCGCTACGGCGCTCGGCGGCGCATACCGCGAAAACCATGACCTCGGCACGATCTCCGCACCCTACCCGCCTCTCACCTACGAGGCCGCGACCCCCGGCCTCCCGCCCTTCGTCTCCACCGCGACCGTGGACGCCGTGGTTACGGCGACCGGAGGGGGCACCGTGAGGACCGAGCGGGTGCAGCTCGTCATCAGGAGATAGGGCACCGGCCGGAACGCCCATTCCAGGCATATCGCAGAATTTCCAGGCCACATCTCCATTCCCACACCCCTGCATCCCGGACACCCTCCTATCATATCTCCAAATTACCCCCGAATCCCTCAAAATCGTTCAAATTCTCGGACGATTCTGAGGTGCCCGCACGACCGGCAGGCCGGTTACAGGGGTCGGCAGGCATTACCGGCGATCGAGAGAATCTCAATGATTCGGGGAGGATATTGCAAACCCCTTGATTTCCACTGGAGATTTCGGCAGACGGCCCTGAACGGCCCGGGAAGGGTGGGAAGGTCTCCCGGCACCCGGTTCGCGATACCGGTAAACGCCGCTGCCCCCGGAGAAGAAAAAGAGCCCGGAACAGCAATAACCACGATTCCGGGCAACCACTCACTCCACCGCATCGAACCAGACGGGGTCGGGGCAGTCCGGCAGCCCGCCGTAGTTGATGGTGATCTCCTCGCCTCTCGAGATCGGGCGATGGGCGGAGATGCGGATCTCGCCCCGGAGAAGATCGCAGACGTGATCCGCGTTCGCGTGGCGGGAGTGGTTGTAGAGCGACCCGTAGCCCAGCGCCACGGCGGCGAGCTCCCCCCACGCAAAGTAGTAGTCAAAGAGGTGCGTCTTATCGAGAAGTTCCTGCTCGTCCGCTCCCCCGAGCACGATCACCGGGCAGGTCTCGATCAACTCGCCGGGTATAAGATCCCTGCGGGCGAAGACGCCCCGCCCGCGGCATCCCGACGAACCGACGTATACGGCATCCGAAGGAGAGAAAAACCCCTCTTTCTCCACAGAATTGTCGATCATGGTTTCGCTGCGACTCCATACGTGCGGATAGAGCGGTTTACCCTGCCGGGCAAAAAGGCTGCGGTGGCTCCGTCCCGGTAGACCGGAATCCGGGCCCCGGACCACCGGGAAATGCGGCATGCACCCCGGACCCGAATCCCCTGCGCGGAGGGGGGGTGAGCGAAAGAATGTTGTAGTCGCACGACTTCACTGACTTTTCAGGAGGAGGAGAGAATCGGGGACGTCATCGCAGCGCACGACCTCTTGAAGCGGTTCGGGGACCTCGTCGCGGTCGACCGGATCGCCTTCCGGGTCAGGGAAGGGGAGGTCTTCGGGTTTCTCGGCCCGAACGGAGCGGGGAAGACGACGACCATGAAGATGATCCAGTGCATCTCCCCGAAATCCGGCGGAACACTGGAGGTCTTCGGGATGGACGTCGACACCCACCCGCGCCAGATCAAGAGCCGTCTCGGGGTGGTGCCGCAGGAGAACAACCTCGACCCGGATTTCTCGGCCTACCGGAACCTGCTGGTCTACGCCCGCTACTTCGGCATCCCGAAGCAGGAAGCGGAGAAGCGGGCAAAAGAACTCCTCACGTTCATGCAGCTCGACGAGAAACGGGACGTCCTGATCGACAAACTCTCGGGCGGGATGAAACGGCGGCTGATCATCGCCCGGGCGCTCGTCAACGAACCGGAACTGCTCATCCTCGACGAGCCCACCATCGGGCTCGACCCGCAGGCGCGGCACCTGATCTGGGAGACGCTCCGGAGCCTCCGGGCCGAAGGAAACACCCTCGTCCTCACCACCCACTACCTCGACGAAGCGGAACGCCTCTGCGACCGGCTGGTGATCATGGATCACGGAAAGATCCTCGTCGAGGGCACCCCGGCGGACCTCATCCGCGAGCATGCCGGGAGCGACGTCGTCGAGGTTGAGCGGACACAGAAGGTGGTCGCCCGCCTGGACGAGCTCGGCGTGAACTACGATCTCGCCGGCGACGTCCTCCAGGTATTCACGGATCGTCCGAACGACGTTGCACGCGAACTGCTCGAGGTCTGCCGGCACGAGGCGGCGGTGACGGTCCGCCCGGCAACCCTCGAGGACGTCTTTCTGCGGCTGACCGGGCGGAGCCTGCGGGAGTGAGCGAATGCTGATCGACGTTACCGCGAGAGTACAGAGCGTCTGGCGGAGGAACTGGGACGCCTTCCTCAGGACCTACCGGGTGAACTTCATCCCGCCCTTCATCGAGCCGGTCCTCTACCTCCTGGCGCTGGGGTTCGGTCTCGGGACCTATATCGAGGCGGTCGACGGGATTCCCTACCCCATCTTCATCGCACCGGCCCTCGTCTCGATATCGGTGATGTACTCGGCCTTCTTCGAGTGCACCTACTCGTCGTTCGTCCGGATGTACTACCAGAAGACGTTCGACGCCATCATCGCGACCCCGGTCGGCATCGACGAGGTGATCGCGGGAGAGATGATCTGGGGCGCCACCCGGGGGATGATCTACGCAACGCTGATGCTCCCCGTGCTCCTCATCTTCAACGTCGTCGCCATGCCGTCGTCCCTGCTGCTCATACCCTTCGCGTTCCTCGCCGGCCTCCTCTTCGCGGGGATCGCGATGTGCTTCACGGCAATCACGCCGAGCATCGACGCGCTGAACTACCCCTCGTTCCTCTTCATCACCCCGATGTTCCTCTTCTCGGGGACGTTCTTCCCGCTGGACCTGCTCCCGGAACCGATCCAGTACTTCGCCCTCGCCGCCCTCCCGCTCACGCACGTCGTCGGCTTCAACCGGGCAATCACGCTCGCGGCGTTCTCGCCGGTAAACCTCCTCAACCTCGCCTGGATCGCGGTAGCGACCGTGATCTTCTTCGTGCTCGCCATCAGGCTGATGAGAAGACGGCTCGTCGTGTGACGGCGCTCGGCTCAAAAAAGGGGTTAGAATCGGGGTTTTCTGTGCTTCGGGAGGCAGTCGCGGCAGTAGACCGGCCGACCCTCCGTAGGCTTGAAAGGAACTTCGCACTCTTTGCCGCAGTCAGCGCAGACTGCCTTGTGGAACTCGCGGGGACGGTCCTGATACGATCCGGGGCCCCTGCGGGGATATCTCTCTTCCATTGGAATTTCACTCACTTACTTCGGGAAACAGTATTCTTACTGGCTACTCAAAACCGGGGTTTCCTGTGCTTCGGGAGGCAGTCGAGACAGTAGACCGGCCGACCCTCCGTAGGCTTGAAAGGAACTTCGCACTCTTTGCCGCAGTCGGAACAGACCGCCTTGTGGAACTCGCGGGGACGGTCCTGATACGATCCGGGGCCCCTGCGGGGGTATCTCTCTTCCATATACTTCAACCATGCAGATAATCTGCACATACACAACTACCTGCCTGCATATAATAGGTGCGTCTCGGGGATCCGGGGCGGCATGACCCGTCCTGCGCCGGCCTCTGCGTGGCCGGGATGCACGGGAAGGAAAAACCCTCTCCAATGTGCCGGTTTCCCTCTCCAGGGAGGTACGTGACGCAATGCTTTTATCGATACTATCCTATCGAAAGATCATCCAACTATGTACAGGATAACCGTTCTCTTTTGCAACCCGGCAGAACACCGGTTCTATTCCGGAAACGAAGCCGGGGGGAGTGGCCCGGCATGATCGACGAGGTCCACACCGACGAGCCTCCCGATAGCAGACGCAAGGGAAGACACCGGGACAGGAGGACGATCGGTCCGGTCCCGAACCTTGAAGACCACGTAAAACCCGACTGGTGGAGGGGCATCTTCAATCGCCTTTACCTGAAGACCGACGGCGACGTCGTCGACGACCCCCGGATCACCGGGAGAGAGATCGACCGGATCGCCCGGGTTCTGCACCTCCAGCCCCACGAAAAAGTCCTCGACCTCTGTTGCGGCCAGGGCAGGCACACCCTCGAACTCGCGCGCAGGGGCTACAACGCCGAAGGCCTCGACCAGTCGCACTACCTAATCCAGCGGGCCCGGTCGACCGCGAAGAAAGAGGGGCTCCCCGTCAGGTTCAGGGAGGGGGACGCCCGGCGACTCCCGTACCGCACCGACACCTACGACGTCGTCCTCGTCCTCGGGAACAGTTTCGGCTATTTCGACTCCGTCGAGGAGGATCTCCGGATCCTCACCGAGATCCGGCGCATCCTCAAACCCTGGGGGCGGGTGCTCCTGGACGTCGCCGACGGCGAGTACTTAAAAGAGCACTTCCAGCCGAGGTCGTGGGAGTGGATCGACGATACCATGTTCGTCTGCCGCGAGAGGTCGCTCTCGTTCGACGACCAGCGCCTGATATCCCGTGAGGTGATAACCGACGTCGAGAAGGGCGTCGTGGCCGACCAGTTCTACGCCGAGCACCTCTACACCCCCGAGGCGCTCCGGCGGCTCCTTGAGAAGGCGGGGTTCTCCGGCATCGCCTTCCACGAGATCGCGACCGAGTCGCAGCGCAACCAGGACCTCGGGATGATGGAGCGCCGCCACATCGTTACCGCGCACGTCAGGAAGGAATGGTCGGCGACGAAGACAAAAGGCCGGGAGACGGCAAAACACGTCGCGGTGCTCCTCGGCGACCCGGCGAGGCCCGACGCCCTGAAACCCTCCTGCGCCTTCGACGACGACGACTTCTACACCATCGACCAGATGAAGGCGGCGCTGCGGGAACTCTCCGGCTACCGGTTCACCTACCTCTTCAAGCACGAGACGCTGATCCAGGATCTCCAGAGACTGAAGGGGAAGGTGGACTACGTCTTCAACCTCTGCGACGAGGGGTTCAACAACGACCCGAGGAAAGAACTCCACGTCCCGGCGCTTTTCGAGATTTACAGCATCCCGTACACGGGAGCCGGCCCGCAGGCGCTCGCGTTCTGCTACGACAAATCGCTCGTGCGGGGGATCGCAAAAGAGATGGGGATCCCGGTGCCGGACGCCTGCTTCATCACCCCCGGCGACCGCACTTACGATGTCGGGATGAAGTTCCCGGCGATCGTCAAGCCGAACGCAGGCGACTCCTCCTACGGCATCACGCAAGAGAGCATCGCCCACTCCATCGAGGAACTCTCCGACATCATCACCTCGCTCCGGACGACCCTCGGCTACGACCGCTCGCTCCTCGTCGAGGAGTTCCTCACGGGAAAAGACATCAGCGTCGGGATCATCGGGAACCCGTCGGGATACAGCATGGTGCTGCCCGTCATCGAGGAGGACTACTCCGCCCTGCCCCCGGGTCTCCCCCGCATCTGCGGCTACGAGGCGAAGTGGCTCCCGGACTCGCCCTACTGGAAGATCACCTCAAAGCCCGCGGACCTCCCCGAGGAGACCGAGAAGGCGATCGTGCGGTGCTGCCTCGCCCTCTTCGAACGCCTGGAGTGCCGCGACTACTGCCGGTTCGACTGGCGGCTCGACGAGCACGGCAACCCAAAACTCCTCGAGGTCAACCCGAACCCCGGCTGGTGCTGGGACGGCCACCTCGCCAGGATGGCGAAGTACGCGGGCCTGACGTACCCCGAGATGCTCGGCCGGATCCTGAAAGCTGCGGAGGAGCGGTTCGGGATGGAGCCGGAGCGGGATACGCGGGAGGCCGGCAAGGAACATCTCCCGTTCGACCTCAGCCAGGAGACGGCCTGACCCGTACCACCTTTTTTTTGTGCCGCCCGGGAAGACCGCAACCATCAGTATATAATATTCATCGGCACATAGATCTGTCATATGGCCGACGAGTATCGGACCGCGACGGTCCAGGGCAGGGAGGTTCCTTACGATCCGGAGCAGCTACGTAAGATCAGCGAGCACCCCTGCTACTCAGATAAAGCCTGCCACGCCTTCGGACGATGCCATCTCCCCGTCGCTCCAGATTGCAATATCCAGTGCAACTACTGCATACGCGACTTCGACTGCGTGAACGAGAGCCGGCCGGGTGTCACGAGCAAGGTTCTCACCCCGGAAGAGGGGCTCGACCTGGTCAGGAACGTCGTCAGGGATTATCCGTACGTGAAGGTGATCGGCATCGCGGGGCCGGGTGAGCCGCTCGCAAACCCCGAGACGTTCGAGGCTCTGCGGCTGGTCCACGAGGAGTTTCCGCACCTGATCATGTGCATCAGCACGAACGGCCTTATGCTCCCCGAGTATATAGAAGAACTCGCGAAGTACGATGTCGGAAACATCACGATCACGCTCAACGCCGTCGACCCCGCGATCGGGGAGAAGATCTACGCCTGGGTCGACTACAAAGGGAAGAGGTATCACGGGCGCGAGGCGGCAGAAATCCTCCTCTCCCAGCAGTTGAAGGGGATCGAGATGGCGGTCGCGAAGAAGATCTTCGTCAAGATCAACACCGTCTACATCCCCGGGATCAACGACGAGCACATCCCCGAGATTGCAAAGAAGGTCGGCGAGATGGGGGCGTTCACCTTCAACGTCATTCCAGTCATCCCGCAGTACAAGTTCGCCCATATCACCCCCCCGACACCGAAGGAGAAGCGGGAGATGCAGGACCAATGCGCTCCGTACATCAAGCAGATGCGCCACTGCGCACGCTGCCGGGCGGACGCGATCGGGAAACTGGGCCAGGACGTTCAGTCCTGCGTCTACCAGCAGATGAAGGATGAGAAGAAAGAATAACCTCTTTTTTACCCGGCGGTGCCGCCGGCCATGACGACGATCGAACTCCGGCCCGACCAGCCGTTCGACCTCGACCTGACGCTCGCCTGCGGGCAGGCGTTCCGCTGGGAGAAGACGGACGGGTGGTGGCAGGGCGTCGCCGGCGGCCGGGCCGTCCGGATACGGCAGGATGCAAACCGGCTCACGTTTGAGGGGGGGGATGCGGGGTTCGTCCGCGACTACTTCCAACTTGACCAGGACCTTAACGCAATTCTTTCGTCAATCGACCGCGACCCGGCGATTGGTGCCGCCGTCCGGGAGTGCCGGGGTCTGCGTCTCGTCAGGCAACCGCCGTGGGAGTGCCTGATCTCCTACATCTGCGCCACGAACACGAATATCCCGGCGGTGAAGCGCCGGGCCGCGCTGATGGCGGAGCGCTACGGGAGACCGGTAGACGGACCTTTCGGCAGAACGTATGCGTTCCCGGAGCCGGAAGCGCTCGGCGCAGTCTCCCGCGCGGACCTGTGGGACTGCAAACTCGGCTACCGGACGGATTACGTTCACGAGGCAGCCGGATATGCGACTGAGTACCCGGACTGGGCGGAGCGTATCGCCGCCCTCCCGTTCGAGGAGGCACGGGAGACGTTGATGCGATTCCGCGGCGTCGGGCCGAAAGCGGCGGACTGTGTGCTGCTCTTTGCGTTCGGGTTCTTCGAGGCGTTTCCGGTCGATGTCTGGATACGCCGGATCGTGAGGGAGACCTACCTCTCCGATCTTACCGGAAAAAACTGCACCCCGCCGGAGTACGAGAGGATCCGGCGGTTTAGCCGGGACTACTTCGGGGAGTATGCCGGATACGCGCAGGAGTATCTCTATTGTGCACGCGGCCCGGCACGCCGCCCGCAGTGATGCTCACTCCTTCCCGTTGCGGATACGCTCCCGGACGAGCAAGGCCACCGTGATTAGGGCAAGGATGCCGATACCGGCGAGACCGATGGCGACGAGGACAACGGGCACTCCGCACACCGAGATCACGGGGGATGCGGTGGCGATGGCGACTTTGCCCGTTATCAGGGGCGGCACAAATTCTCCGTCGGCACCGGGAGGCCGGTGCCGGGGCATCGTCGTGTTGTAGAGATGCGCCCTCGTCTCCGGGGGCATGCTCTCCAGGAATTCGGGGCAGATCCTCTCATAGTATTCCCCTACGGAGGCGTTCCGCTCAAGCATCTGCGGGTATATCTCCGCGTGCGACTCGTTGAACGAGTAATTGATGGGGATCTCCCCGCCCGCGGCCGAACCCGGCACGAGAGAGATCGGCGCGAGCAGTGCGAGGAGGAGAACATATCCCTGCTTCTTCATGGTCGTCATCCGAGGGGCCGGGAGTCCGGCAGCCTCCGGCTATGACCAGTGATAGACGCCCGGGGCATAAAGCCGTTGTGGGGTTCCGACCCGGCAAAACTCGCGATGAACCCGTTATCCTGCATGCCGAGCACCTCCTCCGGCGCACCCTCGGCGACCACCTGCCCCTCTTCGAGGAGGCAGAGGCGGTCGGCGAGTTCGAGGGCGTCGCGGAGGTTGTGGGTGACGACGATGCAGGGGATGCCGGCGCTCCGTATCCGGTCGCGGAGTTCCATTCGCATCGCAGCTTGCGCCCGCATATCGACGGCGGCGAGCGGTTCGTCGAGGAGGAGGAGGTCCGGGTCGAGCACCAGCGCCCGGGCGAGGGCCACCCGCTGCCGCTGCCCGCCCGAGAGCCTGCCGACGTTGACGTCCGCAAGATCGGCGAGGTTCATCGCGCGAAGCTGGTTCGTCACGGAGAACGCGATCTCCGGCCGCGAGACCTTCCGGCAGCGGAGGCCGAACGCCACGTTCTCGGCGACGGTCATATGCGGGAAGAGGGCGTAAGACTGGAAGAGGTGGCCGACCTTCCGGCTCTCGGCGGGGACGTCGATCCCCTCCTCGCCTGAGTAGAGCCTCCTCTCCCCGAGGACGATCTCCCCACGGTCAGGGGTGAGGATGCCGGAGATCAGGTTCAGCACCGTGGACTTGCCCGCCCCGTTCTCGCCGACGAGGACGAGGGTCTCCCCGCACCCGACCGAGAGCGTGACGTCGAGAGTGAAGTCGCGGAGTTGCCGGACGGCAGAGAACGAGAGCATCAGAGCCTCCGCCGGGTCATGATCTTCACCGCGGCGATCACCGCAAACGATATCACGACGAGGACGATCGCGAGGCTGATCGCGGCATCGAGGTCGCCCTGCATCGTCGTGTAGATGGCAAGCGGCATCGTCTGGGTTCGTCCCTGGAAGTTTCCGGCAAACATGATCGTGGCGCCGAACTCCCCGAGCGCCCGGGCGAACGAGAGTATCGCACCCGAGATGAGCCCGCCCCACGCAAGCGGGATGGTGACCCGGAGGGCGACCTTCATGGGGGATGCCCCGAGCGTCCGGGCCGCATCCTCGTAGATGCGGTCGACCGCCTCGAAACTCGCCCTCGCCTGCCGAATGTAGAACGGCGAGGCCACGAAGACCTGCGCGAGGATCACCGCGACCGTGGTGAAGGCGATGCTGATACCGAATTGGTCGAGGTACTGCCCGACCACGCCCCGGCGGCCGAACGCCATGAGGAGCGCGATGCCCGCCACCGCCGGCGGCAGGACGATGGGGAGATCGGTGAGCGTATCGACGATCGCCCTCCCCGGGTAGTCGTGCCGGGCATTCACCAGGGCAAGCGGCGTCCCGAAGACGACGACGATCGCCGTGCTCACCGTCGCGGTGGCTAGCGAGAGGGAGAGCGCGTCGAGCACCACCGGTTCGGCGAGCGACCGGAGGAACGCCTCAGGCGATATGCGCAGGAAGAGCGAGGCGACCGGCAGCGTGACGAAGAGGAGGAAGAGGGCGACGAGGGCGGCGACGAGGAGGGCAAGACCCGCCCTCGAGACTCGCGCCAGGCCACCTTCGGGCCGGGTCACCTCAGGACTCTGCCGGAATGGGGTCGAATCCATACTCGGTCAGGATGGCGCTGCCGTCCGGGCCCCGGACGAACGCTATGAAGGACTCCGCTTCGGCCTTGTGCGGCGAATCCGCAAGGATGCCGAGCGGATACGTGGCCATGACGTTATACTCCGCCGGAACCTCGATCCGGGTCACTTTGTCCAGATCGTCCTTCGAGACGTCCGATTTGTAGACGAACGCCGCATCCGCCTCCCCGAGGGTCAGTTTGGGCACCACGGAGCTTACCGCCGTCTCCTCGGAGATGACGTTCTCCATCACGGCTTCCCGGTACGCCTCGCCGTATGCGGGATCGGCGGCCATCTTATCGAGCACCTGCCGGGTGTAGTCGCCGAAGGGAACATCTTTGGTGCCGATGACAATCTTTGTGCCCGGTTTTGCCAGGTCGGCCAGACCGGTGATATTTGCCGGGTTGTCGGCCGGGACGATCAGGGCCATGCTGTTCCCGAGGAACGGCGCCACGGTACCGTCATCCATGAACCCGCCGTCCTGGAGGGCCTTCATGTGCTTTGTGCTCGCGGAGACGAAGACGTCGGGGTTCGCTCCCTGCTCAATCTGGGTGCGGAGGGCCTGCGATCCGTCGAAGACCAGATCAATCCTGACGTTTCCGTTCTGTGCCTCGTAGGCTTTGCCGATATCCGTGAAGGCCCCCGTGAGCGACGCGGCCGTAAAGACGGTCAGGGTAGTCTCTTCCGACGTCTCTCCGGTGGTCGTGCATCCCGCGACCAGGAGACCGGCGGTGATCATGAGGGTCAGGGCAACGAGGGTTGCCGGGGTTGATGCTTTCATTGTGACACCTTATAGAGGATTGCGGCGTGGTATATTTAATTTAGCTTATTCTGAGCCCAAATAAACGATATTTAGTTTACGCGTCCGGGGAGTATAAAAACATGTTGTACTGCAGGCTGAAGGAGCGGATGACAAAAGAGTTCGAGAAGGTTCTGCCGGCCGGCCCGGGCGGGAACAGATCGTCGCCCCGGCCTGTGGCGGTCGCGCAGAAGTTGGACGATAATTCCAGGTCAGGTACGCCCCCGCTTCACTTCGTCCAGGAGCTCGCGGCGGACGCTTTCAATCCGCTCGTTCACCATCCGGGCAAGGGGCTCTCCCCCGGAAACATCGTAGTACGAAGTTTCGCGGCACCGCATCTCTTCGAGTGTCCTCGCTTTCGTCAGTTCCCCGATGACCGACTGTGCCATATTCGAGTATTCGCCGCTATCGACCTTTTCCTTCAGCCACCGGTAGAGATGGCCCGGGAGCCGCACACCCACCTGCTTGCTTGAGACGTTATCGGGAGATTCCATCTTCATATTCAGGTACCCCGGCGAAGCAATTATATCATACCGTTTTTATTTTTCTAATAAGATACCTATTGATACCGATAGGTATCATTTAAGCAGTAGGAGCGCCCATAGGGGTGCATGAGACAGAGCAAGCCGACCGGCCTGTACCTGCCTGACGAACGCAGGCGGACCCAAAAGGCATGGAGCTCCAGCATTCCGTGGAGAAATAACCACATCGTAACCAGGGGGACGGGTGTGTGCACGAGTTAGACGTGACCGAAAAGACGGCGTGCCCGCCGTGCGACGTCGGTGATGCCGGAGAGGACGGACCGGTCCCCTGCCCATTCTGCGGGTGCCGGAACCACGTCAAGGAGATCATGACCGCCAACCCGCGGGTCCATACCGTCCATCAATGCCTCAACTGCGGCCACTGGTTCGACGACCGGGGGCCGGCATGCCCCCGGTGCGGCTCCCCGGGGGAACTCCTGGGGAATGTCAACGCTCCCGGGTGCGGCATGTATGCGCAGTACCGCTGCTGCGAGTGCGGCCACGGGTTCATATTACGAATGAATTGTGACGGAGACGCCTGTCAGACCTGACGGCGTATCGGTCCCGGCCCTTCCGTTTTTCCCACCCCGGATATTGCACAGAGATTTGTATTAAAAAAAGTGGATTTACGTCCCGATCGTCCAGCTGCTCATATAGGTCTCCTGGTCGGGCGTCAGCCGGTCGATAGAGAGGCCGAGCGCGTCGAGTTTCAGCCGCGCGACCCCCTCATCGATGGCGGACGGGACGTCGTGCACGCCGGGAGCGAGTTCGCGGCCGTGCTTCGCGATGAACTCGGCGGAGAGCGCCTGGACCGCGAAGCTCAGGTCCATCACCTCGACGGGGTGGCCCATGCCCTTCGGCGTCGCGAGGTTCACGAGCCGCCCTTCGGCGAGGACGTGGACGGCTTTGCCGTCGAGCACGTAGGTGTCGACGCCGTCCCGGTGGACGGTGGAATCCGCGTGCGCCGCGAGCCAGTCGACGTCGATCTCAACGTTGAAGTGGCCGGCGTTCGCGAGGATCGCCCCGTCCTTCATCTTCGGGAAGTGCCGTTCGGTGAGGATGCTCGTGTTGCCGGTGGTGGTGACGAAGATGTCACCGAGGTGTGTCGCGTCGTCCATCGTCATGACCTCAAAGCCGTCCATGTGCGCCTGCAGCGCCCTTCTGGGGTCGACCTCGGTCACGATGACGCGGGCGCCGAGGCTCCGGGCCTTCTGCGCGAGTCCCCGGCCGCAGTAGCCGTAGCCCGCGACGACGAACCGCTTTCCGGCGATGAGGATGTTCGTCGTGATCATGATCGACGCAAGCGAACTCTCCCCGGTGCCGTGAACGTTGTCGAAGAAGTGCTTCATCGGGGTGTCGTTGACGGCGACGACCGGGAACCTGAGCGCCCCCTCCTGTGCCATCGCGCGGAGCCGGTGGATGCCGGTCGTGGTCTCCTCGCACCCGCCGATGACCGAGTCCAGCACATCCCGCCGCTCGGTGTGGATGCGGAAGATCAGGTCCATGCCGTCGTCGATAGTGATCGCGGGGCGGGCGTCGAGCACCCGGTCGATGGCCGCGTAGTACTCCTCGACGCTGGCTCCCCGGCGGGCGTAGGAGTGAATCCCTTCCCGGGTATCGAGCGCCGTCGCGACGTCGTCCTGGGTCGAGAGGGGGTTGCACCCCGTGATGTGCACCTCGGCGCCGCCTGCCGCGAGCGTCTCGACCAGTACCGCGGTCTTCGCCTCGACGTGCAGGGCCATGCCGATAGTCATGCCGGAGAACGGCTTCTCCTCGACGAAACGCTTCCGAATGGACGAGAGCACCGGCATGTACTGCCGCGCCCACGCAATTTTGAGATCTCCAGACTCCATAAAAACCACCAGACCGGTTATCCTGCCCGGATATTCCCCGGTTTGCCTGTAAAGGTGTCTTTCGTGAGTACTTAAAAGTAGGGGAGTGGGTCACCGGAGTTCACCCCACACCTCGGGGCGGGGGCAGTGCGTGGCGATATCAGGGAGTATCAGTTGACGGAGTTACATAGGCGAAACAGAGTTGCCCTAATGTTCCTCCCAAAGATTGCAAGATTGTCAACAAAGTTGGACTTTCACCATTTTCAAACACCCTATCTTTCGATAGCCTTTCTTGAAACAGATGAGACTCACGCTTACTTATAGCAAACGCGCTGGGGGACACGGATTTCCATCGGATATCGCCATTGGGGGAGGGGCTGACGGGGAGGGGGGAGCATCCCCCCTCCCCTGTCTCCAACCCGCACCTCCTGTGTTCGAACTCCGGCCGCTCGCTCCGCTCCCGCCCGTCGCAAGTCGAAAACGCTACGCGTTTTCTCCTGCTCCTGCCCCCGCACCTCGCACCTCCGGTGCTCGAACTCCGTTCCCATGGAACGTCGTTCCTACCGGTGCTCCAGCTCTGTTCCAGAGGAACATCGCACCTTCGGCCAGTCGCACATACCAAAACCTCATCACCTCCGCCTCAAAATCACTACACATGGTTCTGACCAAGCGGATCATCCCCTGCCTTGACCTCAAGGACGGGCGGGTGGTCAAGGGCACGCACTTCGTCGGCCTGCGCGACGCGGGCGATCCCGTCGAACTCGCCCAGCGCTACAACGAGCAGGGCGCGGACGAGGTGGTCTTCCTCGACATCACCGCCACCAGGGAAGACCGGGGCACCATCATCGACGTCGTGCAGCGGGCGGCCGACCAGCTCTTTCTCCCGCTCACCGTCGGCGGCGGCATCCGGACGATCGAGGATATGAAACAGATCCTCCGGGCGGGCGCGGACAAGGTGAGCATCAACTCGAGCGCCGTCGCCGACCCGAACCTGATCTCGCAGGGCGCCGAGCGGTTCGGCACCCAGTGCATCGTCGTCGCCGTCGATGTC